>JAXFOH010000096.1:0-2252 GCA_034180465.1 Opitutales bacterium
CTACACAAAATATGTAAACCCATTTGTGGGAACTGCCTATAACGGCCATGTTTTCCCCGGGCCTTGCATGCCGTTGGGGCTTGTGCAGCCCAGCCCCGAAACCGGCAACTGCTCCTGGCGTTATACAAGCGGCTATAACAACGAAGACCAAAAAATTTGGTTTTTCGGGCAAACACACCTTAGCGGAACAGGCTGCCCAGACCTTGGCGATGTTGCCTTTATTCCCTTTACGGGCAACCCCGACAAAAAAGATTTTAAAAGCTCGTTCGACAAGGCTTCCGAAACGGCAGAAATAGGGTTGTATAAAGTAAAGCTTACCGATGCTAAAGCTACCGTAAAAATAAGCTGCACCGAAAAAACCGCCATATACGAAATTACTTTTAATGACGACAACGGTGGCTTGTACTTCGACTTTCAAAGCGGCATAGTGGGCGGCAGCACAAACCACAGGGTTTTGCAGTCCGACATAAACCAAATAAGCCAATACGAAATTACGGGCGCGCAAAAAACAAAAATGTGGGTAAAAAGAGATGTATATTTCGACGTGGTTTTCGACAAACCCATAAAAGACACCATTCTTACAAAGGCAAAACTCCCCCAAAGGAGCGACAAATTCACGTTGCTTTTCGGCTTAAAGAAGGGCGAAAAGCTTATGGTGAAAGTTTCGCTTTCTACGGTAAGTGTTAAAAACGCGCAGGAAAATATGAAGGCGGATCTCCCCCACTGGGACTTCGACAAAGTTGTTTCCCAAAACAAGCTAGCATGGAACAAAATCTTAAACAAAGTTCAAGTGCAAGGCACAGACGACCAACTTGCAAATTTCTACACAAGTATGTATCACGCCTTTATTCACCCGAACAATATTGCCGACACAAACGGACAGTATAGGGGGCCCAAAAATCAGGTTAACACATCGCCCAGCGGCAAATACTATTCTACTTTGTCTTTGTGGGATACCTACAGAGCCGAACACCCCCTGCTTACGATAATAGCACCAGAATATGTAAGCGACTTGGTAAATTCCATGCTAGACCACTACGACCAACAGGGCTTTATGCCCATTTGGACTCTTTGGGGACAGGAAAACTATTGCATGATAGGCAACCACTCTATTGCGGTTATTGCCGAAGCTGTTATGAAAGGCTTTACAGGTTTCGACTACGAAAGGGCATTGAACGCCTGCGTAGACTCGGCAGACAAAGCATTGAAAAAGTCTAACGGTAAAATTTTGGAACAATACGGCTATTACCCGTTCGACTTCTACAAAAACGAATCGGTTTCTAGAACCCTTGAATGCTGCTATGACGACTATGCAATTAGCCAAATGGCAAAAAAACTCGGCAAAAAAGATATTGAGCAACGCTTTGCAAAGAGGGCTGACTTCTATAAAAACTTGTTCGACAAATCAACCCTTTTAATGCGCGCCAAAGACAAAAAAGGCAACTGGCGCACGCCTTTCGACCCCATTGCCCTCTCGCATGATTCCACTATGGGGGGCGACTACACCGAAGGCAACGCATGGCAATACACATGGCATGTTCAACACGATATAAACGGCTTAGTTTCGCTTTTCCCCAACAAAGAAGTTTTCTTTGAAAGACTAGACTACCTCTTTAAAAACAACGAAACCTCAAAAGAGCAAAAGAAAGGCTTTGTAGATGACGTTAGCGGCTTGATTGGTCAATATGCACACGGCAACGAGCCCAGCCACCACGTTATCTATATGTTTGCCATGATAGACAAGGCTTGGCGCACGCAAGAACTAGTAAGGGAAGTTTTCGATAAATTCTATTTAAACAAACCCGACGGCCTTTGCGGCAACGACGACTGCGGCCAAATGAGCGCGTGGTACATATTCTCGGCAATGGGTTTTTACCCTGTAGACCCGATTTCGGCAGAATATATTTTGGGCGCACCCCAGCTGCCCGAAATGACTGTAAACCTGGCAAACGGCAAAACATTTAAAATTGTGGCAAAAAAGCTCTCTAAAGAAAATAAATATGTGAAGAGCATTAAGCTTAACGGCAAGCTCTATACAAAAAAGACCATAAGCCACACCGACATTGTAAACGGCGGCACTTTGGAATTTAGAATGACAAACACCCCGCAAAATAAGTAGAATTTTACAATAAACAAAGCCGCTGCAACTATACAATTTGTAGCGGCTTTTTTATATAAATATGAAAAAAATAAAATTTTTAGCAAACTAAGCTTGACAATACACCCCGTTGCAGGTTTTATTTTAGTTTTTA
>JAXFOH010000143.1:0-7114 GCA_034180465.1 Opitutales bacterium
GAGCAAAACAAGCTCTTTTGCCTGCGCTATGCACTTTGCGTTTTCGCCCAGCTGCGAAAGGCAATATAGCCTGTTTTTCTTTAGCGAAATATCGTTTTCGGTCAGCATTATTGCATTGTTTAGGGCAAAAAGCGCGCTTAAATAATCGTCGCTTTGCATATGGCAAAGGGCAATGCACCTATACATATCGGCGTCTAGCGAAGATGTTTTTGAGACCTTTGCCGCATACCGCAACGCCGCTTTATAGTCGCCCAATTTTGCGCATTCGTAAGCGGCGTTTTTTAAAGCCGCCGCAAATTCGGGCATAATTTTTAGCGCGCGCTCGTAATAGGCAATGGCTTTTTTGTGTTCGTTTTGTCCTGCGCAGACGTTGCCCATATTAAACAAAATTGCGGGCGAATTTTCGCAGTGCTTTTCCATATATTCCAACGCCATGTTTTTGTCGGCAAATTGAGCCGCTTTTTTTATGACAGCGGCCTCGCTTGCGTCTATTTTTGGAGAGTCGGCAAACGCGCATAAAAATGCAAACAGCGCAAATAGTGTAGATGTTGCTTTTTTCATTTTAAAATTCTAAAGGGAATAGGCAGCGTAAAGCGCGCCCTTACGGGTTTGCCGTTAATTGTGGGGGGTTCGTAGCGCAGTTTTTGCGCAGCATCAACTGCCTGTTCGGAAAATTCTGCATAGTCGCTTTTTTACACTTTTTACACGCTTAAAAAGCCGTTTTCGTCTATAACAACAACAAGAACAACCGTGCCTTGTATGCCCCTTTTTAAAAGATTTTTAGGGTAGTTTATTTTAACAGAATTCAGTCTTTTTGGAATTTTGTCGAGCGAGGCAAGTTCAAAAATCTGCATAGAATATCTTTGAGCATCGCCCCTTTGCATTGAAGCGCGCAAGGCATCGGAATTGGCGGAGGCGTTAAATTCTCCGAATGTCGCATATCTGCCGCTGCTTGCCAACGAAATTTGAGCCGGATGCATTTGCATTTTTTGCAGATTTATATCTAAAGTAGGCGTTTGGAAGGCATCGCTTTTTTCGGCAGCAATGTCGCAAACCAACTTATCGGGCGGCGTTTGTTTTTTTTGCAATATCTTGGGATTTTGCGCAATCGAAAACGAAATTCTTTGCCTTTGTTCGGGCTTTGCAGCAGTGCCCACATTCAACAAAAGATGCAGCAAAAACACAAATATAAGAGAAAGGAAAAGCGGCAGCATTCCCTTTAAGCACATAAAAAGTTTTTGCCGTGATGTTTTCATTTTTGTTTTTCGGCAAGTACAAACACGTCTTTAACTCCAGCCCTTTTTGCGGCGTCCATTAAGGCGACCAATTCGCGCACGTTTGCCGAAGCATCGGCATCTATCAGCAAAACGGGGTTGTCTTTGGCTTTTTGCGCCAACTGCTTTTCAATAAAAGCCAATTTTTGCTCTTTAGAATTTAGGTAGTAGCGGCCAAGCTTGTCTATTAACACCGCAATTTCGCCGCCTTTGGGCTGCTGGGCTTCGGTGGCTGCTGGGCTTTCTATTTGCAGCGCGCTTTTGCGTGAAAATACCGTTGCCACTGCAAAAAATATCAGCAAAATAAACATTACGTCTATAAGCGGCGAAATATTTATTTCGCTGTCGGCTAAAGACTCGTCTAAACTGCGGCGTCTCACAGCACACCCCCGATTTTTTTGCGAGGCAATGCCGCATTTTGCAAATTCCCCGCCAAGCGCGCTTTTAAATATTTAGCGCAAAAAACGAATACGAACGATGGCAGCGACAACACCAAACCGGCCTGCGTTGTAAGCAATGCTTTTGACACGCCAAACGCAACAATATCAAGATTGCCAGAGTTTGACACAAAGCAAATTTCCATACCCAAAACAGTGCCCAACAAACCCAACAGCGGCAACGCCGCCGCCAATGCCGCCGCCAATTTAAGCTTTAAATTTACGGCCTTAAAATATGCAAAATATTTATTTTGCAAACTCCCAAATTCTTCGCTTATACCCAATTTTTGCACGCTTTTATTTTTTGAATATAGCTCGAATATTAGCGAAAACAAAATGTTGTATAAAACAACCGCCACCGCAAGCATTGCGTAGGCCACAACGCCCGAAGTTTCGAAATAATAGGCAAACGAATTTTGCATTCGTTAATTTCCCTTTTTGTTAAAGTAAAGCTCAAATGCCGCCGATATTTGCCGCATATTTGCCGAAACCGTTTTTGCCCTGCGCGAAATTACCGCAAAGATTATATACGACGGAATTGCCAAAACCAATCCGAATTCGGTTGTAATTAAAGCTTCGCCTATGCCGCCGCCAAGCATATCGGCATTTACACCGCCGTATAGCGATAACGCCGAAAAGGTTTTTATTATTCCCGTTATAGTACCCAAAAGCCCCAACAGCGGCGCAACCGAAGCGGTAATTGAAACTATCGGCAAAAACGAGCACAACTTTGAATTGCCTTCAAATTCCAGCGCATACGCCTTTTCAATAACATAGTCTTTGCCGAAAGATACGCTTTCGAGCAAATCGCACGCAAATTTTGCGTAAAATTTCGGCAGATTTTTTGCGGCTTTTTGCGCCGATTGCAAATCGCCGTTTTTTAGGCTTTCGGAAAGCGCGCTTATAGTTTCGCCCTTTATGCCGCCCACGCAATATATGCGTATTGCAGAATATAGCGCGGCCGAAAACGCCAAAACCGCAAAGAACGCTATGGGGTAAACCCATATGCCGCCGCGCTTGAATTTTTCGGCAAGCGACATCGGTTTTTCGCCAGCAAACTTGCCCGCGCTTAAATCTATGCAAACGCCGCTTTTTTGCGCGGAATTTTCGCTAGCCGAATACAGATATTTTTGCGGAAACCGCGAAAGCTTTTCAAAATTGGCCGCACCATTTTTTATGTCGAAAATAACTGCGTCTAAAGCGTCTAGTGCCTGCAATGTTTTTTCTATTTGGCTTTCAAGCTCGGCATTTTGCCCCGATAAAAAATCTAAACTAGGCATTTTGTTGTCGTTTAACTGCGCTTTTAAGGAATCTATCTTTTTATAGGCTTCATCTTCGCGTTGCGACAAATTTGCCATTGTTTTTTCGAAACTTTGAGCGGTTGTGTGTTGCGTTTTTGCAAAACCGCTTTGCAAAAGGCAAAAGCAAAAAAATATGTACAGCACCAATTTCATTCGCCAACCTCCAAACGTACAGGGGCTATTTTCGCCGCGTTTTGCGCCATATCAAAAAGCTTTTTAAGGTTTGCGTCTTTAACTTCGATAGGGGTTTTGCCGCGCATTTTGCCGCACTCTTTGGTAGACAAAATTTGGTAAAAGCTGCAGTTTAGCCCGAATGTTAAAAACTTTGCAGCCGTGCCGTTTAGGGGATACTCGTATAGCTTATATTCCTTAGAATCTGCGCAAATACCCTCTAAAAACGCTATTTTGCGCGAAAGCGACGAAACGCCGGAGCCTACAAGCTGCGCTTTGTTTGCCTTTGCGGAATATATCTCGTTTAGCGGATAGGGCAAAGTTCTTACATATTCCGCACACTCGGCAAAAATTTTTTCGACCGCGCTTGTAAGGATTTGCAACTGCTTTTTGTTGTTTTCCACTTTTTCTAGCAAAAGTTTTTCCGCATTTTTTGCCTTGGCGTTTTCGGATTGTTTCTCATTTAGCAACTTTTGCATGGCTGCAATTTGCGCGTTTAACGCTTCAAGTCGGGAAGTTAGCTCAACAATCTTTTGCTTTGCCAACAATTCGGTTTTGGCAAGGGCAATTTCCGACTCTACATCTTTTGCAGAACGCTCGAAAAGCGTTTGCGCGCTTTCGCCCAAAAGAGAATTGCAGGCAAGACAAAGGCAAAATGTTGCGAAAAAATTTTTCATTACTAAAACAATATTTTTAAGCTTGCATACGAATAGCAGCGCAACGGGCCTTTTTGGGATTCAAATTCGTCGCTTTGAATCATAAAAGTGTAGTCTAGCTGAATATAATCGTAGCGCAAAGACGCTCCGAAACGCGCGGTACCCACAAGATATTCCTTTTCCACACTGCGGGGGCTATGCCTAAAGGCGTTGCCGTCTAAAGTGATATCGTAGCCTACAACTTGGCCTGTCGCCCCCGCAAAAAGATAGGCGTGCCAATTTGCGCCGTTTGTTTTTGCAATGCCAACGTCTTGAGAATTACTATAGTCTATACAGCCTGAATCGAAAGAATTGGGCAAATTGTAGCCGAACCTAAGCTGAATGTCGGCCTGCCCCGAAACTTTTATGTTGCCCAAGTTTGCCGAACATGAAGCGACAATATCGCCCCCGAACGAGCCTTTTTGGAGTTTATAAACTCTTTCGGCATGGCGGTAGTTAAACAAAAATGCGGGCTCTGTTTCTATTTGATTGTGCCAACCCATTGGCCATTTGGCTTCGGTATTTATGCTGTGCATAAATTTTTGGGTTTCTTCGGCAAGCGAGTATTTGCCCGTAAGGCCAATATTAAGCCCGAAACTGTCTAGCGAATTTCCGCGCATTATGTGCGATGTTGCAAAAAAATACAGCAAGCCGCAATAGGGTCTGTCGGAGGCGGGCGGATTCGGGTCGCTAATATCGTAGCCTACATACATTCCCTGCCCAAAGCCCGCAGTTTGAAATCTTTGCGTTTTAGGTGTTTCGTCTATAAAAAGTTCAAGCAGCTTAAACTGCAATTTGTTGGCAAGCCAGTCGGAACCGTTGTCGGTATACGAAAGCCTTACCCCGTTTGTGTAATAGCGGTCGGTAAAGCCCAAATCGTTTTCAAAGTCTAACGCCAAAACCGATTTGTATTGCTTTTCTTCGGCAAAAACCGATATTGGCAAAAGCGCAAAAAATAAAGCTGCATTTAACCACTTCATAATACTCGACTATATGAGAATAAGCTCTGGATTGGCAAGAGGATTCAACCTAAAAAGCCCCAAATCGGACAAAACCAGACCCGCCACCGACGCGGGCAGGCTTGCGCTATTTTCGTCGCTGGCAGACGCGGTTGAAAACGCAACCGTGCTAGACCTTTTTGCGGGAACGGGAGCCTACGGGCTTGAAGCTTTAAGCCATGGGGCGGTTTCCGCAACTTTTGTGGAAAAAGACAAATCTGCCCTACAGTGCCTAAAGGCAAATTGCAGCGGCATTAGCGCCTACATAAAAAACGCAGACATAAAAATAAGCGCGTGCGACTGCTTTAAGTTTAAAAGCGCCCAAAAATTCGACTTTATATTTTTAGACCCGCCCTACCCGCTGCTGTTGGCAAATGCGACGGAAATTTTTAGACTTGCAAAAGGTCTTTGTTCGGCAAACACAACAGTTGTGTTGGAAGCCCCGTTCGAATTTACGCCCCCAGAAGGCTACTTTGAAATAATTAAAAGGCTGGGCAAAAAATCGCGCGGCAAACCAACCGAACTTATTATGCAGCCGATTTTCGGCGAAAGCGAACCCGAAAACGCCTAAAGCCCGTTTTTTGCAAACTGCATAACCGCCAAATTGCCCAATGCAATACCGAAAGCCGCGGTGATAAATGGCGAACTGCCTATAACTTTTTTTTGGTTTGCAGCCGACGAAACCAAATGGGTTTCCCCGCAAAGCTGCTCGTCGGAAAACACGCAGTCGAACTTGCCGAATGCGCCGCGTTTTTTAAGCTCTTTTCGCATACGCGCGGCAACGGGGCAGCCACATACCTTCCAAAAATCGCCAGTTCTAATTTTGGTTAAATCCTTTCGGCGTGCCGCCCCCATACTTGAAACTAGCACCTTGCCGCTTTTTTGGGCAAATTCCGCAATGTCGCATTTCGACGAAATGCAGTCTATTGCATCTATAATAATGTCGCATTTGCCGAAGAGATTTTCCAGAGTGTCGGCGGATATAAAGGCATTTATGGCCTCTACATTCGCCTCGGAATTTATCGACAAAATCCTGCCGCGGGCAACAAGCCTCTTTTCCATTCCCACAGTGGTTTCAAGCGCGAAAAGCTGGCGGTTTATGTTGCTTGGGTCTACCGTGTCGCAGTCGACAACAACAAAATTTTTTGCGCCGAAACGAGCAAGGCTTTCGGTTGCATACGATCCAACTGCCCCCAAGCCCGCAATGCCGAACACAGCCTTTTCAACCTTTTGCCTAAGTTCTTTTGTATATAAAATATCGCTGCGCTGAAATTTGTTCATTTGCCGTATACCCTTAAAAAATTCTCGTTTAAAATTTTGCCTATGTTTTTTTCGTTTCTAATTGCCATCAATTTTTTTGCCGCGCTTTCAAGGTTTTGTTGGCTGCAAAAGCCGTCGCTTTCTATAAGCAGGCGGTCTATTGACGCGGTTTGCACGGTTTTTTGAGCCTTTTTAAAATCCAAACTTTTTGCTGAAAAAGAAAAATATGCGTTTTTTAAAACGTCGCTTTCGGGAACGAAATTGGGCGAGTGGAACACCGCCACAACACCGCTGTTTTTAAGAATTTCGGCAAGCGTTTTATAGGCGTTTACGCAGTGTATTACAACGGGCAAGGCAAAATCTTTAGCCAAAGAAATGTGCTTTTTAAAAACCTCTATTTGCATCTGCGCAAACTGCATATATTGCGGGCGAAAATCCAAGCCCGTTTCGCCAACGGCTGCAGCCTCTTTTAAAAATTCTGGCAATTTTTCGATATCGGCCGTTTGGTTTGCGCGCATCGGGCAAAGGGAGTACGCCTTTTTTTTGCATGCAAAATTTTTCAAAACAAGCCAATCCAAATAGTCTATCGCGCTCGGCACAAACTGCGCACCCTGCGGAATTTGCATATTTTTAAATTCCGCAAAATGTGCGTGACAGTGCGCATCAAAAAGCATTTTTACTTAAAACTTTCGAACAAACATTGCAGTTCGCGCTCGTCGGAATACTCTGTTGTAAACGATTGCCCTATGCCGTGCATAAGCACAAACCTAAGCTTTGCCCCGTGTGATTTTTTATCTTTGTGCATTGCGTCTACCAGTTTTGCGCTGCTTAGCGATTTGTCGATTTTTACGGGAATGGAATATTTTTCGAGCAACAGTTTTGTCTTTTGCGAAATGTCTTTTGAAATCCCTAGATTTTCAGACAACTTTGACGCCATAATAAGCCCAATTCCTACGGCCTCGCCGAGAAGATAAACGC
>JAXFOH010000149.1:0-24902 GCA_034180465.1 Opitutales bacterium
GTACAAGTATATAGACAAAGCAAGCGGCCAATACTACTTTGCCAAGTTTGCCGCTGAAGACGGCACCGGGGAATTCAGCGTAATGTTCTCGGTTCCCGAGCCTTCTACCTGGGCTGCAATTTTCGGCGCATTGGCCTTGGCATTTGCCATATACCGCCGCCGCAAGTAAGCTAAAAGATTTTTGTTGTTAATCCCCAATAATGGAGCCTTTCGGGAAACCGAAGGGCTCTTTCCTTTTTTGCCCGACAACGCAAAAATTTTGCCTTGCAAAGAACACCTTAAAAAAATTTGAAATCTGTGTTTGCCTGCAGCGCAAGTTTTTTTATATATTTGCAGACCATATTATATGAAGAACTTTGCATGTATTTTTTTCTTTTGCATTTTAGCTTGCGGCTGTGTAGCCCAACAAAACCAGCCGCAAGAAAGCGGCGTGTTTAAGCTTGCAAACCGCAATGCGCCCCAAGCAGCCGACATAGACGCCGACGAAGGCGAAAACGATGAAGGCGAACCTGCCGTTTTTAATTCGGTTGTAAAGATTCAAACAACGTCGTGCCCACCCGACTTTATTTCGCCTTGGGCAAACCGCCCCCAACAGCAAAGTTCGGGCACAGGCTTTGTTATAGACGGCAACCTTATTCTTACCAACGCCCACAATGTTGCCGACGCCACCTACATTACGGTATCAAAAAACAACGACGGCTTCCCAACCACGGCAAAGGTTTTTGCAGTTTGCCACGACAGCGACTTGGCGTTGCTTAAAGTGCAAAACGAAAACTTTTTTAAGGGGACAGTCCCACTGCAACTTGGCGAAACGCCGAAAATTCAAAGTGTTGTAAAGGCTGTTGGCTACCCCATTGGCGGCAACGAAATTTCGGTAACGCAAGGCATAATTTCGCGCATAGAGTGCGTAGATTACGCGCAGTCGTTTTACGGCAACTATTTGGCAGCCCAGCTAGACGCAGCCATAAACCCCGGCAACAGCGGCGGTCCCGTTCTATACAACGGTAAAGTTGTGGGCATTGCCTTTCAGGTAGACGTTTCGGGAGAAGGAATAGGCTATATGATCCATTCGGACGTAATTAAACGCTTCCTTAAAGACGCCCAAGACGGCAAGATAGACGGCTACGGCATTATGGGCATAAGAAATCAGGACCTGCTTTTAAACCCCGATGCCCGCAAAGCCCTTAACTTAAGGGAAGGGCAAAGCGGAGCCGTTGTCGCAGGCCTTTTAAAATCGGTGCAAGCCGATCCCGCCATTATGGTAAACGACGTTATAACCGCAATAGACGGCTATAAAATAAGCAACAATATGAACATAAAAAACCGCCGCGGGCAAAACGTGCGTCTAGAAACCGTTGTTGCCGAAAAGCAGCTTGGCGAATATGTAACGCTTTCGGTTTTGCGCAACGGCAAAGAGTTTACAAGCAAAGTTAAAGTGTGCAAGCCGTGGCGCAAAGTTGCCCCCTTTGTGTACGACAGCCGCCCAAAATATCTGCTGGCAGGCGGGCTTGTGTTCTCCACGCTGTCGCTTAGCTACATGGGCGACTTAGCCGACGACACTCCCCCGCAGTTTGCCAAAATGCTCGGCGAATTCAAAGACGACCCCGACTTTGAATATATTGTTTTAACCCAAGTTTTGGGCGACGAAACCACAACGGGCTACCAAACCATTGGTGCGCAACTTTTAGAAAGCGTAAACGGCAACCGCGTAAAAACACTAAGCGAACTTGCAAAAATTGTAGACAGTCAAAAATCGGGCTATTTGTCGTTTAAATTTGAAGGCGGGCTTTTGCTTGTTGTGGACGCCGCAAAAATAAAAAGCGCAATGCCCGACATATTAAAACGCTACAACATTGCAAAAGACCGCAATTTATAGAAATTGTCTTTACAGAAAGTTTTCCCGCATATTTAATCTTCGGCGTCATTGGGAATTCCACTGCAACGAAATTAAATGCTATGAGGAAATTATTAACAACAATTCTTGCCTTTCTGTTCTTTGGCAACCTTTTTGCGCTAGACAGAGCCACCGTTACAATACTCTTGTCGGACAAAACAACCGAAACAAGAACCGTTAGCCTTACAAAAATAGGCGAAAACGCCTACCGCTTTAGGCTGCCTACCGCCGAAATTCCGCGCAACGCCCTTTCCGTTGAAGTTGTAAACGACTGGGCAACCGCCAAAAAAGGCGACGACGGCTATTTTATTACGCCCGACTGCCACTTGGGCACATTCAGAGCCGATAAAGGCCAATATATAAGCTACCGAAACCGCGTTTGCATGTACGGCATGAAAGGCCCAAAAGGCACATTCGTAGGCATAATGAAGGGGCTTAAGATGGAGCAAAAAGTGTATGTGCGCGTAAACAAGGGCATTTACAAGCTTATGGTTGTATACAACCTAAGGCTTACCGAATTTGAACCCTACGAAGATATTGTTATAGACTACTACAAGCTTGAAGGCGAAAACGCAAACTATGCGAGCATGGCAAAAGTCTACCGCCAATACCAGCTTGACCGCAACGAGGTTGTGCCCCTAAAGGAAAGAGTGAAAAACAACCCAGTTTTGGATTTTACCGCAAAATCCATCTATGTAAGAATAAAGCTTGGCAGATGCGACCGCAGGGCATACCCGCCCTCGGAATGGGGCAAGCGCGAATTCCCGCTTGTTGTAGACCACCACTTTAACGAAGTGCAAGAGATTATGAAGGGAATGAAAGCCCTTAATGTTGACAACGCCGAAGTTTGCCTTGTAGGCTGGCAAAAAGGCGGACACGACGGGCCTTTCCCCGACTATTTCCCCGTACCACAGGAGTTTGGCGGCATAGAGAAAATGCGCGAAACAATCGACTTGGGCAAAAGCTTGGGCTATGCAATGACTGTTCACGTTAACCACACAAGCTTTTACCTTAAATCTACAAGGCTGCACCCCGACGACCTTTCGCAGACTATAGACGGCAAATTGCGCCGCTACACATTCTGGCCTGGCGGGCAGGCGTATCATGCGTGTTTCCAAACCGTATGCAACCGCTATGTAGACGAAGACATTAAAATATTTAAAGACTTGGGGATAAACGGAACTTTCCATGTAGACGTAACTTCCGCCCGCTGGCCCGACCCCTGCCACGCCCCAATGCACACCAACAACCGCAAGCAGGTTGTAGAATGGCAAAACGCCGTAAACCAAAAGCTTAAAGACGCATTCGGCGCATATAGCTCGGAATGCACGCTAGACCACGTTGCCAAAACGCTAGACTACGGCTTGTATGTTTCGTGGATAGGCGAAGAAGTAACAAAAAAAGGCTACTTGCTAGACCGCCCCGTTCCGCTTTCCGAATTGGTATACCACGGCATTATTTTAAGCAATCCCTTCTACGGCACAATTGACGCCCCGTACGAACGCGGCGAAGACAAGCTTTCCGACGTAAAAGAATCGTACGCGTATTTGGGCACGCCCGCAAACAGAATGCTTAAGGTTGTAGAATTCGGCGGCAGACCCTCGTTTTACTATGTGGACTATAAAGACCTAAAACCTTTGGCGAATATGTATGACGAGTACGAAAAAATCAAGTGGCTGCAGTTCGAATTTATGCAAGACCACAAGCAGCTTGAAAAAGACGTGTTCCTTACCGCGTATTCCGACAATACCAGAATTATTTGCAACTACAACACTTCGCCCGTAAAGTTCGAGGGCTTTAGCGTTCCCGCAAAAGGCTACATTGTTTTTAAGAAGGGCGAAAAAAGCCCCAGCATAACGCATTCGTACGCAAACTAAATTTGCGGAAATTATAAAGAAAAAATGCACAAAGCGAATTTGCCTTGTGCATTTTTTGTTGCCAATAAAAGCCCCTAGTTGTTCCACCAATCCAAAATGCTTTTGTAGGCTTTTTTTACACCGTCTTTAGTTGTTTCGGCAGCCTCTTGGGCGGCATTTTTAACGCTTTCGGCAGCGTCGTTTACTCCGTCTTTTACGGTTTTCATATTGCCTTTAAAAAGCTTCCAGCTGTGGCGGCGTATAACCTCGTCTTTATACTCTATGTCGCGGGCCGACTAGTTTACAACGGTTTCGCTGCCGTCGGAATAGGTTGTTACAAAAACCTTGTTCTCTATTTGACGGTGATCTTCTATTGTGTAGTACTGCAAATACGAAAGCTTTTCGTAGTCTAAATACGCCTCTTTTATGCCGTTTAAGTCGCCCTTGTAGTTTGTCCAATAAAAAGTGGGGCGGCCACCGCATTCTATAAGCTTTAGCCTGTAGTCGTGGCCTTCTGGCAAAAGGTAGGCGTCTATTGTAAGCCATTCGGGGTTGCTTAAAATATAGCCGTGGTAAACAATCTGCCAAATTGGGTAAACTTCCTTTTCAAGCATGCAATCTACAACCACTTTGTTCTTTGCCTTAAGCTCGGCTAAAAGGTTGCTTGTATACAAAGCATAGTCTAGCACGCTGGCATCGTGGTCTATGCCGGCTTCGGAGGTAAAACCGCCGAAGGCTTTGCGGTATTTTTCGGCAATCTTTATGTGGTATTGCCTTTGAATTTCCCTGTTGGCAGGGTGTAGCGGGTTGCAGCATGGGGTGGGCTTATTTGCGGTAGAAACGTCTACATGCTGGGGTGCGTTAAGCCCCATTGCCTTTAAGTGCTCTATGTCGGAATCTATAATTCTGTCGCATATAACCTGATAGCAGCTGTAGTAGGCTTTGCCCCCCGGCCAAACCGTGTAAACCCTCGGCTCGCCCTTCTTGTTCCACGAAACGTCCTTTTCGCTCCAGCGTTTGGCGCGCTTGTAGTAGTTGTGGTTGTTTATATGTGTTGTCATATTATACCCCAGGCTTTTGCCGTAGCTAATTGCCTCTTTCATTTTAGCCTCGCCGCCAAGCCTTTCTTCTACGGGAAACAGGTCGGGGAAATACCCGTCAAAACCTCCCGTTTGCCAACCCACAAAGCATACATCGGCCTTCTTTACGCCCAAGTTGTACATCTTGGTCATAATATCTTTTACCGAATCGAAAGTGTGCATAATGTTAAGCTCGTGCTTCATTGTATCCCACTTCGGATCGTTTGCCGAAAAGTTCGACTTTGGCCTTTTGTTGTTCGCCATTTTTATCCTCACAAAAATCGATTCTACCGTGTTTTTAAGCTGCGGATTGTTTTTTACCCTTTCGCTTAAAGGCACAATTTCACCGCGAGAAACCTGATAGTCTCTATACTTTTTGCAAATGCCAACATAGTTGCCGTTTTGGGCGTCTAGCTCGTAAAAATCAACTACCAAGTCTTCGTAGGGGTCGAAATCTATGCGCGAAATTTCGAAGCGCGGCGCAATTTTGTATTCGCCGTCTTTTACCGAAACAATCATCGAATATTCAAGGCTAAGCCCCTTTACAATGGCTATGTAGGTTCCCGAATTTTTCTTTATGCCGTAGAATTTCATTTCGGGTTGAGGGAAAACATTGCGCCCGTTGTCGTACTTAAACTTGCCGAGCATGCCCTTGCTTACAGAGGGGATTATATAGTAGCCATTGTCGCCCTTTTGGGCAGTAAAGTCGTCGGTATAAACGTATATATCGCGCGTGTTTCTGTCTATTTCGGCTATGGGTATTCTAAGGCGCATTGCGCCGTCGGCCTGCCTTTCAAGCGAAACGCTTTTTGTGTTTGTTTTGCCGTCCAGCATTTCTATTTTTAGCACGGCTTTTTGCGACAATGCAAAACTAAAAGCGCAAAGAGCAAAGCAGCCTATAATTGCAAATACATACTTTTTCATACGCGGCAGAAGCTAGGAGACAAAAAACAGGCTGTCAAACATAAAGCTTTTGCCAAAACAGCAAAAAGTTTGCCAGAGCTATTTGTCTTTTATTATATCGGCAAGGGAAATATCTACGCATTTTTGCAAATTTGCAAACGACGTTTTTACCTGCGCGCCAACTTTGCCCGCGCTAAAATATATTTCGGGGAAATTTGCCGCCGTTTTGTGCGCAAAAGTTTTGTAGTGCTTTTTCATGCCCACGGGCGAGCACCCGCCGTGAACATAGCCGGTAAGCGGCAGCAATTCCTTTGCCTTAAGCATTTCCATAAACTTTTCGTTTGCCGCCGAAGCCGCTTTTTTTAAGTCTAGCTCTTCCGCAACTGGAACCATAAACACAAATATTTTACCCGTTTTGCCACGGGCAACCAAAGTCTTAAAAACACATTCCACATTCTCGCCCAAAATGCCCGCAATTTGCGAACCCGTTAAGGTTGGGTCGGCATCGTAAAAGAAAAATTGGTAGGCAATTTTCTTCGAATCTAAAACACGCATTACGTTTGTCTTTTCGGCCATACCAAAAAAATATTTTACCAAACATATGCGTTTGCAACACAAAAAAGCTAGGCTTTTATTGTGGCGTATAAATTCATCATTTCCCTTTTTGTGTCGGCGTAAAAATTGTAGTTTTTAACGGCATAAGGCAGGTAGTTTGTGCCTCCGTCGAAAACGTAAAGAATAAGCCTTGCAATGTATTGGCTGCTTAAATCCTTCCGTATTTCGCCGCTTTTTTGCCCGTTTTTTATGACGTGCTCAAACTCCCTAAAATACTCGCCAAACATCTCCTTAATTACGCTGTAGCGTCTAAGCGATTGGTAGAAAATGCCGTTGTAGTTTTCCATGGCAATTCTGTTTTGCCCGGAATCTATCAAAAGCTCCTTTTCTATGCTGTGATACACTTTTATGGTATGCTTAATAAGCTCCATAACCGTCATTTTTGCGGAGTTGTCTTCGTTTAAGCGGTAGCGCAAAAGCAGATAGGTTTTTACCGCATCTATCAAAAGCTCGTCTTTATTCGAAAAATAGTGGTATATGAGCGCGCGCGAAACGCTGGCAGCCTTTTGAATGTCGCTTATGGATATTGCGTCTAGCCCCTTTTCGAGTATAAGCCTGAAAGTTTGCCTTACTATGTTTTCCCTCATATTAAGCTTCGCTTTCGCACAAAATTTTTGCCCTGCCCAAGGCCTGAATGGGGAAATAGTGCCTGTACCAATTATAGTTAAGCATAAAGCCCCTCGACAAATCCTTGCCCTGCGGCAGGGTTTTACCCGCCCTTAGGTCTACCTTAGCTCCCAGCCCGTAGCCGGGGAAGCCCGTGCCAGTATAGTAGGGCTCGTTCCAAGTTCCGTCGTCGGTCTGCGTTCTGCCGAAAAATTCTACCGCCCTTTTAATGTTGGGCAAATAGGTTTTGTCGCCACAGGCAATCAGCGCCATTGTTGCCCACGCCGTTTGCGACGCTGTAGACGGAATGCCCGTTCCCGAATATTTCGGCTCCATATAAGAGGCCACGCTTTCGCCCCAGCCGCCGTCTTTGTTCTGTTTTGAAACCAGCCACTGCAATGCCCTTTTCATAGGCGCAAAATCCGTAGTCTCGCCGCAGGCGGCCATTGCCATAACGACCGACCACGTTCCGTAAATATAGTTTACGCCCCATCTGCCGAACCACGAACCATCGTCTTCCTGCTCGTTATACAAAAACTCCAACGCCCTTACAATTACGGGATTGTCTTTTTTGTATCCGCAATACATCAAAGCCTCCACAACATGGGCGGTAAGGTCTGCGCTTGGAGGATCTAGCACTTCGCCGAAATCGCAAAAGGGAATTTTTGTTACAATATTGCGCGTGTTGTCTTTATCGAATGCAGCCCAGCCGCCGTTTTTGCACTGCATACATAAAATCCAATCTATGGCGCGCCTAACGGCGGCGTCTATGTCGGCAATAACGGGGTTGTCGGGGTTTGCCGTTCTCTTAAGTTTCTCGAGCGCAATTATTGCAACGGCAGCGTCGTCTACATCAGGGTAGTAGGCGTTTGCGCGCTGGAACGCCCAGCCGCTCGGCTTTACAACCTTGCCAACTTTTACTGCCCAGTCGCCGTAGCTTGAATTTTCCTTCGACAACACATACCTTAAAGCCTTTTGCAGTTCTTTAGAATTTTCCAAAGTTTCGCCCGCGTCTACAAGGGCGGTTATTGTAAGCAATGTGTCCCACACGGGGCTTTCCGAAGCCTGAAGCATTATGGTGTTGTTCTTTTCAACCTTCCAGTGGGCATCGAATGCCTCTATTGCCCGCTTCATATTCTCCTGCTCTTGCGAATAGCCCTCTATATGCATTGCTATAATTGTGTATATCCACGGGGGCTGAATGCCGCCCCAAGCCCCATCTTCGTCCTGGTGCTCTAGCAGCCATTCCATTACCCTTTTAATTGCAACTTCCTTTAGCGGGTTTTTCTTTACTTTGCCGTAAAAATGCAAAGCCGAGTCTACCTTCATAAAAATCGAAGCCCACGAAAATGTTTTGGCGTCGTTTTTAAGCGACAAGTCGTAGGCGGCTCTGCCTTTGGGGTATAACTCGTCTAAACGCAAATTTTCGGGCAGTTTTTTTACGGGGCGGCGCGCCGTTACAATCGAAAGAGGCAGCATTGTGCACCTTGCCCATGCGGCAAAGTCGTAGATATTAAAGGGGCACCACGGCGGCATAAAAATTATTTCGGGCGGCAAATACGGTGCGTCTTCCCAACGCCATTCGCCGAAAAGAGCCAGCCAATATTTTGTAAACACCCTTATATTGTCCTGCCAGTTGTTGTCTACAAGCCACTTTGCGGCCTTTTTCATATGCTTGCTGTTCGGGTCTTCGCCCGAAATTCTAAGCGCAAAATACGATTCAAGCGTTGTGTTAACATCGCCCTTTTCGGCGTCGAAATAAACGTCCCACGCGCCGTCTTCGCGCTGCTTGCTTTTTATATACTCAAGCACCATCGGCTTTTTGTAGTCGTCTCGGCCGATAAAATCCATCGCTAAAATCCACTGGCTTTCCATGCAGCAGTTTGTTTCAAGCGGCGCGCACCACATGCCGTCGGGCGACTGCCTTGCCTTTATCCACTTAACCGCGTTTTTTAAAACCTGATCCGAATTTTCGCGTAAACAATCCGTATTCATAAATAGTCCGAAAAAATAAAATGCAAATAATTATGCCCGAAATCGAAAAAGGGAAAGTTAAATTTGTCAAGCATAAACCGAACGTTCGTTCAGTAAATCTCCAGCAAACCGCCATTTTAAGCCATGCTATTTTTTTAAGAAACCTAAAAATTAAAAATCGGACTTAATTTTTAAACGAATCTACGTCTAAAACAGCCTCTATTTTATTTTCTATTTCGTCGGGCAAAGCCGAAAAGAAATCTGTTTTGGAAATTTCCTCTATATAGTCTATGCTCTTTGCATAGGTCCAAAAATTTTCGTTTTCGGGATTTTGCGGAACAACAAAGCCAATGCATTTATAGCCGCCATTTTTATCCTTTGCCAAAATCGCCATATAGCAGGCGTTAGGTATTGCAACTTTGTTTCTTATATACTGCGGCTTTTCGGGCAAAAGCGCGCCCGCAACAATTATAAGTTTTTCGAAATTATAGGTGGCGTCCTTTGCCAAAAAAATTTCTATATCGCGCCAAACCTTGCGGTTTAACTGCGGTTTTTGCGGAACAATGTTTGTAAGCAAAAAGGTCTCCATTTGCGCTTTGTTGCCAAAGCATACCCCAACGGCGTAGTTGGGCGACAAGTGCCCCCTGTCGTAGCCGCTCGACGAATAATCGGAATGCTTCGGGCAGTTTAAAACCCTACGGTCTTGCTCGAACTTTTGGGGGCGTTCGGCGGTTTTATACTTAAACGGCCTTTGCACCGAATATATAGACCACATTGGAATGGCAAACTTTTCGCTAAATCCCGCAATATAGCCCGTATTTTTTAAAACCTTAACGTTTTCTTTAGACTTAGGCAGATAGTTTGCAATTTCAAATTCGGAAAAGTTTTGACTGATAGACCCCCCATCGCTTTGGGCGTATTTTTTGCCGAACGCATCTACAAGCGCAATTTTTATGCTTTGCACTTTTTCGCATGCATAATTGCAAAATTCGTCGTATTGTTTTGGGAAAAGCTGTCCTGCCAGCCCGACTGCAACGCCCAAAAGCAACACAAACACCGCAAGCTTTGCCCTAAGCGGAAAGCCCCTTTTTTGCCGTCTTTTACGCTTCAAAATTAGCCCTCCGTTTTATAGTGCCTTATTCCCGATTTCTCGAAAAACTCTTCGAGATTTTCTATTTGGTCACTTATAAACAAAAGCTTGTCACCCAGCTTAAGCGTTGTGCCGCCCGTAGGCACAAAATATTTGTCGCCGCGTTTTACCATAATAACAAGCGTATTTTTTGGCAGCTGCATTTTCGCCAAAGTGTCGCCGTTTTGCAGCAGCTCGTTTGTAATGTCTAAACTGCACAGTGCCGACTGTATTTCGTCGGGCAGCTCTATGTCGAAGTCGCCGCTTTCGTCTGCACTTTGGCTTTTAACACCAAGCAGTTTTGCCATTGGAACAACTGTCATTCCCTGAATTATAAGCGAAAGAATTGTTATAAAAAACACCGTGTTAAATATCGTTTCTGCCCCGGGAACGCTAGAAGCGAAAGGATATGTTGCAAAAATTATGGGAACCGCCCCCCTTAGCCCCACCCACGAGGTATAAAATCTAGCCCGCATAGAAAAGCTCCTAAAGGGAGCCATACATAGCAGCACGCTTAACGGCCTTCCAAGCAGCATCATAAAGGCACCCACAAAAACGCCAAATAGCGCAATTTTTCCCAATCCCGAAGGGTTTACCAACAATCCCAACGCCAAGAACATTACAATTTGCCAAAGCCAGGTAAATGTCTGGAAAAATTTTAGCACGCCTTTTTTGTGCGCAAATTTCGAATTGCCCACAATTAGCCCCGACAAATACACCGCCAAGTAGCCGTTGCCCTTGCATAAATCGGTTGCAGAGTATATAAAGAACACGCATCCCACCATAAGCACGGCGTATAGCGACTGCGAATCCAGCCTGATTTTATGAAAAACCCAAATAACCGCAAAAGCAAAGCCTATGCCCGCCAAAACGCCGACAATAACCTGCACTAAAAACACCCACAGCGTTTGCCCAATGCCTATGTCTCCCGAAGTTATATAGGTTATGCACACTATTGTAAGCATGAACGCCATAGGGTCGTTGCTGCCGCTTTCAAGCTCTAAAAGCGGGCGCAGATTTTCCTTAAGCGAAAGCCCCTTGCTCCTTAAAACCGAAAACACCGAAGCCGAATCGGTAGACGACATAACGCTTGCCAGCAAAAGCGACTGCGCATAGCTTAGCGAAATATCGTCGAACATTTTTGCAATGTAATAGATAAAGGCCGAAGTAAGCAGCGCGGTAAAAATCACGCCCAAAAATGCCAGCGACACCCCCGCTTTTGCAACGGGTTTTATTTCGGATATGCGAGTGTCCATACCGCCCGTAAACAGAATTACGCTAAGGGCCATCATACCTATAAACTGCGCCTGCTTGTGCGAACTAAATTCTATGCCGTAGCCGTCGCAGCCCATAAACATACCCACAACCAAGAATAGCAAAAAACTTGGAACCCCGAATTTATAGCCCGCCTTGCTTGCAATTATGCCCAAAAACAGCATAACCGAACCAAGCAGCATCATATTTTCAAGGGTTAGATTCTCCTTAAGTGAAATAAAATTGCTTATATGCTCTAAAATGTAGCCCATTTACAGTTTTTTTGCTTGAGAGTTTTTTATATTGAAGCTAGTGATGTACACAGCTTTTACACATTCGTATTATCAACAATAACAGAATTTATGTTAAAGAAAAAAATGAAAATTATGCTAAAAATTATGCTATTGGCGGCTGTTGTGCTATCGGGCACGGCGTTCGCGCAAAACGAAAACGTTTTTGTGTTCAACACAAAAAGCCCGTCTATGCAAAAGGAGATTCCCGCCACCATAGTTTTACCCGATTCATACAAAACGCAAAAAGAGGCATTCCCTGTTATATATCTATTGCACGGCCACGGAGGCAACCACGCGGGCTGGGCTAAGCACACTCAGCCGCAGCTGCAAAAGCTTGCAACCCAGCACAACATTATTTTTGTATGCCCCGACGGCGCCAACAGCTGGTATTGGGACAGCCCCATAGACCCAAAGCTAAAGTACGAAACCTACATAACAAAAGAACTTATCCCCCAAATAGACGCAAAATTCAACACCGTTAAAAACCGCAAGGGGCGCGCCATTATAGGCTTTAGCATGGGCGGGCACGGCGCGCTATATTTGGCCATAAACCACCAAGACCTTTTCGGAGCTTGCGGCTCGCTTAGCGGCGGAGTGGACATAAGGCCATTTCCCAACAATTGGCATATGGCAAATTCGCTTGGCGAATACTCAAAGAACAAAGCGGTTTGGGACTCGCACACGGTTATGGAACAACTCTACAAAATAAAGCCCAACTCGCTTGCAATTACAATCGACTGCGGCGTAAAAGACTTTTTTTATAAAGTTAACGAAGAGCTTCACCAAAAACTGCTATACCTAAACATTCCGCACGACTACACCACCCGCCCGGGAGCGCACACCCACGAATATTGGGGCAACGCCATACGCTTTCAGACAGTGTTTTTCGACGAATACTTTAAAAAACAAAACGTAAAAAAATAGAGGAAATGAATTTAAAAAAGTGCCTTTCTCTTATTGCGTTTGGCGTTTTTGTAGCAACATCGTTTGCCGCAAATAAAAACGTTTTAACGCTTAACACAAAAAGCGAATGTATGAAAAAAGACATTCCCGCCATTGTTGTTTTGCCCGACTCGTACCAAACGCAAAAAGAGCCCTTCCCCGTAATTTACCTATTGCACGGGCAAGACGGCAACTATGCGGGCTGGGCAAACGGCACGCAGCCGCAGCTGCAAAAAATTGCAAGCCAACACAACATAATTTTTGTTTGCCCCGACGGCGCCAACAGCTGGTATTTAGACAGCCCCATAGACCCTGCAATTAAATACGAAACCTACATAACAAAAGAGCTTATACCCTTAATAGACGCAAAATTTAACACTGTTAAAGACCGCAAAGGCAGAGCAATTATTGGGCTAAGTATGGGCGGGCACGGCGCAATGTATTTGGCTATAAACCACCAAGACCTTTTCGGGGCATGCGGCTCGCTTAGCGGAGCTGTAGATATGCGCACGCGCACCGACAACGGGTACATAATAAGGGCATTGGGCGAATATTCTAAAAACAAAGAGCTTTGGCACGAACACTCGGTTATAACTTCGCTGCATAAAATCAAGCCCAACTCGCTTGCAATTACAATCGACTGCGGAACAAGCGACTTTTTGTATAACGACAACGAAGCCCTTCACAAAAAGCTGCTATATCTAAATATCCCGCACGACTACACAACCCGCCCCGGCGCACACACCCACCAATATTGGGGCAACGCAATACGTTTTCAGACGGTGTTTTTCGACGAATATTTTAAGAGACAAAAGATAAAGAAATAGCACTTCCCTTAAAAAAGCAAAAACGCCCTTTTTTGGGCGTTTTTTTGTTGGTGTTTTTGTTTTGCAAATGTTTTTATCCTTTTGCAAGTTCGGCCACGCGTTTTAAGTCTAGCTTGCCGGTAGAAAGCACGGGGATTTTATCTACCCTTATTATGTGGCGCGGAATTGCCAAATTGCTTATTTTTGCGTTTCTGCAAACCTCTTTTAGCTTTGGAATTGCTATGTCGAATGTGGAAAGCAAAACAATTGCTTCGCCCTTTTCGCTATCTAGGCGCGAACTTACCGCAATAAGGGGAACCTCGCTGTCTGCAACGTTAAAGCCCTTTGCCAACGCGCTTTCCACTGCCAAGTGCGAAACCATTTCGCCCGCAATTTTAGAAAATCTTTTTATGCGGCCGTCTATAAACAAAAAGCCGTCCTTGTCTATACGAGCTAAGTCGCCCGTAATAAGCCAGTCGTTGTCCAATACCTTTGCCGTAGATGTTTCGTCTTTGTAGTAGCCAAAAAAAACATTGGGACCTTGCATACACAAAACGCCCCGTTCGCAGAAAGGCAAAGTCTGCATAGTTTCGGGGTTTACAACGCAAGCTCTCATTCCGGGGAAAAGCTTGCCAACCGAGCCTTTTCTTCTGCCCGTGGAAAAATAGCCGAAATTTCTTTCGGGCAAATTAACTGAAACTACTGGCGAGGTTTCGGTTAACCCGTATCCTTCCGAATACGATTTGCCGAAAGTTTCGTTCCAAAAATCTTCGAAGCCTTCGGGCGTTTTTTCGGCACCCGAAATAGCCTTTCTTATGCACGAAAAATCCTCTTTTGTTGCCCGCTTAAAATAGGCTCTAAAAAAGGTAGGCGTTCCCAACATTACTGTTGGGCGTTTTTCCCTTACCGCCTTAATATTTCCCTTAATGTCTATGGGGCTATATAGAGTAAGCGTTTTTTGCCCAAAAAGCGCAATATACCAAACCTCAAACAAAAGCCCGAACGAGTGGAACACGGGCAAATTTGCAAGCAAGGTGTCGCCCTCTTCAAAAACCGCACTCTTTTTTACCTGCAAGGAGTTTGCAATTATATTCTTTTCGCTTAAAATTGCCGCCTTTGGCTTGGATTCGCTGCCGCTGGTAAAAATTAAAGTTGCCTCTTTTTTATTGTCCGAATTTTCGCCAATGTCGAATTTTTTTAGGAGATATTCGGCATCGCTTGCATGGGAGTCTATCTCGGATAAAAGCGAAGCGTCTAGCGAATCTATCATTTCAGAAATTTCGCAGTAGTTTTCGCTCCACGGGAAGGCGGGCGTGCTTATCTGCAGCTTTTCGCGCAACATTTTTGCCGAAATCATCGTATCGATACCGGCAAGGTTAACGCAATCGTTCAGAGCGTCTACCCCCATTGTAAAGTTTATGTTAACGGGAACTTTGCCCGCCAAAATACACGCGCAATTTGCAACCACTGCATACATAGAAGGCATTAACACGAGGCCTATGCGCTTTTTTTCGCTAAGCGTTTTAATTTTTTTAGACAATGCCAGGGCTAACTGCAAAAGCTGCCTGCCGCAATAGTCTTTGTCGCCCCAAGTGTAGTCGCACAAAATGCTTTTGTCGGCATTTAAAGAAAGCCCTTTAACAATAAGCGACGCCAAAGATTTGCCGAGCACAGGCTCCTTCGAAAATTCTTCGTAGCCCATATCGAATACATTTACACCCGAAAATTGCATGGCCAAAGAAATTGCATATAGGCAATTGACTTGTCAAACGTTTTGATGGAAAATAAACCCCATATATTTTATAAGACTATGCAAGAAACTGAAATTTTTACCCGCCCCGATTCGCGTAAATTCGACCAACTGCGCGAAATCTCGTTTGTTCCGAATATCGCGCCAAATGCCACAGGCTCGGTGCTTGCGTCGTTCGGCAACACAAAAGTTATATGCGCAGCATGCCTTGAAAAGAAAGTGCCAAACTGGCTAAACAGCATGGCTGACAAACAAGGCTGGATTACCGCCGAGTATTCAATGTTGCCGTATTCTACGCTAAGTCGCAAAGCGCGCCCGCAAAACGGCAAAATAGACGGCCGAAGTGTGGAAATTCAGCGCTTGATTGGCAGAGCGTTAAGGGCGGTCACCGATCTTTCGAAAATTCCCGGGCACACACTTTCGATAGACTGCGACGTTTTGCAGGCCGACGGCGGCACGCGCACAACCTCGATTTCGGGCGCGTTTGTTGCGGCAAGCTTGGCGGTAAACAAGCTTATTAAAGAAGAAGCTTTAACAGAAAGCCCCTTTATAGATTCGGTTGCGGCTGTAAGCGTTGGCGTCTACAACAACCACCTTGTTTTAGACCTTCCATATGAAGAAGACAAAGACGCCCAGGTAGACGCCAACATTGCAATGACATCTTCGGGCAGATTTGTTGAAGTTCAGTGCAGCGGCGAAGAAGCGACTTTCGACTACCAACAGCTTGCCGATATGCTTGCACTGGCAAAGAAGGGCATTTTGGAAATAATTGCAAAGCAAAACGAAATCATAAACAAGGCAAAATAATGGACAAAGTTCAAAAGGCGGTAGAGTCTTTCCACAATCCCTATAGTTGCGCGCAGGCGGTTGCCGCGGCTTTCGATGAAAACATTTCGCAGCAAAAGCTTGATTTTATGAAACAAAATTCGGCGGGAAAGGCCCCCGACGGCATTTGCGGTGCGCTTTTTGCCGCAATAGACGCCAACTGCGGCGAAAATGCCGCTATAATTTCGGAAGAATTTGCAAAAGCGGCAGGCTCTACAAAATGCAGGGAGATTAAAACCCTGCACAAAACACCGTGCATAGAGTGCGTGAGGATTGCAGCCTTAATTGCGAAAAACCACATAAAATAGACATTTTGGCAAATCCTTATTTGCTTGATAAAAACAAAAAAATAATAAACTATTTTAAAATTATGAATAAAAACTATGTATTCTCATCGGAGTCGGTTGGCGAAGGCCACCCCGACAAGGTTGCCGACTATATTTCAGACAGCATTCTCGACGCATGCCTAGCGCAGGACAAATTTTCGCGCGTTGCCTGCGAAACTCTTGTAAAAAGCAACTGTGTTGTAGTTGCAGGCGAGATAACAACAAAAGCCGTTATAGATTACGAAAAGATTGTACGCCAAGCCATTAGAGAAATTGGCTATCTAAACGACGACGACGTTTTCCACGCCGACAAGGTTTTCATTAACAATTTAATTACAAAGCAGTCACCCGACATTGCCCAAGGCGTAAACGCCAAGAAGGCAAAGGGCAAGAAAACAGCGGAGCAAGGCGCGGGCGACCAGGGCATTATGTTCGGCTATGCTACAAACGAAACCGACGAATATATGCCGGCGGCCGTTATGTTTGCGCACAAAATTTTAACCGAATTGGCAAAGGTTCGCAAATCGGGCAAAGGTCCTAAGTGGCTGCGCCCCGACTGCAAAAGCCAAGTTGCAGTTTCCTATACAAACGGCAAGCTTTCCAGTATCGACAATGTTGTAGTTTCAACTCAGCACTCGGCAAACGTTGAACACGACGAAATCGAAAAATATATTGTAGAAAAAATCGTAAAGAAGGTTTTGCCAAAAAAGCTTCTTAAAAACACCCAATATTTGGTTAACCCCACGGGCAAGTTCGTTGTTGGCGGCCCTCAGGGCGACAGCGGCTTAACCGGCCGCAAAATTATTGTGGATACCTACGGCGGCACAGGTCGCCACGGCGGCGGAGCATTTTCGGGCAAAGACCCCTCCAAGGTAGACAGAAGCGCGGCCTATATGTGCCGCTATGTTGCAAAGAACATAGTTGCAGCGGGCCTTGCCGACAAATGCGAGCTTCAGGTTGCATACGCAATCGGCTACCCGCACCCGACTTCGATTTTGGTAGACACATTCGGAACCGGCAAAATTGCAGACGAAAAAATCGCCGAAGCAGTAAAGAAGGTATTTAGCTTTAAGCCCGCCGACATTATCAAGCAGCTAGACCTACTAAGGCCAATCTACAAAAAGTCTACAAACTACGGGCACTTTACAAAGGCAGATTTGCCCTGGGAAAAGCTCGACAAAGTTCAGGCTCTTAAAAACGCTGTTAAGTAATTGATATGGCACAGAAAAAAGAATTTAAAGTTGCCGATATAAAGTTGGCCGATTTTGGCAGAAAAGAACTGGATATTGCGGAACACGAAATGCCGGGACTTATGGCGGTACGCGAAAAGTACGGCAAAGACAAGCCCCTAAAAGGCGTGCGCATTACGGGTTCTTTGCATATGACAATTCAAACCGCGGTTTTAATAGAAACCCTTAAGGCTTTGGGCGCGGATGTCCGCTGGGCGAGCTGCAATATATTCTCTACCCAAGACCACGCCGCGGCTGCAATTGCGAAAAGCGGCACTCCTGTTTTTGCCTGGAAAGGCGAAACTTTGGAGGAATATTGGGACTGCACTTTCAAGGCTCTTACTTGGCCAAACGGCAAAGGCCCGCAGCTTATTGTAGACGATGGCGGCGATGCTACTTTGCTCATCCACAAAGGTTGCGAGCTTGAAGAGGGCTCGAACTGGGTAAACGAAAAATCCGAAAGCCACGAAGAAGACGTAATTAAAGCCCTTCTTAAAAAAGTTTACAAGCAAGACCCAAAGCACTGGACAAAGCTTGTAAAGGAAGTTTGCGGCGTTTCCGAAGAAACCACAACGGGCGTGCACAGGCTCTATCGAATGATGGAAAACAAGACACTGCGCTTCCCCGCGATTAATGTGAACGACTCGGTTACAAAGTCGAAATTCGACAATCTTTACGGCTGCAGGGAATCGTTGGTCGACGGCATTAAGCGCGCAACCGATGTTATGATTGCTGGTAAAACCGCCGTTGTTTGCGGCTATGGAGACGTTGGCAAAGGCTGCGTACAGGCTTTAAAGGGCTTGGGAGCAACAATATTGGTAACCGAAATAGACCCTATTTGCGCTTTGCAGGCCGCTATGGAAGGCTACAGGGTTGTTACCGTAGAAGATACTTTGGGCAAAGCCGATATCTATGTAACCACAACGGGCAACACCGATATTATCACCATAGACCACATGAAGAAGATGCGCGACCAGGCAATTGTTTGCAATATTGGGCACTTCGACAACGAAATTCAGGTGGCAAAGCTCGAAAACTTCCCGAAAATAAAAAAGCTTAATATCAAGCCTCAGGTAGACAAATATACCTTCCCCGACGGACACAGCATATATCTTTTGGCGGAAGGCAGGCTTGTAAACTTAGGCTGCGCTACGGGGCACCCGTCGTTTGTAATGAGCAATTCGTTTACAAACCAAAGCCTCGCGCAAATGGATTTGTGGAAGAACCGCGGCAAATACGAAAACAAGGTATATAGGCTTCCGAAATACCTCGACGAAGAAGTTGCCCGACTACACTTGGGCAGAATAGGAGCCAAGCTTACAAAGCTTACCAAAAAGCAGGCCGACTATATCGGCGTTCCGCAAAAGGGTCCCTACAAGGCGGACTTCTATAGATACTAATAGCTCAAAAAGGCGATTTTTCAAAATCCGATTCGGCGCAAACCGTTTCGGATTTTTTATCGCATTTTTTAACGCGCAAACTTCCCTAATAAATCATACGCCATACAGAGTTTCGGGGAAGGATCTGTCTAGCTCCAAATTAAGGTGCTCTAGACCGCCCTCACAGTTTTCGGCGCGCGCCAAAATTGTGTCGAACTTGCGCAATATGTTTGCCTTTAAAAACTCTTTTCTAATGCAGTTTTGTTCGTTTGAAAACACCTGCGGGGCGTCGCTGCAAATAAAATAGCTTTCGCTTACGCACAAAACTTCAGCTATCTTTTTTAGCGTGTCCACCGAAGGCGTCGCAGCCCCCCTAACCCACGCGCTAACCGCCGAAACCGACTTGCCCGTAAGGCGCGCCAGCTCTTTTTGCCTCATCTCTTTTTTTGCCATTGCAATTTTAAGCTTGTGCGAAATTGCATTATTTGCGGTTTTATTGTAATTATTATTGTTATACTGTATTTTTTCTATTGACATAGATTTTATAATAGTACACCTTTCCATTTTTGTCAGACAACTTTATTATAATTATATAGTATTATAATAATCAAACAAAATAACAAACCAATAAAAACATAAGCTAAAAAGAAAGATACTACTAAAAAATGAAAGCGTTAAACGAAATTGCAACACCCAACAACATAGGCTTCGATTTTCTGTTCCCCAAGGGCAAAGACTGGTTTAGCCCGCGCGAAGTCGGCGACATTATAGGCTGCTCGGACCAATACATACGCAACAGCGTATATTCGGGCAAAATTATGGCGCACATTGCGTCGAAAGACCCCGAAAACAACACCGACAACAAAAGCTATATCAGAATACACAAGCAGTCTGTTCTAATGTATTTGATGGAAACGGCAAACTATACAAGCGACTCGTTTGTGGAAAAGCTGCAAAAAATTCTTTCCAAACGAAGCGACTTTGAGCTTTTAAGGATAGAAAAGATTGTAAAAGACCTTCTTTATACAAAAAGAGACAAACGCACCATACGCCGCTTTTAACACGGCGCACAATGCGGGTTAAAACACGCCTGCTTTTTTACGCAAGCTTTTTCAGGAAATCGGCACCCGTTGCGTTTTCGTCCAGCCCAAGTGTTTGGGCTTTTTCGCTTAAAAGTCTTATTTTTGCCGCAAGCATATCATCGAAAGTTTTTACGCCGCTTACTATTGCCGCTGTTTCGCCGAGTTTGTTTGCGGTTTGAATATTTATATATCCGCACGCCAAAAAGCCGTTTTTGCCCTTTATCAACAAAAGGGGAGCTTTTGACAGTTCAACCTTTATTGCGGAAAACTCCGCCCCTGCTACGCTAATTTTAGTTTCCATGCCTAAAATGCAAACTCCGCCCAATGTTTTTTCAAGAATATTCGCATTATACTTGAAAAGCGGCACGCTTTTTTTAGTCTTTAAAAAATCGAATTAAGCGGTTTTACAATGAAAATAGCCATATATGCACTTATATTATTTGCGGCGGGAATTTGTGGCGGCTTCGCAAAAAACGCAAAGCCAGACACTAAACTTGCCGAGCAAACGCTTACCCTTCCCCCGCCCCCGCTAGATTCGCAGCGATTTTCGGAGGGCTATTTAGACTACACTGGCAGCATATTTTCGCCGTTTTCGGAAAAAAAGCCCTACAATTTCGGCATATACAATAAATACGGTTTTTTGATTGCCTACATAGACCAAACACACCTTGTTGGCGAAAGGCTTGAAAAGCTTATAGGCAAAAAAGTTATAGTTAAAGGGCGTCTTATGCTCTTAAAAAAAGATGTTGTTATCATCGCCGAAGACATATCTTTTAAAAACAAATCCAACAAATAGAATATCACTATGGAAAACCTTATAGACGGAAATGCGGTTTCTAAACAAATTCAGGAAGAGCTTAAAGCAAAGCTCGCCTCCATACAGGGCAGAAAGGCATGTGTTGCCTTTATAAGAGTGGGCGAAGACCCTGCCTCCATTTCATATGTAAACAAAAAGCAGAGAATTTCGGGTGAGATAGGCATAGAAAGCAAATTGTTTGTGTTGGATAAAGACACCCCGCAAAACGAGCTTGATGCCCTTATAGACAAGCTTAACGCCGATAATACGGTTGACGGAATTTTGATACAGGCACCCCTGCCAAAACAGCTTGACGAGCGCGAAACTTTCAACAGGGTTTTGCCCAACAAAGACGTGGACGGCTTTAGCGCGGCAAATATGGGGCTTTTGTGCCAGGAAAACCCGAACGCATTTGTTGCGTGCACGCCCGCGGGCATCATAGAACTGCTAAAAAGGGCAAACGTTCAAATAAAGGGCAAGCGCGCCGTAATAATTGGCCGCAGCCTTATTGTTGGCAAACCTTTGGCATTGCTGCTTATGCAAAAAGGGTTAGACGCCACCGTTACCGTATGCCACTCTAAAAGCGAAAACTTGGCAGAAATCTGCCGACAAGCCGACATTCTTATTGCTGCCGTAGGCCGCCCGAACACGGTTAAAGCCGATATGGTAAAGGAAGGTGCGGTTGTTATAGACGTCGGCATAAACAGAATTCCCGCCCCCGAAAGGAAATCGGGCTACAGGCTTGTAGGCGATGTAGACTTTGAAAACGTTGCCCCGAAGTGCTCTAAAATAACCCCTGTTCCCGGCGGCGTGGGGCCAATGACCGTTGCAATGCTTATGTCTAACACAATAAAGGCATACCAACTAAACAAGTAATATGGAAATTTCTTTTCACCCTGCAAAATATTTGGAAGGCCTTGTAAAAAAGGCGGCGCAAAACAAATCGTTCGAAAATTTCGACGAAAAAATAAAAATTGCAGACCCGCGTTTTGGCGACTTTCAGTCAAACGGTGCGCTAGCCTACGCAAAAATTGCAAAGGCAAACCCGCGCCAAATAGGACAAACGCTTGCCGACGAAATAAAATCTTTGCCCGAATACGACCCGGAATTGCTCGAAATTTCCATTGCGGGAGCAGGCTTTATAAACTTTAAATTTACGCCCAAATTTTTGGGGGCATATTTGGCAAAATTTAAAAGCGACGCCGATTTAAAAAAGGCGGCTTCGTCTTTTTACGGCGGCAAAAAGATTGTTGTAGACTATCCTTCGCCCAACACCGCAAAACAAATGCACGTTGGGCACCTGCGCCCCATGGTTATAGGCGAAGCAGTTTCGCGCCTTTTCAGATTCTGCGGGGCCGACGTTGTTTGCGACAACCATATTGGCGACTGGGGCACAAACTTCGGTATACTTATTTACGGCATTAAAAGCCAAAACTACAAGCTAGACCCAGAAAACGAAAACTCGCTTGAAGAGCTTGAACAAATGTACAAGGCGGGCTCTGCAAAGGCAAAGCAAGACCCAGCCTGTGCCGACGCCGCCCGCACGGAATTAGTGAAACTGCAAAACGGCGACCCCGAAAACACAAAGCTTTGGCAGGATATTTGCAAAGTAAGCAAACTGGCGTTCGACAGAATGTATAAGGCGTTGTCGATTACAACCGACATAAGCTTGGGCGAGTCGTTCTACCGCGACAAAGTTGCCCGCGTATATAGCGAGCTTACCGAGTTGAATTTGGCGGTTGAAGACCAGGGGGCTTTGTGCGTGTTCTTTAAAGACGATCCGCAATTTAAAGACCAGCCCTTTATTATACGCAAAAGCGACGGAGCTTCGAACTATGCTTCTACCGACTTGGCATGCGTTTTGTATAGAACCGAAGTTCTTAATGCCGACGAAATTGTTTATGTAACCGACGGCCGCCAGCAAGACCACTTTAAGCAGTTGTTTATGACAACAAACAAGTGGTTTTCGGCAAAGGGCTACCGCATACCAGAATTAAAACACGTTTGGTTTGGCACAATTTTGGGAGAAGACGGCAAGGCAATTAAAACCAAAAGCGGCGAGCCTGTACGCTTAAAGGCTCTTATTGCCGAAGCGGTTTCGCGCGCCGAAAAAGTTGTAAAGGAAAAGAACCCCGATATGACCGATTCCGAAATTGCCCACATTGCAAATACTGTTGGCATTGCGGCTTTGCGCTATAGCGACCTAAGCCAAAACCGCACAAGCGACTATCTTTTTAGCTGGAACAAGCTTTTGTCGTTCGACGGCAACACAGCACCCTACCTGCTTTACGCATTGGCAAGAATCTACTCCATTTTCAGGAAGGCGAATATCGGCATAAATTCCGATTTTGAAAAGAATGCGGCCGACCTTGAAAGCGAGCAGGAAATTGCCTTGGCAAGAAAGCTTTTGGCGTTGCCAAATGTGTTCGAGCAGGCATTGGCGGAATTAAAACCGCACTACCTATGCGGCTACCTATACGAATTGGCGGGGGCTTTCTCGACATTCTACAACACAAACAAGGTTATTGTAGACGATGTTAGAACCATGAACAAAAGGCTTATGCTTTGCGCAAGAACGCTTGAATTTATGAAAACGCTTTTGGGGCTGTTGGCTATAGAGCCGCTCGAAAAGATGTAAATTCTGCACAAAAATTTTAAAGCTAAACTGCAAAGCAAAACGCCGCATTTTTTTTGCGGCGTTTTTTGCTGGCATTTTATTTGCCGAATTTTTCTTCCAGCAGCTTTTTGTAGCTTTCTATATCGCGGCGGGGCGGCTTTGTTATAAGCGATTCTATTTCGGCATATGTCGGGGCTACAGACTCTACGCCGCTTTGAGGAAGGTCTTTTTTTGCGAGCCAAACAACAGCGTTTAAAAGAAGCTTTCTATAGTTGTCGTTTTTCAAGGCCCAAACGCTGTGTCCGCCCGTAAAACCGAACGCCCTATGTGTTGAATCAGAATAAGTCCAAAGCAGTGTTTCGCTTTTGCCCAAATTTTGGCGAACATAGTCGTTGCCGGAATGCGCGCCGTTGCGCCCCTTCCTTACCCTGTCGGGTGGGGCGGCCTTTGCAACCGAAACTGCATTTTCGGCAAGCCTTATGTTAAAATACCATTCGTCTACAAGCGAAAAGTCGGCAACGCCGTTCGAAATCGGGTGTGTTTTATCCAAAACAATATCGGCCTTCCAAGTGGGGTTTACCGACCAATAAGTTTCGTACGCGCCGCCGCAAATATTGCGAATAAACGGCTCGCCCTCCTTTTTGTCGGGCTGCAAAGCGTAGTGTAATATGCCGAAATTTACCCCGCTTTTTGCCAACTTTTCGGCGGCGGCTTCGTTGCCCTTAAAGGGGCTGTTTTTGCCGCCTTCGGCAACAACCACAACGGCCGCGGCGTCTTTAATATCCGCAAAAGTCGCTCCTTTTTGCATACATAAAATTTCGGTTTTAATGTCGGGAAAGGCTTTATTAACCGCCTTTTCAAGCAAAAGGCAAGTGGCTTCGTTTTCGTGGTCGCCCCAATAGTGAACGGAGTTTCCCGCATAAAACACAATCTTTGCGGGTTTTTTGGAACAGCCAACAAGCGCAAAAATTGCGCACGCTGCAATAATAAGTTTTGCAAAAAATTTCATAACACTACTTTCTTGTCGCAAATAAACACCTAAATACCGAGCCAAAATAGTCGGGCGAAATCAGCTCCATCAACGCCCTCTTTTTGGGAGACAATGGGTCCGTATTCGCCACAATGTCGCAAAGCTTTTTTTGCGAATTTTTCATAAAAAAGTTTTCCTGAGTGCAATAGGTTGCAGCCCCAAAGCCGCAGTTTTTCAAAATTGCTTCAAGCGGCTCTATCTGCGGACTATAGGTTAAATCCGAAACGCCCGCCATAGAGTAAATATCAAGGCATTCCACCATATTTTTATATCTTCTGGCGGTGCCCTTGCCGAATGCGTAAAGCTCGTGCGTTGTTCTAAAATAGTCTATAAAAAGCAAAAGCCCCGACCATTTTTGCGAGCAGATTTTCTCGAACATATCCAATGCGTCGAACGAAAAATCAACAATAAAGCCGTCGAAAGCGTCGGGGAAATTTTTGTTTAAAACTTCGCACTCCGCTTCGGCGGCGTCGCAATAAATTTCGCTAAAACCTCCGCCTTGCACGGGCGACAAATA
>JAXFOH010000028.1:0-18403 GCA_034180465.1 Opitutales bacterium
TAGATTTCGGCAAGGTAGTCTTCAAAATTGTCGTCTACCTCTTTCATGGGGTCTTTGGGTCTCCAATTATTTTCGTAAACGCAAAAGCGACCCTTGTTGAAAATGTCGGTAAAGTCCCACCCGTAGTTTGTAGAACTTTTAATTGTGTTCTTTAGCAAAGCGGGGGTTTCGGGGCCTTTAAAGTCGCTGCCGTTAAGCGTCATATGCTCGCTTATTGCCCAGTTGCGGTTTAAAATGCGGTTTACGGCTCTAACCCTTGCATATGCTTTTGCATTTGGCGACCTTGTTGCCAAGTGCCAACTCCAGTTTACCTGAATTATTTGCACGTCTTTAAGCGACGCCAAAAATATTTCGGGGTTGCCCATGCGGTTTGGCATTGTCTCTTCAATCGCGTCTAAATAGTCTACCGCCGCAAATACGGGCTTTTTGTAGGCGTCTTTAAATGCCTTGATGTCTTGGCTAACCCAGTCGCCCAAATTTTCGGCAAGGAAAATTCTGAAAACGGGGCTGTCTAAAAATTCCCGACTTACGGGGTATTTTTCGGGCATATCGGCGGCGGGTATGGAATTTTTTTGTATATATTCCCTATACGCTTTTCTTGCCGCGGGCGAAAAATCCAAAGTTTTGTTGCCTATATATTGGGGCTCTACGGTGCTTTCGAAATTTAATATGTCTTTGTCAGACAAAGCGCGCGCAAGGTTTGCGATATACAGGCGCGCGGCTTTAAGATAGTTTTTGTCGAAAAGCGACGGAACGGCGGTGTCCTTGCCGTATTCGTCGTCTACGCACTTTTTGCCTGTGCTGTCTATTGCAATAGCGTTGGGAAATTTTTTAAAAAATTGCTTGGGTATTGTGCCGCCTCCAACGCCGTAGGTTTCTACCGCAATGCTGGCGAACATTCCAAGCTCGTTAATTTTGTCGATTACAGCCCTTAATGGGGCTGTGTCTACGTCTATTGTGCCGTTGCCGTCGCTGTCGAACTGGTGCCAATAGCAGTTAAGCACCAAGTTGTTAAACCCCTTTCCCTTTATAACGGGTAGGTCTTCGGCAATAAAGCGTTCGCACTCTTTTTTGCTGCCGAAATTGCGCAGGGGTTTGCCTGTTTTTAAAAAGGTATATTTGCCGTCTACATAAAGCCTGCCTTTGTATAGTTGGCAAAGTTTGCCGTTAACTTTTGCCTGATATGCAATTTTTGCGCCTTTGGGTAACAGAATGTCTCCGTTGTCTGCATAAGCAATAACCGAAATGGTTGCAGCCAACAAGAAGAGTAGGGCTTTTTTTATCATACTATACTTACCTTGTTTTAAAATGAGCGTGTAAAACCTGTTCGCGGCAATTACTAATTTTACAAAGTGTTGTGTCAAGCTCAAAGCCGCAATGCATTGGCTGCATTTATGCATAAAAACGAAATGCCCTCCGAAAAAGGAGGGCATTCCGCCAAAAAGTGATTATCTTAAAATAAAAACTATTTCTTGATTTCCCTGTGCAAAGTTCTGCGCTTAAGAGAGGGATTGTACTTCAATTTTTCAACCTTCTCTGCCTGTTTGCGGGGATTGCGTGTTGTCATATAGCGCGAGGGGCGTTTGCCTTCTTTGCGCGCTTCTGTGCATTCTATGATTACTGTTTCTCTTGGCATTTTATTGTCCTCTTAAAATTGTTAAAGCTGTAAATGTGCCATATATTTTTTATTTTTCAACCTTTTTTTTAAGAAAGGCGTTGTTTGTTCCATTTTTTTAGTTGTTTATGTCGATTTGTTTTGCATAATCTGGCCTCTTTTGGTACGCAGTGTATGCAAAATTTTATTTTCTAGCTTTTTGCCGAAGTTTTTGCAAAAATTTTACGCTTTATTTATATAATAGAAAGGAAATATATACAAATGAAAAAATATGTATGCAAAGTTTGCCAGTATGTTTACGACCCCCAAAAGGGCGACCCAGATTCGGGCATAGCGGCGGGAACTTCGTTTGAAGACCTGCCCGACGATTGGGTTTGCCCCGTTTGCGGAGTAGGCAAAGACGAATTCGAAGAGTCCCAAGAATAGCATTTTTTAGCTTTTGCGGACAATGTGCATATAAAAGTGTTGCCCGGCGCATTTTTATATGCACTTTTGTTTATTATATACAACAAATATAAAAAAATGACTTTTCAGGAAATAGCAAAAAACGTTATAGCTGTTAGAACCGACGACGCCGAAAGAAAATTGTTCGACCAGCTTGTTCCACTGCCCGAAGGCACAAGCTATAATTCGTACATAATTAAGGGGCAAAAAGCGGTAATGCTGGTAGACAGCACCTACACGCCCAAAGCCGATGAATTTATAGCCTACTTAAAGCAAAACGGCGTGGATAAATTAGACTATATTGTGGCAAACCACGGCGAGGAAGACCATACGGGCGCATTGCCCAAAATGCTGGAAACGTATACTTCGGCAAAAGTTCTTACAAACGCAAAGTGTGCCGAAATAATTAAAGATGCCCTGCATATACCCTCCGAAAAGATAGAGATTTTTGCAGACAACCAATGCTATGACCTGGGCGGCAAAACGGTTAAATTTATGCTGGCGCCGTGGGTGCACTGGCCCGACACCTCGTTTGCGTATTTGCAGGAAGACAACATTTTGTTTTCGACCGACTTTTTCGGCGCGCATATTGCAACAAGCAATGTGTTTTCGCCCGACGACGGTGCTACCGCCATTGCCGCAAAGCGTTATTATGCCGAAATTATGCAGCCTTTTGCAAACTTTTGCCTTAAATATTGCGGCGTTGTAAGGAAACTAAACCCCTCGATTATTGCGCCAAGCCACGGGCTTATTTACAAAAACCCCGAATTTATAATTAGCCTGTACGAAAAATGGGCAAACCCTGTTCCCGAAAAGAAGGTTGTCGTTGCCTATGTTTCGATGTACGGGCATGTAGAGGAAATGTGCAAAGTTTTAAACCAAGCTTTGGTTGAAGAGGGCGTAGAAACCGAACTTATAGATATTGCCGAAAAGGACATAGGCGAATTTGCAATGTCTCTTATAGGGGCTTCGGCTTTGGTTGTTGGGGCTTCTATGGTATTGGCGGGGCCGCACCCTGTTGCGGTTTCGGCGTGCTATGTGGCAAATTTGTTGAGGCCCAAAATAAAATATTTGTCGGTAATAGGTTCGTTTGCGTGGGGCGGCATTCTGCAAAAGAAGATAGAAGACTTATTTGCAACCACAAAGCCTGAAAGGCTGCCCGATGTTTTGGTTAAAGGCTCGGCAACGCCAGAACAAATGCAGCAGGTTAAAGAGCTGGCAAAGACCATTGCCGAAAAGCTAAGGCAATAGTTTTTTGCAAATTAGGCAAAGTTTTTAGATACAAAAAGGCCCCGAAATTTTATATGTTTTTGGGCCTTTTTTGTGCGCTTGCCCAGGCTATTTTTGCGCCGTTTTAAGCACTCTTTCTATAACCTTTGCCGCCCGATACAAATCGCACTGTTTTATCGTCGGGTGCACCAAAAACATTAGCGAAGTTTGCCCAAGCTTGTAGGCGTTTTTTAGCTCGCTTTCGCCTTTATTCCAGCCTTTTTTTACAAAGCATTTTTCTGCCGAAATGTTCGGGCATGCTCCCGAATGGCAGGGAATTCCACTTTTCGAAATTTCGTCTATAATTCTGTCGCGCGACCATCCGTTTTTTAGCCGGCTGGGCTCTACAAAACAGTAGTGCTTATATTTTGCGTGCCTTGTGTTTTCGGGTATATTTTCCAGCCTAATGCAATCGAATTTGGACAAAACCGAATTGTATATGCTTGCGTTTTGGTTGCGTATTTTCACCCAATTTTCTAAATTCTTGTAGCCGTATATGCCGAGGGCAGCCTGCATTTCGGTCATTCTAAAATTCGTGCCGAAGCTTTCTGCAAGCCACCTAAAGCCCTTTTTTTGCGCTGGGCTAAAAACTTCGTCATAGCTTTTGCCGTGGTCTTTGTATTCCCACATTTTGCGCCACAAATTTTCGTTGTTGGTGGTAACGGCTCCGCCTTCGCCGCCCGTTGTTATAATTTTGTCCTGACAATAGCTAAAGGCTGCAATGTCGCCCATAGAGCCGACGGGTTTGCCTTTGTATATTGCCCCGTGCGCCTGCGCGCAGTCTTCTATAACATATAAATTGTGCTTTTTGGCTATTGCGCAAATTTTGTCCATATCGCACGGCATACCCGCCAAATGCACGGCAACTATGGCTTTGGTGTTTTCGTTTACGGCGTTTTCTGCGGCTTCGGGCAAAATGTTTTGCGTGTTAATGTCTATATCTACAACCGAAATTTTTGCCCCCAAAACCGCCGCAGCCGAAGCCGACGCAACAAAGGTTCGGCAAGGCACAATAACTTCGTCGTTTGCCTTTATGCCTATTGCCCTAAATGCAAGCTCTAGCGCAAGCGAGCCGTTTGCAACTGCAATAGCGTATTTGCAGTTTACACTTTCGCAAATTTTAGATTCAAACTGTGTGTTTAAAGAGCCCGTCCACCTGTTTATTTTGCCCGAGCGCAAAACATCGCAAACCGAATCTATGGCGTCTTGTTCGAAACAGGGCCAATTTTTAAAACTGCTTTCCATATAAAAAAATTTTTAAACCGCTGGGGTGTGTTTAGCTGCAAATTCTCGGGCTACAATGCCGTTGCAAACATAGCTTGTCAAGTTTTTAGGGCGCTGCGCGCGGCGCAAGGGTTTTGCAAAAACATCGGCAAAGTGCGCTGCGCGTTTTGCCGCGGCGAATATCGGTTTGACAAAACAGCGTCTTTATTGTGTTTATTACTTGTGAAATATTTTTTTATAGACGGACACAATTTAAGTTTTAGAAGCTTTTACGCCTTGCCCGATTTGCGGAACAAAGATTCGTTTCCCACGGGGGCTTTGCATGCGTTTTCGGCGGCAATTTTTGGCTTTGCATCCATGCACTGCCCGCACAACACGGCAATATTTTTTGACAAGGGACGCTCGAAAAGACACACCGAAATACGCCCTGAATATAAGGCAAACCGCTCGTCTATGCCCGACGATATGCGCTTGCAAATGCCCTATATAAAAGAGATATGCGCCGCAATGGGCTTTGCGGTTGTAGAGCACGAAGGCATTGAAGGCGACGACCTTTTGGGCAGCGCGGTGCAAAAGGTAAAAGACGACGCCGAAGAAATATACATTTTAAGCTCCGACAAAGATTTTGCCCAGCTTGTTGCCCCGAAAATATACCAGCTTTTGCCGCCTGTAAAATCTGCCGACGGCTGGCGACAGCTAGACATTGTTGCAGTTCGCGCAAAGTTTGGAGTTTCTCCCGCGGAAATGGTAGACTACCTTTCGCTTATGGGCGACAATGCCGACAATATTGAAGGTCTTGCGGGAGTTGGCCCGAAAACCGCCGCAAAGTGGATTAAAGATTTCGGCTCGGTAGAAAACATAATAAAGCGTGCCGACTGGATTAAGCCCGAAAAATTCCGGGCGCAAATAGCCGAAAAGGCGGATTTGCTTAGGGCAAACACCCAGCTTATACGCCTGAAGTGCGACTACGACGTTGGTTCGCTTGAAAACAGCAAGCCCGACTTTGAAAAGCTTGTGCAAATTTTTGAGAAAATGGCCTTAAAAAGGTCTATGGAACTGCTTAAACGCTACGCTTGGGAAGATTGGCAGGTTAGATTATGATAAAGAGTATGACGGGCTTCGGCGGCGCGAACGCCGAAATAGACGCGGCAAAATACGAAATATCGGTTTTGGGCATAAACCGAAAGGGTTTTGAATTTGCCTCGTCTTTGCCGAGGGAATTGGCGGTTTTAGAGCCTAAAATTGCGGCGTTGGCAAAGGAAAATTCGTCGCGCGGCAGGGTATATGTTTGCGTGCAAAAAGTGCAAAATATAGCCGAAGTTTTTGACGAAAACGCCTTTGCGCAAACGCTTTTGTCGTTTCAAGAGCTTTGCAAAAAAAACGGCATACTTTGCAATATAGATTCGCAGACGGTTTTGGCTTTAAGCGAAAAGTGCCGTCTTGCGCAACATCTTGACGCCGATGAAGTTTTTAAAAAGCTTTTGCCCCATATAAAAATGGCGTTTAAAGACTTTAACGATATGCGCGAAAAAGAGGGGCTGACCTTAAGAGGCGATTTCCTTAAAAGATTGGAAAAGCTGTTGGATATGCAAAGCGAACTGGCGAATTTGTCCAAAGACTGTGTGCAGCTTCGCACAGCGCAGATTTTGGAAAGGCTTAATTCGCTAAAACTTGGTGTAGACGAAAAGGACCCCGCCGTTATGCGCGAAATTGTGCTTTACGCCGACAAAACCGACATTTCTGAAGAGCTTACCCGAATTTTAAGTCACATAACACAATTTAAATCGCTTTTAGATTCCGACGAAACAGTGGGGCGAAAACTCGATTTTTTGTGTCAGGAGCTTTTTAGGGAAATAAACACGCTTTCGAGCAAGGCGGCAAAGCTAGAGTGCGTAAATATTGCCGTGGATTTTAAAAACGAACTGGAGCGCATACGCGAGCAGGTTCAAAATGTGGAATAAAAGTGTTGAAATAAGCCGATTTTTGTAGGAGTATAAACCCCGAATAGTTTCAAATATGATGAGAGCTTTTTTAATTTTGTTTTCGGTGCTTGCGGTTTTTTGCGGTTATGCAAATGCGCAGGGCATTTCTGGCGGCGTAGTTTCTATCGACAAAGGGCTTAGCAAAGTTCCCGTATACAGCATTGCCGTTTCGGCAGATTCTCCCGAACTTAAGGCGGCGGCAACGCGCGCATTTTCAAGCCACGGCAGCTACAATATTGTGCCGGAAAAATCCTCGCAGTTTGTGTTCCATTTTTCAAGCGTTGGGGTAAATGCCGTAAAGCTTTCTATTAAAGGCGGCGGCACCTTCGAACAAATCGTTTACGGCGACAGCACTTTTAACGCCCTCATGCGCGCTTGCGACTTGGCCGTGGTAAAAACCCTCGGCGGCAACGGCTACTTTGCGGGCAAAATAACCTTTGCAAGCGACAAAACTTCGCATAAGGAAATTTACGCGGGCGACTTATTCTTTAACAGGGTTCGCCAGCTTACAAACGACAAATCCGAATCCATATTCCCACTTTGGAGTGCCGATGGCACAAAGATTCTGTATTCCGGCTACTATAGGTCGGGTTTTATGGACTTGTACGAGCTTGATTTAAGCAAGGGCACAAGAAGGCCCTTTGCCCAATATAGGGGCGCAAATGCGGGCGGTGCCCCAAGCCCCGACGGCCGCAAGGTTGCCATGATTTTAACTACGAGCGGCAACGCCGAAATCTGGCTTGCCGATTCTAACGGCCGCAACGTTAAAAGGCTTACAAAGACACAGGCGGTAGAATCTTCGCCGAACTGGTCGCCCGACGGCAAAACTTTGGTGTTTGCCTCCGACGCGCGCGGCGGCCCGCAAATCTACAAAATGTCGGTTAACGGCGGCAAGTTTGTGAGAGTGCCCACAAACATAAGCGGCTATTGCTCCGAACCTTCGTTTAATCCTGTAGATCCGTCTAAAATAGTGTTTACAGCCGCCGTTGCAAGGGGCTTTCAGGTTGCCGTATACGATGCAAAAGAACGCAAAAGCAAGTTTATAACTTCGGGCTCGGAAAGATGCTCGCAGCCAAAATGGCTTGCCGACGGCCGCCACATAATATTTACAAAGGAAAAGGGCGGCAAACGCTCGTTGTGGATTGTGGATTCCGAGAGGGGAAAGCAAACTTTGCTGCACTCGAAATCTATTGGCAACTGCTGTGAAGCAAGCTACTTTTACCCCGCGCGATAAATGAATATTTTTACCCTGGATTTAGAGGGGGTTTTAATTCCCGAAATTTGGATACGCTTTGCAAAGTCGGTTGGCATTGCAGAGCTTGAACGCACTACGCGCGACGAGCCCGACTACGACAGGCTTATGCGCTATAGGCTAGACATTCTCGACAAGCACAACCTTAAAATGCCCGACATAGAAAAGGTGCTGTCGAAAATAGAGCCGCTTGAAGGCGCAAAAGAGTTTTTAGACTGGCTTAAAAGCAAGGGCCGTGTTGTGATTTTATCGGACACTTTCGAGCAGTTTGCAAACCCCATTATGAAGCACTTGGGCTACCCTACACTGTTTTGCCACTCGCTTGTGGTTGAAAAATGTGGCAGAATATCGGGTTATAAACTGCGCATGGCAGATCAAAAACGCAAGTCGGTAGAGGCTTTCCGCTCTCTAAACTTCAATGTTATAGCTTCGGGCGATTCCTACAACGATCTGTCTATGCTAAGGGCGGCAAACAGCGCGGTTTTATATAGACCCACGGCAAAGTTTGCCGCCGAAAATTCCGATTTACCCGTAGCCGAAAACTACGCACAACTAAAACAAAAATTTGAGGAATTGGAAAAAATTTATGGCTAACAACAAAGGAAGATACGCACAACGCGGCGTTTCGGCAGGCAAGGAAGAAGTCCACTCGGCGGTAGACAAGCTAGACAGGGGCATATTCCCCTCTGCATTCTGCAAGATTACCGAAGACTACCTTACCGGCTCGCGCAAAAAGTGCAATGTTATACACTCCGACGGCAGCGGAACAAAATCCATTATCGCCTATTTATATTATAAGGAAACTGGCGACGCTTCGGTATTTAAGGGCATTTCGCAAGACTCTATTGTTATGAACATAGACGACTTGCTTTGTATTGGCGTATACGACAGAATTTTGTTGTCGAACACCCTAAACAGAAACGCCAAGAATATAGACGGCAAGGCTCTTGCCGCCCTTATTAACGGTGCGGAGGAATTTTTGGCAACGCTCAGGAAATACGGAGTGAAAATCTACGGCGGCGGCGGCGAAACCGCCGATACAGGCGACATAACGGGCACCGTTGCGGTAGACTCGTGCGCGGTTGCCGTTATGGACAAAAAGTCGGTAATTAGCGGAGACGCAATTAAACCGGGTTTGGCTATTGTGGGGTTGGCTTCTTTTGGCAGGGCAACTTACGAAACTTTCGAAAACAGCGGCATAGGCTCTAACGGGCTTACCAGCGCGCGCCACGATATGCTTTGCAAGTACTACGCAAAAAAATATCCAGAAACTTTCGACAAAAACATCGACAAAAAATTCGTATATTGCGGTCCATACAAGTTTGCCGACAAGCTGCCCGATTCTGATATGACGGTAGCCGAGGCGATATTGTCGCCTACAAGAACCTATGCTCCCGTAATTGCAAAGCTTGCAAAAAAGCACAAGAGCCTAATTAAAGGCCTTGTTCACTGCTCGGGCGGCGGGCAGACAAAATGCCTGCGCTTCGGCAAAGGGGTGCACTTTGTAAAAGACAATCTTTTTGACCCCCCTGCGGTTTTCAAGGCAATTCAAAACGCAAGCAAAACCACGCTAAAGGAAATGTACGAAGTCTACAATATGGGGCACAGAATGGAAGTTTACTGTGCCGAAAAAGACGTAGACAAAGTTATTGCCATAGCCAAAAGCTTTAAAATTGCCGCCCAAAAAGTGGGCTACACCGAAAAGACGCAGCGCGCCGACGGCAAAAACCATCTAACAATTAAACTTGGCTCTAAACGCATAGAATACGGGCCGAGAGACTAATATATTTTTGCAAAATGTTAAAAGCAGGTATAGTAGGTTTGCCGAATGTTGGCAAAAGCACTTTGTTTAACGCGCTGACACGCTCTAGAAAAGCCGAGGTCGCAAATTATCCCTTCTGCACAATAGAGCCCAATGTTGGCGTTGTTGAAGTTCCAGACTCCAGGCTTGCGCCTTTGGCGAAAATCGCAAAAACTTCGGTAATAGTTCCGGCGGCTGTAGAGTTTGTAGACATTGCAGGGTTGGTTGCGGGTGCGTCTAAGGGCGAGGGCTTGGGCAACAAGTTTTTGGCAAACATACGCGAGGTAGACGCAATTGTTCAGGTTGTGCGCTGCTTCGACGACGACGATATTCTGCATTCGGTAGGTTCTGTAGACCCTGTAAGGGATATAGAAATTATTTCTACCGAGCTTGCCTTGGCAGACTTGCAAAGCTGCGAAAAGCAGCTTGAAAACAATATCCGCAAAGCAAAGGGTATGGACAAGGAGGCAATAAAGAATGTGGATTTGCTAAAGCGTTTGGTAGACCACCTAAACTCGCTTAAGCCCGCCAGCACTTTAGATTGCAGCGACGACGACAAAGAGCGTATGAAAGGCTACTTTTTACTTACGGCAAAGCCCGTTATATATGCCTGCAACGTTTCCGACACCGACATTGCCGACCCTTCGCAAAACGCGTATGTGGGAAAGGTAAGGCAATTTGCAAAAACCGAGCACAACGCTTCAACCTGCGTAATTTGCGCAAAGCTTGAGGAAGAGCTTTCGGAATTGTCCAAAGAAGAGGCAAAAAGCTACATTCAGGAAATGGGCGCAAAAGACAGCGGCGTTTCGGAGCTTATTAGAGCGACATATTCGCTTTTGGGTCTGGCAAGCTATTTTACTGCGGGCGAAAAAGAAGCCAAGGCTTGGACGTTCGTTAAGGGAATGACGGCCCCCCAGTGCGCGGGCGTAATACACACCGACTTTGAAAAAGGCTTTATCAAAGCAGAAGTTATTTCGGCAAAAGACCTTATAGAATACGGTTCGTTTGCCGCCGCCAGAGAGGCGGGCAAATACAGGCTTGAGGGGAAGGACTATGTTTTTCAGGACGGCGACGTTGCCGTCTTTAGATTCAACAACTAGTTTTGCTTGTTATGAAAATTAGGCCGGCCGCTATATTGACATCGCCGAAATTGGTGGTTGGTTTAATGCTGTATGCGGCGTTTTTGGTTTTTGTGCTTACGCTAGACCAAACGCGCTTGGGCGTTGAAGGCGCGGCGGAAAAATATGTACAATCTTTTTTTTGCGCGGTAGATTTGCCGTTTTTCCCCTACAAAATTCCGCTTTTGGGCGGATTTTTTGTCGGGGTGCTTTTTGTCGGGGTGCTGTCGGCAAGCCTTATAACCTATAAAAAGGGTAAGATGGAGGCGTTCGGCTTTGCAATGGTGCATGCTTCGCTGGTGCTTTTGGTAATATCGGGTTTTTTGCAGTGTTTTTGGCGGCAACAGGCATATTTAACCCTTGCCGAAAACCAGACTGCAAATAAGCTAACGTTGTATTCGCAAAGCGGCAAAGCCACAGGCACGGTAAATCTTTTGTATTCCATAACACTAAAAAAATTCGAGGTGGAAAATTGGCAAAATAGCGATATAGCAAAGGAATATTCAAGCACTTTGGCATTCGAAAAAGACGGCGTTTTAGATATAAAAACCGTTAAGATGAACGCGCCAGTACAGTATGGGGCTTGGACATATTTCCAAAGCGGGTACCTAAACGACGGGAAAACAACAGTGCTTTTGGCGGTTAAAAACCCCGTAAAAATATTGCCTTATTTGGCGTTGATACTTGTGGTTTTAGGGTCGCTTATAATGTATTCGCAAAAACTTTTTGTGTCGCGGAAATGAAAAAGCTGGATTCTATTTTTGTTTTGCTTTTGTGCTTTGTATGGCTCTTTTACCCGTACATTGCAGGCTATATTTTCGGCGAGAGTTCCGAGTATTCGAATATGGGTGCACTTTGCGTGCAAAAAGAGGGCAGGAATATGCCGCTTTCGTCTGCCGCAAACGACGCATTGCGTATGTTAAGCGGCAAAAGCACGGTTGTAGTAGGCGGCAAAAAAGTTTCGGCAACAGAATATGTTTTAATGCTAAACGCGCAACTGCCGCAGGCATACCAAGCCTGCGTTTTTAGAATAGACGACTTGGGCTTGCGCAAAGCCTTAAATTTAAAAAGCCGCTATGCTTCCTATAATTTGCTTAAAGAAAATGCGCAAAAACTTGCCAACAACGCCGCTTTTTTAAAGCTTGCCCAGAATGTTTTGGCGTTTGAAACGCTTGGCGAAACTTTTGTATATTCGCCCGGCAATGCCGACTTTGCGCCATCAAAATTTTTTGCATATTGGCAAAATGAAGTTGCAGCTTCGCAACGCGAAATTTTGCAGGCGGGAATGCAAAACAGGGAAGTCGACGATTCCAAAATATACAACGCGGGCAAAATTTTGGCGTTGTTAAGGGAAAAACAGGCTATATTTAATTCGCAAAAAGATTTTTCGTTTAAGCCGCTATATGCCGAAAACCGCCCCGTTGGGGCTTTCGATTTTCTGCTGGAGCGCAATCCAGACGCACTTTCAAAGAAAATAAATTCGGCATACTGTAAATATTTTGAGTCATTAAACGCAGGCAACATTGCCAATGCCGCCAAGCTAAAGCAACAGTTTTTGGCGCAAAGCCCGTTTAAAATTAGGTTTGAAGATTTCGCAAACAATCTAGACATATTTTATAAGGCGTTTGTGCTGTTTTGCGCGGCTGCAATATGCGGGTTATTGGCGTGGCTAGGCGGTGGCAAAAAAGGATTTTTTTATACGGCGTTTATAGCAACTGCGACAGCAGCAACTTTGTTTTGCTGCTTTGCTTTGGCAATGCGTTGCTACATACAGCTAAGACCTCCCATTACAAACCTGTATTCTTCGGCGGTGTTTACTGGCACCGTTTGCGCGCTCGTTTCTATGGTACTTTGGTGCGTAAAAAGAAATTCTATATACCCCTTTGCGGGGTGCGTTATAGGGGCGTCATCTTCGCTTGTGGCTGTAAATTTGCCCTACGGAGGGGATACAATGGGGCAGATGCGCGCCGTGCTAAATTCCAATTTTTACCTTACCGTGCACGTTGTTATAATTATGCTGGGCTATTGCGCGGCGTTGTTGGCGGCGTCAATTGCGTCGCTTAGGCTTGTTGGCAATGCGATTTCGCTAAAAAAATCTTCGAAAGCGCAAACCGCAAAGTGCGTTGCCACAGTTGCCGCAATTATGCGTTGGGCTTTGGTTTTTGTATTTGCGGGCACAATGCTCGGAGGCGTGTGGGCAGACTTTAGCTGGGGGCGTTTTTGGGGGTGGGACCCAAAAGAAAACGGGGCTTTGCTTTTGCTTTTATATTTGGCTGTTTGCGTTCACTGCAAGTCGCTTGCAATTGTGGGCAATAGGGCTTTTTTGGGAATGGCAAGCTTAACTACGGTTGCGGTAATTTGGGCGTGGTTTGGCGTTAATATGCTGGGGATTGGCCTGCATAGCTACGGCTTTTTTGGCGGCAATTGGTTTGCATTTTTAGCGGTTGTTACAGTGCAGATATTGGTTGCCGCACTTTGCAAAATCCGCGAAAGGAACGAATAGCTTTTCCCTTTTATAATTTGCAAAAATTTTATCTCTCGCAAAGTTCAAGCGAAGGCTTTACCGGTATAGAGCCCGCGGGGCAAATTGTGTTGTTTTCGTCTAACCAGGCGGCAAAGGCTATCATTGATGCGTTGTCGCCCCTATGTTCCTTTTTTGCCGAAAAGAATTTGCAGCCGAGGCATTTTGCCATTTTTTCGAATTCGGCTCTTAAAAGCGAGTTGTTCGAAACCCCGCCGCTTATGCATATGCTTTTGTATGGCTTTTGCTTTGCAAATATAAGCGTTTTGCGTTTTAGCTGCTCTACAACCGCGCGCTGATACGAAGCGCATATGTCGGCATAATTTTCTTCTATTTGTTCAGGGCTAAGCTTTTCAAGAAAATATCTTAAGCTTGTTTTTAGCCCCGAAAAGCTGAACGAAATTTCGCCCTTATTGCCCATTGCCGTAGGGAAAATATATTTTTTCGGGTTGCCGTTCAGGGCATTTTTTTCAAGCAAAGGCCCTCCCGGATACGGCATTCCCAAAAGTTTTGCGCCTTTGTCTAAAGCTTCGCCCGCCGCATCGTCTAAAGTTTCGGCAAGAATTTTAATTTGGCGGTCGGTGCCTATTTCTACAAGAATTGTGTTGCCGCCCGAGACTATAAGCGAAAGGCTGGGCAGCAAATCGGTAAAGTTTTTTTCGAAATTTATCGGGTCGCTTTCGTGAAGCGCAATAAAGGGCGAATGGCAATGCCCCCTTAGGTGGTTAACTCCGCAAATGGGTTTGTTGAAATATAACGCCAGCGCGCTTGCCGCGCACACGCCCATAGCCAAACAGTTTGGCAGCCCAGGCCCGTAGGTAACTGCAATTTTGTCTACACCGTTTATATCGAATTCGCGGGCTACTTTTTGGCACAAAAATGGCAGCTTTTTTAGGTGTTCGGTGCTTGCCAAATCGGGAACAACGCCTCCGTAAAGCGCGTGCAAGTCTATTTGCGAGTGTATTATTTCGCTTATAAAACCTTTTCGGGAATCGAATATAGCTAACGCTGATTCGTCGCACGAAGATTCCACAGCCAAAATTATTTCGTTTTTTAAAAAGCTCATTGCAGTGTAAGTTTTTTAGATGCCACATTAGACGATTGGTATTCGGGCAAGGACGAATCGTATAATTTGTCCATAAGTCCGCCGCGCCTGAACGAAAAGCTGTCGCTTTTTCCAACTATAATATGTTCTATTAAGTCTACGTTAATTGTGCGGCAGGTTTGCGCAAGAGTTTCGGTAAGGTAAATGTCGTTTTCCGAGGGCGTGCAGTTGCCGCTTGGGTGGTTGTGCGCCAAAACTATGCTCGAAGCCGAAAGCCTTATTGCGTGCTCTACAATCTTTCGCACGTCTACCGAGGCCGACGAAGCAGACCCTGCCGAAATTCTTATCGCGCCGCCGCCCAGCATTTCAAGTTGCGAATTTAGGCAAACGATTTCGAAAACTTCAAACGGATATTGGCAGATTCTGCTTTTAAAATATTTTATAAGCGAGTCGATTGAGGCGGGCTGCCCGTTTTCGCCCGTAAGGCTTTGCTTGTTTGCGGCCTCTATGCAAAGGCGCAAAATTTTTACGGAACAAAGCGCGTTAGGCCCGAAGCCTTTTATTTCAAGAAGGTCGTTGTCGCTTGCGTATAGTACGCCGCCAACCGAGCCGAAACGGTTTATCAGGGCCTTTGCAAGAGGCTTTACATCTATGCGCGGTATGCACAGCATAAGGAAAAGCTCCATACACTCGTAGTCGGCAATGTCGTTTAGCTTGCCGCTTAAAAGGCGTTCGCGCAGGCGTTGCCTGTGCCCGCTTGCGGTGTTTTCCATATCAAATGGCTGGCTTTTCATTTTTTGTCGGGAAAGTGGTTTATAAATTTTTCGCCTGCAACTAAAACGGGGTTTTGCATTCCGCTTAGCAGGTATTTGCGAGCGTTTTCTACCGAATCTTTAAGGGATTTGCCTTTTGCAAAGTTTGCGCAAATTGCCGCGCTTAGCGTGCAGCCGCTGCCGTGTGTGTTTATGTCTAATATGCGGCTTGCCTGCCACGAAAACATTTCCTTGTTTTTTGTGCAAAGCACATCGGTTAAAACGCTGCCCTTTAAATGCCCGCCCTTTAACAATACCGCCGTATTTACAATATCAGAAAGCTCTTTTGCGGCCTCGAATATATCGCATACAGGCTTGCCAAGCAAAAATTGCGCTTCGTCTAAATTCGGGGTTATAACTTCGGCAAGCGGCAAAAGGCGCGTTTTTAATACGTCTATTGCATTGTCGCTTAAAAGCTTTGCCCCGCTTGTAGAAATCATTACGGTGTCGGCGACAAACCTTATTTTTGGGTGCGCTTCGGCAAAGTCGGCAAGGGTGTTTATGCAGTCGGCGTCGAACAACATTCCGCACTTCATTGCTTTTGGCGCAAAGAACTTTGCAACGGCGTTTAGTTGCTCTTTTAAAAATTGTGCCGATACATTAAAGACGCCGCGAACCTTGTCGGGATTTTGCGCCGTTAACGCCGCAATTGCCGACGTTGCAAAAACGCCGTTTGCCGCAAATGTAAGCATGTCGGCCTGAATGCCCGCGCCGCCGCCCGAATCGCTGCCTGCAACGGTTAAAGCTGTGCATAATCCCGTCATATTGCCAAAAGATAATGCACTATTTGACAAAACTTTCAAGATTTGCTTTAGTATCTGAAAAAATTTTGGTTTTATGGATGCTCCTGTAAACAGTGTGTTCGACTTTGGCGAAAATACCCCAAGCAAAGAGCCGCGCGTATTGCAAAACGCGCCGCTTGCGGTAAGAATGCGCCCGCGCAATTTGTCGGAGGTTGCGGGCCATAAAAACATTTTGGGCGATAACTGCCTTTTGCCGAGGCTTATTAAAAGCGACACATTCGGCTCGATAATATTCTATGGTCCCCCCGGCTGCGGCAAAACAACTCTTGCCAACGTTATTGCGCAAACTACAAAAAGCAGGTTTGTAAAAATAAACGCCGTGCTTTCTAACGTGGCCCAGCTTAGAGACGAGCTTAAGATGGCAAGGCTGCACAGCTCGGAAAAAACCATTTTGTTTATAGACGAAATACACCGCTTTAATAAATCCCAGCAAGACCTTCTTTTGCCAGATGTTGAAGACGGCAACATAAGGCTTATAGGGGCAACCACCCACAACCCGGGCTTTTTTATAAATGCGCCGCTGCTTTCGCGCAGCCACCTTTTTAAGCTTGAGCCGCTTTCGGTAGAAGACGTTGTTTTGGTTTTAAACAGGGCGTTAAACGACACCGAAAGGGGCTTGGGCAACTACAAGTGCACGTTTGCCAAAGGGGCAATGACATCGCTTGCAAATATATGCGACGGCGATTTAAGGCGCGCTTTAAACGCGCTTGAAACCATTGTGTTGGCAAAGGGCGCAAACAAAACCATAGACGAAAACGACATTAAGGCGTTTGCAAAGGAGCGCCAAATACGCTACGACGCCGACGAATACGAGCACTACGACACAATTAGCGCGTTCATAAAAAGTATGCGCGGCAGCGACCCAGACGCCGCCTTATATTGGCTTGCAAAAATGCTAAAGGGCGGCGAAGACCCCCGCTTTATTGCCAGAAGAATGGTAATTTTTGCCTCCGAAGACATAGGCTTGGCAGATTCGCGCGCGCTTTTGCTTGCAAATGCCGCTTTCGACGCCTGCGAAAGAGTGGGGCTGCCCGAATGCGAGCTTAACTTGGCGCATGTTGTTATCTTTTTGGCTACTGCCCCAAAAAGCAACAGCGCAACCGAGGCGATTTTTGCCGCAAAAGAAGAGGTGCAAAATAAGCCCATGCAAAAAGTGCCCGTATATTTAAGGGATTCGCACACGGCGTTTAACCGCAATTTGGGCAACGGTGCCGAATATATATACCCGCATATATGTCCAAACCATATTAGCGGACAAGACTATACTGAAAAGCCTGTGCGTTTCTACAACCCCAAGCCCTACGGTGCCGAAAGGCAGATTGCCGAACGGCTTGACAACTACAAGAAAATAAAGGAGAATCTGCGCAATGAGAAGTGATATGCAAGACCCTAAAGACGATTTTACACGCTTTGTGATAACGAGGCGCATAGAATTGCATTTTTGGAAAAACTGCGCCATTATAGGCTTCGGCATTTTGGCGGCAAGCTACATTTCGGGCGGGGCAATAAGCTTTGCAAACATATTTTCGTATGCGGCTTTGGTTGTTGCCGTTTGGCTTTTTAATTTTATAATACGCCCCGTTTTGGTTGTGTTTACGCTGCCCTTTATAGTTCTTACCTTCGGGGTTGGAATGCTTTTTATAAACGCGCTTGTTATTTGGATAGCCGCCGGGCTTATCCCTGGCATAAAATTTACTTCGTACTTTTGGGCGTTGCTTGCCGCCTTTATAACCGACGCCGTTTTTTGGCTGGTTGCAATGTTCGAGTCGGAACGCACTTTGCGAAAGAATAAAAAAAGGCGCAATGGCGACGACGAAGCTATAGATATTTAGTTTTTTATGGGCGGTTTTTTTAAGATTGCGTTGTTTGCGCTGTTTGCAACATTTGCGGCGGGTGTTTTTGCCGATTCGCCGTTTAGGTTCGATTTTGCGTTTGCAAACCCGTATAGCGTGTTGTCGGCATACGAGGGCAAATGGCTAGGTCACGAAACTTTGTGCATTATGCAAAAGCCCTTTATAAATTTCGATACCGAAAATACCTATGTGCGCAAAGACAAAAAAACTTTGGTAGGCAGCGGCGTTGTAAGCAGCAAGGGAATGCCCGTAAAGGTTAGCTCGGTAATGGAGGTAAAAAACGGGCAGCTTACGCTAAGGGTAAATTCGGGCAACTCGGGCAAAGCAATGGAGTATGTCGGGCAGATTTCGTTCAACAAGGTTTTGTGGTATAGGCCGCAAAAAATATTTATGCTGGAATTTACCGAAGACGTATTCTCGAAAAAAGACGGCTTTGTTGCTGTAAAAAGCTACGGCATACACCCATATACCACGAAAAGGGGAGGGGTTTATATAGAGTCGTATTCCGAAATATCGCGCAAAGGCAATGCGCCTTTGCCCGACGGCAAAAAAAGCGGCGAATTGAAAGATATTTCGCCCGCCGATTTAGGCGACTTGATGCTTTAATTTGCCGGATTTGTTAAGAATTTCTAAACGCCGCCTTTTTGCCGTTCCAAAAAATAGT
>JAXFOH010000035.1:0-36977 GCA_034180465.1 Opitutales bacterium
TACAATGGCCTGCAGGTAGCTGTTCATAGAGCCGTCTTCAAAGCTAAAGAGTATGTATGAAGTGTCGGCTACAATGTTGGCAAATGTAAAGTCGCTAGACAATATGCTGCCAATCAAGTCGCTGTTTTTTGCCAAAGACAATGCCGAGTTTGTAGCGATGTTGAAATCGAAGAGCAATTTGCCGCCGTTCATATTAAGCGTACCAATGCTAAGGTCCGACATAGATGAGCTGTTCCAGCTTGCAAATTCGCCGCCGTTTAGGTTAACGCTTGCAACTTTCGATTTAGAGGCAAAGCCCAACATGCCTTCATTTACGGTAATTGTGCCCTTAATGGTGTTGCTTGCCCCAGCCAAAATTTGGCGGTTCGCGCCGTTTTTAACAATGCTTACAACGTCGTTTTCGTGGGTACTGTCGAAAATAGTGCCGTAGTATACGCTTGTTCCCGCAACATCGTTGCCCAAAACAAGGGTTAAAGCCCTGCCTTTTTCGCCGTATGCGCCCAAAGTGCCGCTCGTGCCGTTAAGCGTGCCAATCTTTGCGATTGTGTCTACGCTAGTGCCGCAACCAAAGCGGACATTGCCTTTAGATGTAAGCGAATTTACAGTTGTGTCGAAACCGTTGTCGTCGGCTCTAACGCCGCCAAAGTAAACCGTGCCTCTTTGGTTTACAACAACGTTGTTGAATGTGTGGGCTGCGCGTTCGTCTACAATTTCGCCTGTCGAGCTGTCTTTTTTGTAGGTTCTGCTTTCGAATTGCAGGAAAGTTGTGGCTGTGTCGCTTTCGCCGCCAACCGTTAGGGTGCCTTGGAAATCTGCATTCTTAAACAGTATAATCTGGGTGTAGTGCTGGCTGCTTGTAGCGTTCGAAAACGCGGCATCGCCCGTAACGGTTAGCTTCCTTAAGTTCCAGGCAGAGGTGCCCGAGTTGCTTACAAGGTTGCTGTTTATGTTGCCGATTGTAGCTTCGGTGCCCTGGTAGTAGTTTACGTTCGGGTCTTGCTGTTGGTCTATTTTAAACGTTCTTTCTATATTCAAGTTGCCGATTTCCAAACTGGTAGTGCTGTGGAAACCGATGGTGTCGCCCGCTTTTGAATAGCCTGTAACGTTGATATTGTCTATCTTTGCGGTTACACCCTTAAACCAGTTGAATATACGAATGTAGTTTGCGCTGTTTACGGCGTCGGCCGCGTCGGCTGCGCCTACAAAGTCTATTGTGCCTATATTCAATTCGCCTACCGACCTTAGCAAGAGGTATTGCGTGCCTACGGTGTAGCTGCCCGACGAAATGGAAAGCTTGTTTATGTTCAAGCTGCTGTTTGCCGAAATCATATTGCCGTAGTCTATTGTGGCCTTTGTCATATTGAAATTACCCAAGAAGTTAATTTCATTTATGGCAATGTTGTTGCCGGCAATAAGCACTTGTTGAATGGAGCGGCCGTTATTGTAAAGGTCGCCATATTCGCCAGTACCCTTTAGATTGTATACGCCAAGCATATTTACGTCGGCTGTCTTTACGCCGTCGTAAGCGGGGTTGCCGCCTACGGTGGGCGCAAAGTTTACCCAAAACTGGTTTGTTGTAGCGTCTATAGAGCTGTTGGCCGTAAAGTTCAGCTTTGTATTTGTGCTAGAGGTTTTAAACGCAACATTGTCGAGCGTTATTTTGCCGTCTACTTCGGCGCCGCCGTATGTCAAAGTGCCGCCCGCAACATTTAGCGATTTTACCGAGCCGTTCGAGCCAATGCGAACCTGGCCGATATTTTCGCTATCGGCCACGTTGTTTATGGTGCCAACGCCGTAGAAGTTTCCGCCGTTAATTAAAATGTCGCCTGCGTTGTTAACGTCGCCAACATAGTTGCCCGTGTGGGATTCGTATTTGTCGGAGCCTATAACAAGCTTTGTATTCTTTTTAAGTTCCGAAACAATGCCGCTTGCCGAATATACGCTGTCTACTTCGTTTACGCCTGATTTCCTCTATATAGTTGCCAAGGTTTAAGCCTGCCTGCGCTTTTTCGGCCGAGTCGGTCGTTTCAAGGTAAAGCTTGTTTATGTCTATCAGCGAATAGTTGGCGTAGTTTTTCAACACATTTTCGCTTGAATAGCTGTTTTGCATACCGTGTATGTTAACCAAAGTGCCGCCCAGAACCGAAAGGGTGCCGCCAGTCTTTATAGCGTTGCGTGTCTTGTCGGTAAGATTTGTAGTTTCAGCAAAATTTGTATAAATTTCAAAGTCTTTGTGCGCGGTTTGTTTTCTGAAAAGTTGGTCATAATCGAAATCAAACGTAAGGTTCTCGGTAAGAACAGCTTGTATATTGTTGTGAAATGTATTGTACATCTGCCAAACCGTGTCGCCGTTTGCGTTGGTAACTTCGGGCGATGTTGTGTTTAGCGAGCCGGTGTAGGTGCCAAAAAACACATTGTCGCTGGCCGTGGGCTTGCTAATGCCCGCAGGCTTTGCGTTCTTTACCTTTTCTATATCTATCTTTCCGTCGGTTAAAACATCGCTAGCAAGGTAGTAGCAGGCCTCGTTATTCCAAGCAGTGTGGCCGCCGCCGCCTCCTGTTTGTATGTATACATAATCGGTAGCCGCCGCCACCGATGCCGCGAATATTGGCAGCAGTATAAGGGTATTTTTTATGCGTTTCATAGTCTTAAGTAGATACAATTGGCTGTTATCGTTCTTGTGCTCAAGAGATAAACGTTTTATGCTGCCGGCGTCAAGGGTATTTTTTAACTGCGTAACTACTTTAAAAATAAGCAGATAAATTGTGCGTTGTTTGGGGCGTAAAAAACGCCATAATATGGCATATTTATTATGCTTTAAGCTTTGTAAATTTGTTTTTTGTTTGACTAAAAGGGGCTCTGTAAATTCTCTATTTTGTGTAATTTTATGGACAACGCCAAAATATCGCCAACACAGAACAAAATAAGCCTTATTTTGTTGTTTTTTTCGCTTTTTGTTTGTGCATTTTGGGCGCCAAATTCGCGCGAAATTTTTGTGTTCCCATGCTTTTTGGCTGCAATTTTAGCTTTTTTGCCGGCGGCTTTCGGCAAATCTGGCACTGGCGCGTTCGAAAAGCGCATTGCGCTTTGCGCGCTATATACCGCGGCGGTTTGCGTTGTGCAATATTTCAACTGCTACGCCGAATTCGAGATAGCCGACGGCTACTTTTTGCTTAACAATTTGCCCCACATTGCATTTTTGCCCAAATCTGTAAAAACGCCCGCCGAAAGCGTGAACGCACTGTCAAGCCTTTGCAAACTAACAACAGTTTTTTTAACCGTGCTAAGTTTATATTGCATATGCAAAAGGCGCGGCAATTCGCTATATGTACTTAATTTTGCGGCCTTTTGCGGCGTTTTGTGCGCAGCCTACGGCATAGTCGAAAAGCATTTTGCATTCGATTGGCTTTACGGCATATTTGCCGCAAAGTCGGACTTTTACGCAAACTCGTTTGTGGCAAATGTTTCGGGTGCCTTTATAAATTTGGGGCTGGGCTTTTGTTTTTGTTTGCTTATTTACCACGCAAAAAGGCGGCATATTTTTTGTTCGCTATTATTCTTACTTGCGTCGGCTGTTTGCGTATTTGGGGCTTATAAGTCTGAATCTTTTGGGGCTATGGGCTTTGCCGCACTAAATTGCGCCGCCTTTGTGTTTATTGCTTTATACGTATTTTTAAGGCGCGCAATGAATATGGCTGCCGCAACTTTTATTGTGGCAATGTGCGGACTGGGGGCTGCTTTTTTGGGCTACAACGAGGTGGCTCACCGCCTTTCGGGCGAAGGCGCAAAACCGAAACGAATGCAGTTAAGCAGTTCGTTTTCTTCCAGATTGCAGTTCCATAAACTAGACATTGCCTTGATTTGCGAAAATCCGCTGTGGGGCGTCGGCGGAGAATGCTGCAAATATGCGCTGCCTATAAAGGCAAAAAAAGAATTGATAAACGTTGGCGGAGCAAAAATTTCGGTTCCCGAAAGGGCGCATAGCGATATTTTAGAATATTTTATAGAGTTCGGCTTTTTGGGGCTTTTAGGCATTTTCGGTGGCTGGCTAGCCTATGCGATTTTGCTTTTTGGCAACCTAAAAAATTTAAAGGCCGAAAACTACATGCTGTTGGCGTCGGCTGGGCTGTGTGCTATGCACTGTAGCGTTGATATAGCTATGCACTTTTTGCCGGTTATGGTTTTCTTTGCGGTTGCGCTTATGCTGGCTGCAACTTCGTTGTCGAGAGGGGGCAAAAATGCTTAAAAAACTATTGCTTTTTGCCTGTTGTTTGTTTGTGCTGCTAGTTGGCTTGGATATAAAAAAATCGTATAGCCCCGACAAAGACAATGCCTTGTCGCAAATGTGCATATATTACGCCGAAACCGAAAATTTGCCCGAGTTGGAGCATTGTTTGGCGCAAATTAAGGGCAAATATAACCAAAAAGTTGCAAGGGCAGCCCAAAAATATTTAAGGCAAATTAAGGGTTTGCCGCAAACAGTGCAAGAGGGCGACTACAACAAATCGCTATACCGCTATTTGCTTATAGACTACGATTTAAAAAACAAAAACGCTTCGCCGGCAGTTTGCGCTTCCAGGGCAGATTTCCTTAAAAACAAAGGATATGCCGCTTTGATATACGCAAGGCTTTCGGCAATATATGCGGGAAATAACGATATTAAAAAAAGGAATATTTTTGCGCAAAAAGCGGTAGACGCCTGTAAAAATATGGTTTCGGTGCGCCAAACCGCCCAGGTTATGCGCATTTTGGCCGACACAAACAATTTTGAGGCGTTCGAAAATCTGCTTAGGAAATCTAGCTGGTCTAACGAAAGGCTGCTAGAGCTTTATTGGCAGACAAAAAATAAGCCGCTAATGGATTATTTAAGAAAAAGTTGGGTTAAAAAACGCGCTACTTGGGACAAGGAAACAAGGGTAATGTTTTGGTGCCTTTTTTGGTTTTACGACTTTTTCCCTAAAAGCGATAGCCCCGAAGATATAAAAAGGTCGGAGGAAAAGGCTATAAGGGCGGTTTGGGTTTTTCAGGTATCGCAAAAGGGCAAAAATTGGTATAACGCGTCTTTTCCCCTATATGCTTTTGTTGCAAAGGCAAACGGAAATGCCGCTTTGTATGAGCACTACAAAACGCTTTCGCTAAGCGACAAGCAGTTTTTAGATACAAAGCGCGACAGGGTAAACTATGTTATGTATGCCGCAACCGCCTTTGCAATGGCAGGCGACGGCACTACAAGCGTAGAGCTTATAAAATCGCTAGACAATCGCCACAAAATGCGCGTGTTAAGAAACTGCGTTTACAATATTATGCATTCAGGCGGCGAAGAAGCGGTAAAGGAATTGTTTTAGCATTTCTATTAAAACTGGCAATTTTTGAATTTTTAAAAGCCTCAAGTTTTATAAGTTTTGTTTTGTGTCTAAGTAAACCCGATTTTGTTAGACACAAATTTCGTAGCGTCTAATAGATTAGACACAAACTATTTTATGTCTAACCAAATGCACTTTCGTTAGACACAAAATTGCTAGCGTTTATTCTATTAGACACAAAGCCTGTTGTGTCTAATAAAATGCCGTTTCGATAAACACAAATCCCGTTGTGTCTAACAAAACAGCCTTTTGCTTGACACAAAACTTACGATTATTGTATATTATGGACACAATGAAACCGTATATTCCGCAAAAACTTCCATTAAACTGTATAGATTGGACTAGTCTTGTGCCGAAAATGGGCGAGGCTAATAGGGCGGTGTCGAATTTTAACGGCATTTTAAACGTAATGCCAAATCCCAACTTATTGCTTTCGCCGCTAGTCGATAACGAGGCTGTGTTGTCTAGCAAAATAGAGGGAACCAAAGCCGACACTATAGACATTTTAAAATATCAGGCGAACATTGGCGAAGATTCGGACGAAAAAAAAGACGATATTAACGAAGTTTTGAACTATAAAAAAGCTCTTACATCTGGAGCCGAATCGCTGGAAAACCGCGAGATTTCGCTTTCGTTAATAAAGGGGTTGCACACGATTTTACTAGACGGCGTTCGCGGCAAATCCAAAAACCCGGGGCAAATAAGGGAAATTCAAAACTACATAGGTTCGAAAAGCGGCGGTATAGAAAACGCGCGCTATGTTCCGCCCGACCCTCTTATTGTGCCCGAATATATGGATAATTTTATAGATTACCTTAGCATAAACGATAAAGACGTTTTGGCACAAACCGCCGTTTTGCATGCGCAATTCGAGATAATACACCCCTTTTGCGACGGAAACGGCAGGTTGGGCAGAATGCTTGTTCCGCTGTTTTTATATAAGAAAAATATTATTGCAACGCCGTCGCTATACATAAGCCAGTATTTGGATAAGAACGAAATGGCGTATAAAGACTCTTTGCGCAACATAACCGATTGCGGCAACTGGACACAGTGGATAGAGTTTTTCTTGGGTGCGATAAAATGGCAGGCCGATAAAAACTATAAAATTGCCAAAGACATAATAGCCTATTACGAAAAGACCAAGATTTCGATAATAGAGGCAACTTCGTCGCAGCACGCAGTGCCGTTGCTAGACGCAATGGTTGCAAGCCCTATGTTTACGCAATCGTCGCTAAAAGTTTCCAGCAATCCATCAAAAGCTACAATGTATAACATTTTTCAAAAATTGATAGATAGGAAAATTATATCAGTATACGAAAAGGGGGCAGGGCGCGCAAAAACAGTATATTTTTTAAAAGACCTGCTCGATTTAACCGAAAGCTTGTAGACCTAACCAAAAGAATTGTTGGTGTATACACAAAAAAAGAGCGCATTTTAATGCGCTCTTTTTGTTTAAATGTTATTGTAAAAACTAGGGAACGTAGCGGTCTATCTTCAAAATCTTGTAGGATGTCTTGTGGCCTTCTACGTTTGTTTCGAATGTGTCGTCTACGGCCTTTCCCATCATAGCCTGCGCAATAGGTGTCTTGTACGAGAATATGTTCTTGTCGGTATCCGAATCCCACGCGCCCAAAATAGTGTAAACGTGCTGTTTGCCATCGGGGTCTTGCAATGTAACAACCGAGCCGATGTTTACGCGGTCTGTAGGAACCTGCGAAAAGTCGATTGGTTCGGCCATAGAAATATCCCTTTCCAATTCCATTCTGCGGGCCGAAAGAACTTCGTCGTGTTCGCGCGCCATTTTGTATTCTGAGTTTTCGCGCAAGTCGCCCAATTCGCGTGCTGCTTCGATTGCCTTTTTGCTTGCGGGCTGTTGGTTCTTGATGATGTCGTCGAGTTCTTCCATGCGCGCTTGCAGGCTCCATTTCGAAACAAAGAGGCGTTCCACCTGTTTTGCTCCGCTGGATATGAGCGACTGCACTTCTTTAGAGTATCTTATAAACCTTGCCAAAATAGATTTTTTGGTGAGGTCTTCAAAGCCCTGGTTAAGCAACAAAGTTTGAGCCAAGTCTCTTGCGGTTTCGTCGGAAGCCGAGCGTTCGTCGCGCGAAATCTTCTTTTTCTTGAGTTCGTCGGCTGTTAAAACGCGGCCCGCCAAAAGGTCTAAAACAAGAGATTTATCTTCGCTAAGGGCTTCAGCCAAAGCTATTTTGCGGTTAGAATCGCTAAGCAGAGCCTCTTCATCGATAGCAGCCAAAAGCGCGCCGAGCAGCTTGTGGTTTATAAGGTTTGCAAGCATTGCCTTATGCTTGTCGGAATTTCTATTCTTGGCAATCCACAAAATTACGGGGCCGTGCAAAGTCTGTTCGTCGAGCCACTTTTTGAACGCCGCTTTTACTAACTGCTGGCAGCTGCTTTCGTCGGTAATTTTCTTTATCTTTTCGGTCGATTCATAGTTTACGTTTTCTCCCGTAAATTTGCTTGCCTTCTGCCTGTCTTTGCCGATAAGGAAGTTTACGCATTCGTTTGTAAACCTGCCCTCCGAATTTTTAAGAAGGTCTACTATAATGTCTTTCCATTCGTTGTCGTAGGTTCTGGTAAGAAGGTCCAAAAACCTTTCGTAGTAGGCGGGGCAAAGGTTGCGAGCCAAAATATTTAGACCGTCTTTTTCGTTCCTTTCGCGAGTTTCAGCCAAAATGTCTTTCGAACGCGGTTCTACCTTTTCAAGCTCGTTTTCTATTTCCTTGGCCTGTTCGGGGCTAAGTTTGTCTTCAGGTTTCTCCAGATACTTTTTGCGTTCTATGTCGCGGATAAAGTCGTTTCTTACCCAAATGCCCCTAAGTCTGTCGGCTTGTGTCAAGCCCTTTGCCTTTTTGATTGCTTCGGTTAGCTCGTCTCTAATTAAGGGCAGCTTTTCGGCAATTTCATCTACATTTTCGGCAACGGCGTGCAGCTTTTCGGCCAATTCTATTTTCTTTTTCGGGTCCCTATAAAGCATATATTCTTCCAATGCTTCGCTTTCGGGGGTCTTTAGTTCCGCGCGGAGGAAATAGGGGTCATTCTTCTTTTTCGGACAGCCAACAGAAGGATCTCTTTCCAAGTCTTTCTTGGCAACTTTCCACCAGTTTTTATACGATTTTTCGTCGGCAAAAAGTCTGGTTAAAATCTGCTCAAGCTCTATAGAGCTAATCGACAAGTCGGGCTTTTTCGAGATTATCGCCTTTACAAACTCGGCGGGTTTTTTCATTTCGCCTTCAACGGCCGCCCTGTCTTTTATGTTGCGCACAATAACGTTGTCGTCTTCCAAAATTTGCAGCTTTTCCACGCAAAAGGCTATGTCCATAGAGTGGCCTTTTTTGTCTTCGAAGTCTATTGTAACCCTGCTGCTTTCAGGGTCTAGAGCTGTTACCATACCAATGCCCCAGGCGTTGTGTATGCAGAAAGTTCCCTGTTTTAGAATATCCAGCTTTTCCTTTTTCGACTGGAGATTCGGGTGTTTTCCCAATATTGTGGCTACTGCCGATGCTTCCATATATTTTTACCTGCGATTTTTTTGTTTGTTTTGAAATTTTTTTGTTGTAATCGGGAAAATTTTGTACATTTTCCCTCAACCGAAAATGAACAAAGCCCTTAATAACGGAGCAAATTGCGCCGCTGAAAAAGCTGCATTGTCGGCGTTGGAGTTGATAATGAACCACATTAACCGCGGCGGCAAAAGCGATACGGCTATAGCAACTCACTATAATTCTATACACTACAACACAGAAGAAAGGCGGGTTTGTCAATGTATCTTTTTAGATTTTCTGCGAAACAAAGGGCTTACAGAACACTTTTTGGGCGGTTTTTTGCATAAAAAACCCAAGGCCAAGCTTTACGCATACCTGTGTATGGCTTGCTCTCAACTGGTTGATTGTGAATATGATAAAGCCTGCAAACGTGCCGACTATTCCGTAAATTCGGCAAAGGCGCTCTTTAGCGTGCCCGAGTCTAAACTTGTAAATGCCGCCCAAAGAAAATTTTTGGGCTATTTGGATACGTTAAGGAAAAAATCGGAAAATTTAGAAGATTTTGCCCTACTGTATTCAATGCCGCTATGGCTTGCAAAGCGTTTTAAAGAGCAGTTTGGCGAAGAAAAGGCGCTAGAAATTTTAAAGGATTTCCATTCCCAAAAATCGGTATATTTTAGGTTGGCGTATTCGCCCGAAGCCAAAGATGCCTTTTTACGGGTAAAAGATGCCTTTTTGCCGACGCCTTTTGCGGATTTTTACGCCGTAAAGCCCCAAAGGTTTAACGACGTTTTGTTTATGCTTAAGAATGGCTACGCCTACGCGCAAGACCCGTCTACAAGCTTTGCCGTAAACGCGGTTTCCTTTTGCGCGGGGCAAAACGTTTTAGACTTGTGCGCAGCCCCCGGCGGTAAAAGCGCCTATATTGCCGACATTTTAAACAAAAAGAATTCTGAAAAAAACACGACTTCGCTTTTGGTCAGTTGCGACTTGCCTAACAATAGGTTCGAAACGCTTAAGGCTAATTTTGCGGTGCGCAAGTTCTCCAACTTAAAGACAAAGCAAGTTGCGTTCAACTTGTTAAAAGACAATGTAGCCGAAAAGCTTAAAGATTCGGCATTGCCTTTGCAGTACGACGTTGTGTTTTTAGACACTCCCTGCTCGAACACGGGCGTGCTTGGCCGCCGTGCCGACGCCAGATACCGCCTAACCGAAAGCGATATACAAAACTGTGCCGAAATTCAGAGACAGATGTTTTTTTATGCGCTTGATTTTGCAAAAGAGGGCGGGCAGGTAGTTTATTCTACATGCTCTATAGACGCGCTTGAAAATACCGAAAACGTTGCCGAATTTGCCCGATGCGCAAAATTGATTGAAAGCGCCATAGTTTTGCCCTCGGCCGATAATGACGGCGCGGGCTACGCCGTGTTTAAAAAATAGCTTTTTGCCGCCGCAGTTTTTTTGCGGTTTTTTATGTGGGTAAATTTTAAGGGCTTTTGCCGCTCTAAATCGGCAAAAAGTTTAATGTGCAAAGTTTTTTTTGAAAACTTTTAAAAACAAAAAACCCCGCAAGCCGTAAAGCCGGTGGGGGTTGTTTTTGCAAATACTTTGTGCAGATACTAGAACTTGGGGTAGTATGTGCGGATTTCGTCGGGCTGGCCTGCAATGTTTTCGCCTTCGGCCCAAACGGTGTCGTTAAGCAGGAATTTAAATTCGAAGTTTTCCTTAACGTTTTTCTTTTCCCAAATCCATTCCTGGTCGCCTACGCACTGCATTAGCACGCCTTTGTCCCAGCTAAGACCCGCGCCCTGACCCCTAATGTAGAGGCTGTTGCCCCAGCCGGCGTCTATCTTGGCCACAACAATGGTCAATTTTGCGTCGCCCAAAGTGCAATCGCATTTCTTAGCTTTTGCGGGCTTTTTTGCCGAAGCAGCGGTTTTTTTAACAGTCGCCGCTTTTGCGGCGGCCTTGGTTTCTGCGCTCTTTACTGCGTTTCTTCTAGGTGTTCTGTGTTTGATAGGCATTTTTTTATCCTTTCAATGAAAGTATATTTGGTATACCCGTTTTATATAGGGGAGTGTATTGTCTGTGCTAAGTTGCAAAATGCAAGCTTTTTATTACAAATATGTTGAAAATTTAATAATTTTTTAGGCATTGCCGCAAAAGCGTGTGAAAAACGCCGCATTTTGTAGGGCAGTAGTTTTCGGCTAAATGCGCTTAAGCCTTACAACCGTAAACTGCGGGTGCTCCAGCAAAACCTCGCTTTGCGCAAAGCTTTTCGATATATCGGGAAAAAACGTGTCGCCCTTAAACTTGCCCTTAATTTTGCTTAGGATAATTTCGGAACAGTCGGGCAAAAACTGTTCGTAAATATTTGCTCCGCCGCAAATCCACACATCGCGTGGGTCGTTTTCAAAATATTTGTCGAAATCGGCCTTGCTTTTAAAATACATCGCGTTTTCGGGAGGCGTTTCAGTTAAAGAACTAGTTAAAACGGCGTTAAGCCTTCCTTTTAGCGGGCGTTTTCCAAGGCTTAGCCAGGTGTTTTTGCCAAACAAAATAACGCCGCCCATTGTGGTGTTTTTAAAATGCTTAAAGTCGTCGCTTATGTGCCACGGAATTTCAAGGCCGTTGCCTATAAGCATGTTTTCGTCGGCTGCCACTATTGCTTTGTATTTCATATTAAATCCGCTTTATGGCGCAAAAAGCAGCTCTTAGCAAACAGATTTTTGTATTTTTGCCTTTCAAAAAGGTTGGCTTGTTTTTGTTCGGGTGCGTCTTAAAAAACACATGCAAAAATATTAAGCGTTTAGGGGAAAGCTGTGCAAAAAATTGCTTGTCAAATGGCAGCAATTTGCGCTATTCTAAACGCAAATGAAAAAACACTTTACTTTATTGAAACACCGTACCCCTAAAAACAGAAAGGGTTTTGCGCTTATTATTGCGCTTGCGTTGATGGCGTTTCTCGTCTTATTGGTTGTAACGCTTTCGGCTATTGTACAGATAGAACTTAAGGCAAACAAGCAGGCAATGCTAGACCAGCGCGCCAAGCAGGCCGCCCGCTTTGCGGCGTATCAGGCATTGGGCGAAATACAAAAAACTTTGGGCCCCGACCAAAGAATAACCGCCAACGCCGCAATTTTAGACCAAAGCCTAGACGCCGTCTTTGACGACTTGGAAAGCAACAAAAACTACGACTGGTGGAACAGCAACCCCAATTTTTCCAGACAAGTCGCCAAGCGTATAGACGGCATTGCAAACCCGCTTTGGGTTGGCGTATGGAATTCCACCCCCGGCAAGCACCCGTTGTGGCGCGGCCCCGACCAAAGCCGCATGGACTATTCCGACGACGTAATGCGCGGGGCTATAACCTTCTTGGTTTCGGGCAACAACATAATACGCAACAGGTCTGAAACCCTGAAGCATTTGCCCACCAACGACCTTACCGACAACTACATAAACATGGTTCGCAAAAATTCGTATGCCGACGAAAACGGCTCGTACGATACGCAAACCATGCGCGTTAAAGTTCCGATTGTAACCATACCCGAAAACCCCGCAAGAACAACGGCGTCTTCCTACGAAACGAGAATAGCCTGGTGGGTTTCCGACGAATCGCAGAAGGCTGCCGCCGACGCGGTTGCCTCGTACGACGAATATTCCGACGCAAGAACGGGGCAAAACCTTATAAGGCTTCAGCAAATGCCCTACAATTCGGGCTTGGCGGCTTTGACGATTCCAAATTCCAGAGTAGAAGCCTTTAACTTTAGAATGGAAAACAGAGACGATCGTAATTTGCTTAAAAAAGTAAGCGAGCTTTCGCAGTTGGATTTATTGAGCGATTCGTCGTCGAACTTGGGCTTGGGCAAGATTTTCTTTAACAGCATTACCTTCGGCACAAAGGGGCTTTTGGTAAACACAAGGGCGGGCGGCCTTAAAAAAGACCTTAGCGTTGGCCTGCTTCGCCTTAATAACGACCCATTAAACCCCAGCTATTTCGAACGCCCCTACGGCGTAGAGGGTTACGATGCATATTTTCACAACCGTTCGGGCGAATATAACCAGTTTAAAAAGAACAAGCTAAACGGCGTAGGCCACATGTTCGGTCCGCAGGCGGCAGACGATATAAACCTTAGCTATAAAGGTCTAAACTACAATACGGGCAATTCGCAAACATACGGCTATGCGCGCCAGCATAAAGACCCAGGCGGTCCTTTGTGGGATTCGTTGCGCAGCTACTACAACACTCGCGTAGACCAGTCGGGCACGGGCTCGAACGCCTCTTACGACAACAAAGTTAAGGTAAAGACCGATACTACAACAGGCTTAAGCCCCGTGCTTCAGCACTTCCAGCTTTTGGTTATCCCCGCTTTATCGGACTACGGCGGCGGCGACTACGGCGTTAGAATCTACTACGTCCCCGTTGTAGTTCTTTGGAATCCGTACGACGCAAAGATAGACGCAAACTTTTACGCATTCCAAATAGGCGCTGCAGATTCAAGCTTTTTGTCGTCTTCTAGGGTTGCAATTGGCTACCTAAAAGGCAACAACGTATTCCAGTGCATACGCGACTATAGAACCGAAAGAATTACCCGCCCGATTATAAATTCCAGCGGGGCAACAAGCAGCGGCGGCAAGTCTTTGCCCAGCTACGATACGGCAAACCTAAACCGCTACCGCTATGTAAATCGCAGCGGCGTAATGCCTAAGTCTTCGCCCAACGGCATTGCCACAAGCGACGATACCGCCATAAACAAAGCCTATTTCGGCTATGGTCCGTGGACTTGGGAAGACACAATGAAGCAGGATTCCGAAATCCCCAACGACCCGAAGTTTGGCGGCCTAATACGTTTCTATCAGCCCAGGACATTGAACTTTACCTATACTGTTGCCGACTCGGTTACGGGGGCTCCCGTTCAAAAAACGGCTGCGGTATCGTTTAAAGTTTTAACAAAAGACTCGTTCTACTTTAGAAGACTTTATTTAAACGACGTAAAAACCTCCATTGCCAGAGTGGGGCAAAGGGCGTTGTCTAGCCGCGGTTCCATGAGCTATATGACGGAATCGAGGGCTACAAACGCAAGCATTGTGCAAGACGGCAAAGGCTACGACGTAAACTTCCGTTTCTTGGTAAACTCCAGCGGCTTGCAACCTGGGCAGGCGAAGATATTTTCGCTTAAAGAGTCTGTGCCCTACAACCTTAAGTTTAACGGCAAGCTTGGCTATGCTGGCAATTTCTACAGGGCGCAAAAGTCGCACCCAACCGAATGGTGCCTAACCGAAGGCATTTCGAACAACAAGATGGGAGGCTTCTTTATAGATATTTTGCACCCCGAAAAGGCGCACGCAAACATTGCGGGTTTGGGCAGCGGCACGGCAACTACCACAACAAGCCCCGCATTTAGAACCGACCCTTGGGAATACGACAAAGGCTACGCTGGTGCCGACAACAAACCCCTTGGCGCATTGTTTAATATAAGCGACGCTTTGGGCACCGGCAACGACGGTTTTGCAACCGAAGCCGTTTCGCTTGCTCAAATCAGGCTCGACTACGATGCCGAAGCTATGGTGCCGCAGGCGGGCTCGCAGCAAATAGATACATTTTCTTCGCCCTACGGCTATTATAGGTACGACAAATATTGGTTGGGCAGCAATAACCCGATGAAGGAGATTCCCGACAGGGGCAAGCTGGGCGCATTTAACAACGTTTTGAGCTGGAGTATAGAAAGAACGCCTCTTTTGATGTGGAACTATTCCGACGACAACAACAAGGTAAATCTGTATAAAGACGACGACGGCAACGACAACGCCCCGCGCAATGCGGCAACCTTCCAAACTTTAAAAAGGTATTTGCTTAACCAAAACTGCTGGGACTCTACGGGCGGCAACAACATAACGTCCTTCCCCTTCCCCAGAATGAACTGGGCGAAAGATACCGTTTCGTGGGGCGAGCACCCCTTGTGGAGATACGGCGGCATGGGCGGCAGTGCAATAGGAGCTGCAAATATGCTTAGCGGCGCAAACTGCATGTTCGGAGAAGGCTCTACAGGCTTGGGCTACAACTACCTAAACAACGGCTACGGAAATAGGTTTGAAAGCAACTATGTAAAGGGCTTTTTCTCGCAACCCTATTTGCAGTGGCTTGGCAACAATACAAAGTCGCCCTACGACAAATATTTGTTGAACAAAATAAAGGCTGCGGTTCCACAATGGCAGCAGGCGTTTGCAAGCGAATACGAATTCTACAAAGAATTTAAACGCCAAGCGGGCTTGGGCAATGTTTCCACAAACGGCTATTGGTTTTGGGAAGACTTTTATTTCCTCTTTACCGACCCGCGCCGCATAAGCCCGTCGTTCTGGAGCACGGCGTATACTACCAATAAAGACAATCAAAGCGGCGGGCAGTGCTACGACCGTCAGCCCCAAAACTTTGTTCCCTTTGTGGTTGCTGCAACAAGCACGGCGGCTTTGCCCATTTCCAACTTTACGGGGCAAAATAGCGACCGCATTGTTATGTCGGTTGGCGTAAGCGCATATAGGCCAATCTCTACAAATCTCGACAACTCCGTAGATTGGCAAACGCAGTATCCGTTAAAATACCCGTATATAACAAACACGAACATAACGGGCAAGTTTTACGGCGACCCAACTGCAGCCCGCGGCGGTTCTTTGCGCGACAGCAGCTATGGCCCGCGTACGGGAAATATATTCACCGGCGAAGGTCACGGCCGTTTTGGCAGGTTGAACAATATGCAATATGCCGCAGTTGAATTTGGCGGCGATGGCCGCAATGCAGGCAGTCGCTACATATATAAGACAATTAACATATTAAGGAATATGGGCGAAAAGGCTCAGGTTGGCCCGAACCCGACTTCTACAAATACCTACGACTTGCCCATGAGGCACTTCTTAAGGGAAAAGGAAGTTGTTTCGAATATGGCGCAATTGTCTTCGGCAGACTTGTCGTATGGTGCCGAAGTTGGCCGCGGCGGCTTTTCGGCTTGGGGCTTGGGTGTTGCCACGGGCGACATTTTGTACCCGACATACTCAATAGGCAACTCGTTTGCCAATATGCGCATTGCGCCCGAAAGAACCTACGACTTTTGGTGGTGCGACGGCGAAAAGGCAACAACGGCGTCGGCAACGCGAAACGGAACTTTCCAGATAGAATCGGAATATAGAGGTATTAACTACGACTTGTCGTGGCACTTAAACGACGTTTTGTGGGACGAATACTTCTTCTCTACCATACCCTATAGAACCGACGAGCGTTCCACGAGGCTAGACCGCACCTATTGGAACCCGCGCAACCCGCGCATGAAGTATGTAGACCCGCTTGGCCCCGATATTCAGGTTCCGCACCTAAGGGGTGATGTAAAGAGCACAATTTCCGATTCGCGCAACTTGGAATTAGACTTCGAGGCAAACGCGGCAAGGTTGTGGATTAACGGGCCATTTAACGTAAATTCTACAGATGTCGACGCATGGAAGGCGGTTTTGGCAACAAGCTTTGGCACCGATGTTATGAGTGTAGACAGCACTTCGCCCATAAAGGTTGGCAAAAAAGCTCCCTTCCCAAGAAACGGCTTGCCGGCAACAAATAAGGAGTTTACCGACAACAACGTAGACAATAGCGCGAAGAACGCCATGACAAACTTTAGGGCACTCGACAGCCAAGAGCTTGAAGAGCTTGCGCTTTCGATGGTTGAAAACGTAAAAGACAGAGGTCCGTTCTACTCTTTGGCAGACTTTGTAAACCGCACGGTTGAAATGCGTTCCGCCGAAGTAAGAAGAATGCACCAACAGCGCGTTTACGACCTAAGCGACGACTTTTACGCAGGAGATGCCCTTGCCGACGCCTCGAAAATTAACGTAAATAAAGACGAAAACAAAGAGTCGTTCTATGTTATGCAAAACCATATGCAAAAGGGTGTTATGCAGTCGGCTATAGATATGACGGTAATAAACGAAGCGTTCTTCGATTCGGCATACCTTATAGAGCTTGGCGACAGCGCGCTAAATTCGCGCTTTGCAAAAATATCCAGCTACGACGACCGCTCCGCCAACTGGACGCTTGCCGTTTGCGGAAGTTTCCCGTCGGCTTCGTCGTTGGGTCAAATTTGGTCTTATATGGGCGACCCGCGCGAATCGTGGGAAAACTACCGCGCAGTTTTAGGCTCTACATTGGCGGGGGCATCGGCATATCTAACACAGGCCGACATTCTCCAGCAAATAGGCTCGTTTATAACCGTAAGGGGCGACACCTTTAAGATTAGAGCCTACGGCGAAATCCGCAACCCCATTACCGGTACAATAGAAAGCAAAGCCTGGTGCGAAATGGTTGTTCAGCGTTATCCCGAATATGTAGACTCGGTTGCAAACGCACCCACCGACATAGAAAACCGCGACAGGGAATTGGGTACGCAGAACAAGACCGACTACGATACGATATATACGGAACTAAGCGATGGCAACTTGTCTAACAAATATTTGGGCAGACGCTTTAAGGTTGTGTCGTTCCGCTGGTTGTCGGAAAGGGAAATCTGATTTTTTGCGCGCGCAAAAATAAACCCTCTTTAAAACCCCCAAAAGGCCGTAGGCTATAATAACCTACGGTCTTTTTGCGTACTTTAACCGCCTAAAAAACTTTTTGCAAAATTAAGCTGCGGGAAATAAAGCAAAACTTTTAAACAAAAGATTCTACTGCATATAACGGAATGTTTACAATGTCGTCGTCTACCTTGTAGTCGTTTAGCGAAATTCTGTATGATTTTCTTGGGGAATATTTTTGCCTATAAACTTTCAGGCTCTTTGCCTGGTTGTTTATCGATGCCTTTACCTCTACCGGAATTACATTGTTTTGGCGTTGTATTAAAAAGTCTATTTCGGCGTTTGCATTGCTTGTCCAGTAATAGACGTTTTTTGTACCCAATGCCTTTAATTGCTGCAAAACAAATTGCTCGGTTAACGCTCCCTTAAATTCTGTAAAAAGTGCGTTCGAATTTAAAACCGTTTGGGTGTCCAGCCCGCTTAATGCGCCAAGCAACCCCACATCTAAAGAATACAGCTTAAAAAATCCGCTTTCGGCGTATGCGCTTAGCGGCAAATCGGGTTTTGAAACCTTGTTTATTTCGTACGAAAGCCCCGTTTTAACAAGCCAGTTTAATGCAACCGAATATTCTTTGCTCTTTGCGTTTTTTGCCACCAAATTATATACAAACTTTTTATTTTCCTTTGCAAGTTGTTGCGGCAAAGAATTCCAAATTTGCCCTACTTTTGGATACGCCGACAAAGGTATATGTTTCGAAAAATCAAGCTGGTAGGCTGTCAATATAGCATTTTGGGTTTCCCTTACTTTGGCAAAGTCGTTTTCCAAAATATAGCTGTTTACAACGGCGGGCATCCCCCCTGTTATGTAGTAAACCCGCAAAAGCTCGGTAAGCGTGTCTTTAAACGATGTTATTGTTTGCACGTCTTTTTCGCGCAGAATGTCTACCAGCATTTTTTTCCCCGCGGCCAATAAAAATTCGTAGAAAGAAAGCGGGTACATCTGCAAAAAGTCGGTTTTGCCCACAGGGAACGAATCGTTTTCGTGCATGGCAACCCCAAGCAAACTACCCGCCGCCATTATGCTATATTGCGGGGTTTCTTCGCAAAAATATTTTAGCGAGCGCAGGGCGTTTTTGCACTCCTGAATTTCGTCGAAAATAATAAGTGTGTTCTCGTTTATTTCGCACTCGAACTGTATCGAAAGCTCTTTTAGTATTCTTGCGGGGTCTATGTCGCCCTTAAACCTGTCTTTTGCTCTTTCGTTGCGGTCGAAGTTTACATAAAGTGTGTTTTTGTAAAACTTTGAGCCGAATTCGCGCATAAGGTAGGTTTTGCCCACTTGGCGCGCACCCTCTATTATTAGGGGTTTTCTGTTTTTAGACTTTTTCCAGTCTATAAGTTTATTTATTGCAAAGCGTTCCATATTTTCTTTAGTGGGTATGTTTTTGTAAAATCCTATACAAAAGTCAATCAACTTTTATGGAAACTTTTACAAAAGTCCATCGACTTTTGTAGAAAGTTCCACTTTTTTTGATGGACTTTTTGTGGAGGAGGGGGCTTTTAGGGCAATTTTAGCCAGTTTATTTGTGCAATTTATTTGCAAAAATCGGCATATTTTTAGGCGAGTTTAATGGGCATAGTTTTAGCTGGTGTGGGTGTGATGCGCATTTTTGTTTTGGACGATAGGAATTTTTTTATGTGGATGAATTTTCTGTTTTAGCGATAGGCCATTTTTTTGCAGAGTGCGCCGTTTGCGATTTATACAAGTAGGTTTTATTTTTTTTATTTTCTTGTTTTTTGCACGCTTTGCTTTCTTTAAGTAAAGTGTGGGTAATCTTTTTTATAATTTTCTTTTTTTAAATAAAAAAATACTTGCAAAGGTGCGAGTTATGGACAATGATGCACCCCAAACTTTAGTAATATACTTTTAGGATACTAACAATGAAAACGATAAGATTGGCTATATTTGCGGTGTTTGCGGCCGCAGCATCGGTATCTTTGGGTGCTGATTTGGTATATAGGCAAGTTGCCGACGGCAATACAGCCTATAATGGAGACGGCAGGCTGTGGTATTCGGCCGACGCTAAATACGTTCCCGTATACGAAGAAGACGGCATTACGGTAAAATACTATGTGCTAGACAAAGGCCCTGTACACAGAAGCCCCACTATTGAAGACAATGTTACAATTTCGGGCTATGCCGAAGGCGACAAATACGTTAACGGCAACGCCGCCTGGATACAGGCCTACGAAGAAAAGTCTTGGCAGACGGGCGACGGTTCGCACCCGATGTACTGGATAAATGGCACTACCGACGATATGGTGACAACGGGCTATAAAGATGCCGAAAAAACAGTAGTATCGAAGACGAACTATGTGGAAAGAATTATAGCGAGTCTTCACAGCGGCGGCGCCAATGTTCTTGCAAATAATTTAACCATAAATTTTGCAAAAGAATTTTTGTTCGCCAACTCCTCCGACCCGAACCGGAGTTTTATATTCCACTTTATAAGTAAAACTTCGTCTAAGAATACAATGAATGTTGCCGACACAATGACTGTCGGCGGCGGCAAGAATATTACATTCTATACAGACAAAGGGCTTGTTACCGACTACATCAATTTTGGCAGGCTTAATGTTGCGTTCGACAGCTCGGCGACATTAAGATTCGGCAATGGGCAGGGCACAATAAGCGAACTAAGAATTGGCGTAGACAAAGGCGAAAGCGGCGACTATGCGTTGAATTCTCTGGCGGCTTCAACTGTTGCGGCAAATTCCGTCTTGCAGATAGACAGCGAAGTTCAAAACGCCTATATCGGCAATATAGACATTGCCAAGGACGGCAAACTTATAATAAATAACGTTGTCAGCACCTCTTTGATGGGTGACATTAACAACCGCGGTACGATTTCGTTTAAGGGCACAACCAGTGCCTCTGCTGCAAGCGGCAAAACAATAACGCAAACATTTGCCGACGGCGAGGGAACTGTTGAAGGCATTACAAATATCAACGACAGCGCCGTTGTAACCGACACTACAATTGTAGGCGGCACAACGCACTTTAGCGGCGGCAGGTTTGTAAATTCCACCCAAAAGGGCGGCCTGATAAACATGAGCGGTACGGCAGTTTCCGAAAACGCCTCGTTTACCGACGGTGCATTGCTTAAATACTACGGCGGTACTTTAAGCGGCACAACCACATTTAAAGACGGCCAGTTTGCTACAAGCACCGAAAGCACCGCCTTTACATTGGCAGCCGACGCCGTTATCAACGCCGAAACAAACAAGTTCCATATCAACTACACAAACCCCGCAAATGGCAAGGTAGACGGCGGTACTTCGGCAGACGTTAACATATTGGGCGTTATAAACTTTAAGGGTAACGGCAAATATTCGGGCGGCATACCCAACACAAAATATGGCGACTATTTCTTCCAACTAAACGGTAAAAACGTTTATGTGAACGAATTGAATATTGCCGGCGGCATGGGCGAAATCGGTGGCTCGTATACAGCCAACCTCGACTATGGGCATGCGCGTATTAAAGCTGGCAATAAGCTAGACATTAACAAACTTACGTTTTCGGGCGATACTGCGCTTGGCAATCAGTATTTGTATATCCGCAATACCTCTACGGCGGCAACCGGTACAACGCATTTTGGAACGTTTGTCCTTAAGGGCGGCGAAACTACTGCCGATGCAACCTATAGCGTTCAAACCCGTGTAAATACGGCAAAAACAACCGCAAATGTTGCAACTATCGACAACTTGCAGTTTACGGGTGCGTTTAAATCCGGCCAGAGAATTTTCTTCGGCACGCACTATACCCACAGCATTTTGGTTAAAAACATGGTAATCGATACAACTGCATTTAATATCGATCACGAGTACAACCCCGCTGTTACAGGCTACTATGGCACGGATTATAGAATAGATAATTTGGACATAAACTATGCCTATAAGAACGACAAAAAAGGTTCTTTCTTGGCAAAGAATTTGGATTTTGGCACTGTCAATATCACAAGCATGGCGGGTTCTAGCGAAACAGTATTCAACAGCTTCGAAAAAACCACATTCGAAGAATTGACAATAGGTGCCGACAGCGCCGCAAATTCGCAATGGGTAACGGTAAACGGCTCTACATACACTGCCAATAAAGACGGTACGAACACCGGCGACGACCGCGACTATATCTCGATTGGCAAGGCAAACCTTAACGCAAACGGCGTGTTGCAGTTGTGCGGTATTGCAAAGTCGGCCGACTACAACGTAAATATCGGCGAACTTAATATGAACAACGGCCGTCTAAAGCTTGGCTATTTGTATACTGGTACAGCCGAAGCAAGAGTAGCCTACAAAGCAGTTGTTGGCACTATTAACGGCACAGGTGACATATATGGCAACGAGTCGGGCGGTTATGTAGACTACACATTGCAGCTCGGCAACAATGTAGGTTCGTTAAGCGCATATGCCGGCAGTATTTACGCAAACAACGCAAACAGCACCATTAGCATTGTAAAAACAGGCGCAAATGCACAGGTTCTTTCGGGCATAAACAACAACCTTAACGGTGGCTCTGTTGCGGTTAACGGCGGCGCATTGCTACTTGCAAGCGCAAATGTTGGCGATGTTTCCATAGCTACGGGCGCGGCATTCGGCGCTGCAGGCGTGTTAAATGTTAATTCGTTGACCAAAGCCGACGGCGCATACCTTGCCTTCGACTTCTCGCAGTCCGACTACACAATCAATATCAAAAACGACCTAATCGGCAATGTCTTGGGCTCGGACTTCTTATTCTCGAGCTTCGACATGCAAGAGCTTGATGTTGAAATGACCCTTATCTCGTTTGCAGATGCAGCAAACATAAACGAATCGTTAAAGTCGTTAAACGGCAAAACGTTTGAATATGTAGACGCAAAAACAGCTGCAAAATATAACGGCACATTCTCGATAGACGGTTCGAACTTTAACGTTACATTTGAAGTTCCAGAACCGGCTACATGGGCGGCAATATTCGGCGCATTGGCTTTGGCATTTGCGATATACCGCCGCAGAAAGTAATGTTAATTTAAAATTGCAAAACGGCTTTTTGGAGCTTTCCAAAAGCCGTTTTTTTGTGCCCAAGTTTTGTGCCGCAATTTGCGCAATAAATTGCATTTTAAATTCACGCTTAGAATTTTTTATGCGTTTTGCCGCATAGCATTTTTTGTTTTCGCAAAAAAAGATTTCTTTTAACAAAATGTTTTTGCAAAATTTATGCAAATGCTATTTTGTAGGGGGCAATATGAAAGTTATAAGGGCAAAAAGCGCGGGCTTTTGCTTTGGCGTTGAACGGGCCATAGGCATAGCAAGAAGTTTGGCGGGCGAAAACAAAAAAGTTTTTACCGACGGCCCGCTTATTCACAATAGTCAGATGATGCGCCGTCTTAAAGACGAGGGCATAGACGAAATAGGCGACTATAAAAGCGAGTCGAGCCTGAATATTAACCCGAGCTGCGGCGACTGCGTTTTGGTTGTTCGCGCGCACGGTGTTTCGCCCGAAAGAAGAAAATACCTTAAGGATTTGGGCGTACCCCTAAAGGACGCAACCTGCCCCGACGTTGGCAAAATTGCGGGGCAAATTAAAATTCACGCAACAAAAAACTTCACGGTTTTAATTGTGGGCGACCCCCAACACCCCGAAGTTATGGGGCTTTTAGGCTATGCCAAAAAAGGCAAGGGCTTTGTTGTTAAATCTTTTGCCGATGTGGACAATTTGCCCGACATACAGGGCGAAATTTGCGTTGTTTCGCAGTCTACAATGTTTACCGACGACTACCGCGAAATTTGCGAATACATAAAAAAGCGTTTCCCGAAAACAGTTGTAATAGATACAATTTGCGGGGCAACAAAAGAGCGTCAAAAAGACGTTAATATTCTTGCCCAGCAGGGCGCGCAGGCGATAATTGTAATTGGCGGCAGGCACTCGGCAAACACGGTTAAGCTGGCAATTATGGCAAAGCGCACGGGGCTGGAATGCTTCCATGTAGAAACCGTTGCCGAGCTGGACGTAGACGCCCTAAAGAAGAAATACTCGGTAGTAGGGGTAACGGCGGGGGCTTCTACGCCCGACTTTCTTATAGACGAGCTTTGCCAAAAGCTGGAAAACTCGTAAGCGCTCGATAAAGCGTACAATCAGTTAATTATTGTTTGCATTTGCCGCCAAACAGTGCAAACTTGGCAGTTTAAATTGCAGATAATTATGAGCGGAAAAACTATAAATGTTGGCATAACGGGCGCGGCAGGCTATGCAGGCGCGGAACTTGTGCGCTTGATTGGCAGGCACCCACACGCAAACTTGGCTTGTGTTACAAGCCGCAGTTTAAACGGCAAAAAAGTTGCAGATGTAATGCCCTCCCTAAGGCACTTGTTGCCCGACAATTTATTGTTTACGGCGTCTTCCCCCGAAGAACAGGCAAAGATGGACAACATAGACGTTTGGTTTTTGGCTCTTCCTCATGGGGTGGCGGCCGAATATGCAAAAGCACTAGTTAACGCAAACAAGAAGGTTATAGACATTTCAGCCGACTTTAGGCTTAACAGTTTGGAAACCTACAAAAAGTATTACGGGGTAGACCACCCCGCGCCCGAATTGCTAAAGCTTGGCAAATATGTTTTGCCCGAATTGTTCGACAATTGGCAAGACTCCAAACTTATTGCGTGCCCGGGGTGCTACCCTACAAGCATTTTAGTGCCAATGGTGCCCCTTTTGCGCGAAAAGCTTGGCGTAAACAAAAACATTGTAATAGACAGCTATAGCGCAGTTAGCGGCGCGGGCAAAAAGGCCGACGTTAACTACATATTCTGCGAACGCAACGAAAGCGCAAAAGGCTACGGATATGTGTTCCACAGGCACTTGTCGGAAATAGAAGAGCAGCTTTCCGACGCCAACGGCGGCGAAGTTGTAGTTCAGTTTAACCCGCATCTTTGCCCGATGAACAGGGGCATTTTAACTACAATTACCGTTCCCTCGAATGGGGCAACAATAGAAGACTTGTATAAAATCTGGCACAAGTATTACGACGGCAAAACATTTGTAAAAATACTGCCCGAAAAAAGCTATCCGGACACAGCAAATGTTGCCAACACAAACAGGTGCGACATAAGCGCGGCCTACGACCCGCGCACAAAAAATTTCATCATTTCAAGCACAATCGACAACTTGGTTAAAGGCGCAAGCGGTCAGGCGGTTCAGATTATGAACGGCTTGTTCGGCTTCGACGAAAAGGAAGGACTATTGTAAAATTATGGCTAAGAATTATACTTTAAGCGTTAAGGAAGACAGCGCGGGCATTGTAGACGTTTTGGGGTTTAAAGTTGCGGGCGTTTCTAGCGATATTCGCAACAAGAACGACGGCAGGCTGGACACCGCAATAATTAAAAGCGACGTTCTTGCCACGGCGGCGGGCACTTTTACTACCAACGACGTAAAGGCAGCCCCGGTTTATGTAGACATTGAACACCTTTGGAAATCTCCGAAAATAGGCGCCGTTATTGCAAACAGCGGCAATGCAAACGCCTGCACTGGACAAAGGGGCATGGATGACGCCCGCAAAATGTGCGCATTGGTTGCAAAGGAATTCGGTCTGCTCGAAAACGAGGTTTTGGTTTCCTCTACGGGCAGAATAGGCGAATTTATGCCGATGGACAAAATCGAAAAGGGCATAAAGGAAGCGGCTTCAAAAATCTCGAATTCGCAGGAGAACGGTGTTGCGGCAGCGTCGGCAATTCTCACTTCCGACACCCGTAAAAAGACGATTTCAATAACCGTAAACTGTGGCGGCAAAGAATTCCATATGGGCGCAATGGCAAAGGGCGCGGGTATGATAGAGCCTAATATGGCGACGATGCTTGCCTATATTGCCTGCGACGCCGAAATTTCGCAAAAACTGCTTAAGGAATGTTTGTCGAAGTCGGTTGAAATGAGCTTTAACTGCATTAGCGTAGACGGCGATATGAGCACAAACGATACCGTTTTGGTTTTGTGCAACGGTCAAAGCCATGTTAAGATAGACGACAACGCCGACTTGCTTGAAGCCTTTAAGGAGGCCCTGCAAACGGTGTGCTCGTATTTGGCTTCGCACATTGTAGCCGACGGCGAAAAAATTACAAAGGTAGTTCAAGTAAACATTTCGGGCGCAAAAAGCGAAGAGCAGGCGCGCAAAATAGCAAAGTCTATTGCAAATTCCATGCTGGTAAAGTCGGCCTGGTACGGCGGCGACCCAAACTGGGGCAGGCTTGTAGACGCGGCAGGCTACGCAAAAACGGGTATAGACTTCCAGAAAATGGACTTGGCCTACAACAACATTCCCGTAATTGCCAAGGGCGAGGTTTTGGCAAACAACAAGCCTTTGTGGAAAAAGGAAGTTGCCGAAAAAAGCTTTGCCGTGAATATGAATTTGAACTTGGGCGAATTTTCGTGGACGGTTCTTACAACCGACTTGTCGGAAGCCTATGTGGATTTCAATAAGGGCGAATAATGGACATTTGCGAAATCACAAAAAAAGCCGACATTCTCATAGAGGCGCTGCCCTACATACAGCGCTTTAAAAATTCGGTGTTTGTAATTAAATACGGAGGGGCCTTCATGGACGACCCCGACCCGAAAATCCGCACATCGGTAGCTCAAGACATAGCTTTTTTGGCGTCGGTTGGCATTAAGGTTGTGGTTGTTCACGGTGGCGGCAAGGCTATTAGCCGCGCTATGGACAAAGCCGGGCTTGTTCCCGAATTTAAAAACGGAATGCGCGTTACCGACGAAAAAACCGTGGGCATTGTAGAACGCGTTTTAAACGGGCAGGTAAATTCAGAAATTTGCGAAATGCTTAAGGCGCGCGGCGTAAACGCCAAGTCTATTAAAGGCAACATGGTTTTAAAATGCAAAAAGCTGCTTAGCAAAGACGCCGAAGGCAACGAAGTGGATTTAGGCTACGTTGGCGAAGCGACCCAAGTAGACGCTCAGGTTGTTATAGACGCCATTGCCGACGGCTCGGTTGCAGTGGTTTCGCCCATAGCTTTGGGCGACGATTTTCACCCCTACAACACCAATGCCGACGTTGCGGCAAGCGCGGTCGCGTGCGCATTAAAGGCGCGCAGGCTTGTTTTCCTTTGCGACGTTCCGGGGCTAATGCGCGACTTTAAAGATAAAACTTCGCTTATTTCCACATTAAAGATGGGCGAAATAGAATCTTTAAAGCAAAGCAAGGTTATTGCCGGCGGAATGTTGCCCAAGGTAGACAGCGGCGTAAAGGCCCTTAAATCGGGCGTGCGCAGGGTTCACTTTGTAAACGGCTATATGCCCCATTCGCTGATACTTGAAATCTTCACCGACGAGGGCATTGGAACTGAAATTGTACACGACTTTAAAAGCAATGAACACTAAGGAAAAAATTAAGAAATATACCCTTAACAACTACGGCGAACGCCAAATTTGCATAGCCAAAGGTTCGGGTATGTACGCCTACGATGAAGCGGGCAAAAAATATCTCGATTTCGGCGCGGGCATTGCCGTAAATATTTTGGGGCATTGCGACAAAGATTGGTTAAAGGCTCTTACCCAGCAGGCGCAAACAGTTGCCCATTGCAGCAATTTATACCTAAATATGCCGCAGGCAGATTTGGCTGAAGCCCTTATTAGAGAATCAAAATTCGGCAAAATGTTCTTTTGCAACAGCGGCACCGAGGCCAACGAAGCATTGATTAAGGCCGCCCGTATTTACGGCGAAACTTTGCCCGTAAAAAGATACAAAATTTTGGTTGCCCGCAATTCCTTTCACGGCAGAACAATGGGCGCGCTTTCGGCCACAATTCAGGAAAAGATACAAAAGCACTTTTCGCCTTTGCTAGAGGGCTTTGAAACTGCCGAGTTTAACGACATAAAATCCTTTAAGGCAAAGCTTGCAAAAAAAGACATTGCCGCCGTTTTGATAGAGCCCATTCAGGGCGAAAGCGGTGTTTTGCCCGTAGACGTAAAATTCCTTAAGGAATTGCGCAGCTTGTGCAGCAAGTATTCAACGCTTTTGTTCTTCGACGAAGTTCAATGCGGCGTTGCGCGCACGGGCAGGTTTTTTGCATTCCAAAAATTCGGCGTAAGGCCCGACGCAATTTCCATGGCAAAGGGCTTGGGCGGCGGCTTCCCCATAGGCGCGGTTTTAATGAGCGACAAGCTTGCAAAGCTCTTTACCCCCGGCACGCACGGAACTACGTTCGGCGGCAATCCGCTGGCATGCGCCGTTGCGCTTTCGGTTGTAAAGGCCGTTAAAAAACGCAAGCTTGCCGAAAACGCGGCAAAATGCGGCAAACTGCTTTTAGGCGGCTTGCAAAAACTCGCAAAAAAATATCCCGAAAAGGTAAAATGCGCAAGGGGCGTTGGCCTTATGATAGGTCTTTTGCTTAACGAGCCCTACAAAAACGCCGACTTAGTAAAGGCCTTGCTGGTAAATTCGCTTATAACGATTCCCGCAGGCTCGAACGCGGTAAGGTTTTTGCCGCCGCTTATAGTAAAGGAAGCCGAAATTAAAAAGGCTTTGACTATTGTAGACAAAACATTAAACGCACTGTAATTAAAAAATGAACACATCTTTTTTAAGAGAAACCGACTTTAGCCTGCAAGAGGCAAAGGAAACTTTTGAGTTGGCGCAACGCTACAAGCGCGCACGTTCGGCATGCCCTTTGGATTTGCTAAGAGGGCAGTCGTGGGGGCTTATATTCTTCAAAAAAAGCACTCGCACGCGCCTTTCGTTTGAAGTGGGAGTATACGAGCTTGGCGGGCACCCCATGCTTTTGAATGCAAACGACCTTCAGATTTCTCGCGGCGAAACCATAGAAGACACCGCAAAGGTTATGGGGCGCTACCTAAGCGGTTTGGTTATTAGAGCCTACGAGCACAAGGTTGTTGAAGACTTTGCAAAATACAGCAAGCTGCCCGTTGTAAACGCGCTTACCGACTTGCTGCACCCCTGCCAAAGCTATACCGACACATTTACAATGATGGAACATTTCTCGAAAGACGGCAATGTTTCGCTAGACTCCCTTAGGGGCAAAAAATTTGTATTCTTTGGAGATACTGCCTGCAATATGGGGTATTCGTTGGCATTGGCGGGCTCTATGTTCGGGTTCGACGTTGTTTTGTGCGGCCCCGAATCTTGCGAGCCAAAGGGCGATTTGGACAAGATTTACAAAGACGCAAAGCTTGAAAAAACCTATACTTTTGAGCCGGATCCCAAAAAGGCCGCAAAGAACGCCGACGTTTTGTATACCGACGTTTGGGTAAGCATGGGCAAAGAGGCAGAAGTCGAAGAGCGTATGAAGCTTTTTGCCCCCTATCAGGTAAACGCAAAGCTTATGGCGTTGGCAAAGCCTTCGGCAATATTTATGCACTGCCTGCCCGCGCACGCAGGGCAAGAGGTTTCGGCCGAAGTTTTGAACTCGAAAGCGAGCATTATTTTTGACCAGGCAGAGAACAGGCTGCACGTTCAAAAGGCTATAATTTCGAAACTGGCAAAAAGATAATTTTTTTATAAAACATATGAAAAAGAAAATGAAAATCGTATTGGCTTATTCGGGCGGTTTGGATACTTCCGTTTTGGTAAGCTGGCTTAAAGAACGCTACAATGCGGACATAGTAACATTTTCCGCAGACGTAGGTCAGGAAGAGGAGCTAAAAGGTCTCGCCCAAAAGTCGAAGAAGTCGGGCGCGGTTGCGCACTATACAGTAGACTTGGTAGACGAATTCGCCAAAGACTTCATATTCCCGATGATGAGGGCAAACGCGCTCTACGAAAACCAATACTATTTGGGTACTTCCATCGCGCGTCCTTTGATTGCAAAAGCGCACATAGAAATAGCAAAAAAAGTTAAGGCCGACGCAGTTGCCCATGGCGCAACTGGCAAGGGCAACGACCAGTGTCGTTTCGAATTGTCGTTTGCGGCATTAGCTCCCGACCTTAAGGTTATCTCGCCCTGGAGAATGGACGACTTCCGCGCGGCTTTCCCCGGCAGAAGCGAAATGATTGAATACTGCAAGCAGCACAACATCAATGTAGAAGCTTCGGCAAAAAAACCCTATTCGATGGACAGAAATATGCTTCATATTTCCTATGAAGCGGGTATTTTGGAAGACCCGTGGTTCGACCCGACCGTTCCCGCAAACAAGGGTATGTTCAAGCTTAGTGTAGACCCTCAAGACGCCCCCAACAAGCCCGAGTATATCGACTTGGAATTCAAGGAAGGCGACTGCGTTGCAATTAACGGGAAAAAGATGACTCCTTCGCAGGTTATGAAAACCTTGAACAAGCTTGGCGGCAAGCACGGCATAGGCAGGGTAGACATTGTGGAAAATCGCTTTGTGGGCATGAAAAGCCGCGGCGTATACGAAACCCCCGGTGGCGCAATATTGCTGGCAGGCCATAGAAATATGGAAACCATTACAATGGACAGGGAACTGATGCACTTGCGCGATATGCTTACTCCCAAATATGCCGAATTGGTATACAATGGTTTTTGGTATGCTCCCGAACGCGAAGCATTGCAGGCCTTTATCGACAAGAGTCAGGAATGTGTAACCGGCACTGTTCGACTAAAGCTCTACAAAGGCTCGGTAATCTGCGTTGGCCGAAAGAGCCCCTATAGCTTGTACGACGACAAGATTGCAAGCATGGAAGGCGTAAAGAGCGACTACAACCAAGACGATGCAACCGGATTTATACACTTGCAGGCATTAAGACTGCGCGAAAGAGCCTTAAGGCAAAAGGGTGCAAAAGTTGCCTCGAAATCGAAAATCGTAAAGTAGCATTTTCTTTACAACAAAAACAAAAAGCGGCGCAGTTTAAAAATTGCGCCGTTTTTTTGTGGAATATTGCGAGCAATAAAAAAGGCCACATAAAATGCAGCCTTTCTTATTTTGCCTTTTTAGCTTTTTAGTTTGTTTTTACCTGCGAATTTTGCGATTCAATTTCGCTAATCCAATCGCACATAATGTGTAAAGACTCCCTTAGCTGAACGTCGAACTCGGGGGCGTCGTCTTCTTCAAGGGCGTCAAGCTCGTTTAGGTCGTCGTCGAGCTTCTTTTTCTTTTTTGGGGTATCTTTTTCAAGCTCTTTTGCGCTGTCTAGCAAAATTTCGGTAAAGGTGTAGTTTGTCTTTACAAACTCCTTCTCGCGCCTTTCGTTTTCATCCAAAAATGCCTGGTCTTTTTCCATTTGGCTTTTGCGTTCGCCTATGTCTAAAGAATAGCTTTTTTGCTTTTGCTTTTGTTTAAACCAGTCTACGCGTTCTTGATAGAATTTAAATTCGTTTGAATTTTGCCTGCGTTTTTCCGACTCGAAGCGCAGCTTTGCGATTAGGTCGTTCGAGTTTGCGGCGTTTATTCCGTAGTTGTAAACTTCGCCTATGTTTACGCTTTTAATAGAATCCCATTTCATTGCGTTGTCTTTCGAGGCTTCGTCTATCTTCATATCGTCGTATATGGAAGGAAAGCTTATGTCCGATTCAATTCCCTTAAGCTGTATGGATTCGCCGTTGGGGGCATACCACTTTTGCACGGTAATTTTTGCCGCGCTTTTCAATTCTGGCTCAAAGTTGCTAAGGTTGTATACGGTTTGTACGGTGCCTTTTCCGAAGGTGTTTTTGTCGCCCACAATTATGGCGCGTTTGTGGTCTCTTAAAGCCCCCGCCAAAATTTCCGACGACGACGCCGACAACTTGCTTACCAACACAATTAAGGGGCCCTGCCAAACAACTTTCGGGTTTTCGTCGCTTAAAACGTTTTGGCGGCCTGCGGTATCTTTTGTCTGCACAACAGGGCCTTTTTTTATGAACAAGCCTGCCAAGTCTATGGCTTCGTTCAAAAATCCGCCGCCGTTTCGGCGAATGTCTAAAATTACGCCCTTAACGTTTTGCGCTTTCAGCTTAAGCAAAAGCTCCTCTACATTTTTTGTTGTAGAAAATCCCCTTGCTCCGTGCGTTTCGTTTTCGCCGTAGAAGGCGGGCAAGTCTATAACGCCAATGGGTATTGTTCTGTCGCGGTAGGGAATTTGATATACCGCCGCTTTTGCCAGCTTGGTTGTAAGCTTTATTTCGTCTCTAACAAGGCTTATTTCGTAGGCCGCCGAAGTATTGTTTGCGGGCTCTATCTTAAGTCGCACGGTTGTGTTTTTGTCGCCCCTAATCATTTTAACAACTTTTCGGAGCTTCATTCCTATTACGTCTACCATTTCGCCGCTGGCATCGCTTACGGCAACAATCTTGTCGCCTGTTTTGATTTTTTTGCTCTTTTCGGCGGGGCCACCCGCCATAAGTTCGTTAATGGTGCAATAGCCGTCTTTGTCTTGCAAAACCGCGCCTATGCCCACAAGCGAATTGCGTATGGAAATATCGAACTCTTCAAGGAAATATTCCGACATAAATTCCGAGTGCGGGTCGTACATGCTGCAAAGGGTGTGCAGGTATATTTCCTGAATTTCAGTTGCGTCCGACTTTTCGGCGTTTTCAACAATCTTTTCATAGCGTTTTAAAACTTCGGCTTTTGCCTTTTCAACTTTTTCTTCAAAAGTCATAGGTTTGACTTCATCTTTTTTTGCCGAAGTTTCGCCGTCGGTTTTGTCTTTTCCCTTCTTAGGCTTATCGTAGCTTAAAACCTGGTTTTCTATATCGAATGTAAGGCGTTTTTCCCAAAGGGCATCGGCCGAGGCTGTGCTTGCGGGCCAGTCTTGCTTGCTGCGGTCGGGGGTAAAAGTTTCCTTGTTCGACAAATCTATGGGCTTTTTAATTCTTTCCTTTATCCACTCAAGCCTGCTTTTTGCCCTTTCCAAAAACCTGTCGTATATGGTAAAGGCGGGCAGCATTGTGCCTTGGTGAAGCATGATGTCGGCAGTTGGTGCAAACAAATCCTGATAGTGCTGCAGGTCTTCCGCCAAAAAGAACAGGCGCATAAAGTCTAAATTCGACATATATTCGCGCACAAATTCACGGAGGTCTAAATCTTGAATCGCGGTTTTGTCGAAATGCGCTCTTTCCATACAAAACACCAGAAACTTTGTTTCTTCGCGCATTTTCGGGCTTGTTTGCAGCGTTATTGGCGACTGCGCCGCCCCCACAAACAGAGCCGACCAAAGCAGGGCAAATATTGTTAGAAATTTTCCTAAAGTTTTCATTGCTGTAAAAAATCCATTATATGCAAGTTATAAGACACCAAAAAACGGCACAAGTTCTAATCCATATAGTCTTTTGCCTTTTTTAGCGTTTCGCGCTCGCTTTGGCTAAGCGAATTAAACCCCTTTTTTGCCACTTTGTCTAAGATACGGTTAACTTCGGATTTCAACTTTTCGGTATCGACAATGTTTACTTCAAAGTTAAAGTCGGCGGCGCGCATTTTTTTCTCGGGCGTTCTTATTGCCATTTTGCCGAAATCTAATTTGTTGCCTTTATATAGAAAGGCAAAAAGCACTCCCGCAACAATTCCGCCAATGTGGGCAGAATTTGCAATGTCGTAGTTTGGCATGGAAAGTTCCATGGTTAAAAGCGCAAAAATTTCGTAGCCTGCAATTATATACAGGAAAACTCGGGGTTTAACCCTTATAGGCAGCACAAAAAACACAAGGGCTGTAAGGTATTTGTCTTTGGGGTATAGCATACAAAAGGCTGCAACTACGCCTAAAACGCCCGCCGAAGCCCCGCATAGAATTTCGGAAGCCCCTCTTGGCGAAAAAGCCGCCCCAAACAGCCAAAAAATTGCGCCCAAAAATACGCCAAAGGCATATAGCGCAAAAAAGTTTTTATTGCCCATTACGCTTTCTACCCATTTGCCCGCAAAATACAGCCCAAGCATATTTAGCAGAATGTGGGTAAGGTTTGCGTGTACAATGCTGTATGTGAAAAATTCCCAAATTGCACCGCCTTTAAGGCTTTTCGGCGAAAGCGAAAGCAGCAAATTAAAAAACTCGGTGGCGAAAAGCCTTTCAAGAACAGTCTCTATTAAAAAAGCCGCAATGTTTACGAGAATAATGGCATATAGAATGCTAAAACGCCCGTTTTTGTGCCCAAGGCCGAAGCCAGAATATTGTCTTTCGGAAAACATTTTTTTTGAAAGCGTATATATGGTCGTAAAATCGTAAAATTATAGGTTTTTTATAAATGCAATTCCGCGCTTGTCAAAAGCTTTCGCTTTTGCTTAAGTCTATCTACTGTTTTTTTTTATAAAAATATGAAGAGCGAAAAAAATAAAACAACGGTTAAAGTGCCTGAATGCAAATTTTATACTCATACAACCGTGTCGGAAATGAAGGAAGCCATTTTGTGGCATTTGGAACGCTCGCTTGCGAGGTCGGAAATGACTGCAACGCGCCGCGACTGGTGGGTTGCCACAGCCTATGCCATTAGGGATTTAATGATGGGTCGTTTCATCGAGACAATGAAACACCAGCACAACAGCAACTGCAAGAGGGTTTACTATCTGTCTTTGGAATACCTTATGGGGCGTCTTACAAAAGACACCATAAACAATTTGGGAATTAAAAGTGCGGTAGACAAAGCCTATAAAGAGCTTGGTCTTAACTTCGACGAAGTTGTAAGGTCGGAAGTAGACATGGGGCTTGGTAACGGCGGTTTGGGTAGGCTTGCGGCGTGCTTCTTAGACTCGCTTGCAACTTTAGACTTGCCCGCGGTAGGCTACGGCATTAAGTACGAATTTGGGCTGTTCCGCCAAAGCTTCGAAAACGGCAGACAGACAGAGTCTCCCGACAACTGGCTCAGATACGGCAGCCCGTGGGGGTTTGTTCGCCCCGAATATACAATGAAAATCGGTTTGGGCGGGCATGTCGAAAGCATGGTAAACGACAAGGGCGACTGGTCGGTTGTATGGAAGCCCAGCGTCGAATTTTTAAGCGTTCCTTGGGACGTTCCAATTGTAGGCTACGGGGCTAAAACAGTAAACTTCTTGCGCTTGTGGGAATCGAAGGCAAGCAACGAGTTCGACCTTCATGCATTCAACAACGGCGGCTATACCGAAGCGGTGCACGAAAAAGCAACAATAGAGACAATCTCGAAGGTGTTGTACCCGAACGATAAAACCGAAAACGGCAAGTATTTGCGCCTGGTTCAGCAATACTTCTTTGTCTCAAGCTCGCTGCAAGACATTATACGCAGGTTTAAAAAGACAAACGGCACCGATTGGAGCAGGTTTGCCGACAAGGCCGTAATTCAGCTCAACGACACGCACCCTGCAATTGCCGTTGCCGAGCTAATGAGGCTTTTTGTAGACGTAGAAAAGCTCGATTGGGACTACGCATGGAGCATTGTAACAAAGGTTATGGCATATACAAACCACACTCTGTTGCCCGAGGCTCTCGAAAAGTGGGCGGTTCCCCTGTTCCAAAGAACATTGCCGCGCCATTTGCAGATTATATACGAAATCAACCGCAGATGGCTCGACGAAGTCGAAAAGAAATATCCCGGCGACAACGACAAAAAGAGCAGGCTTTCTATTATAGAAGAGGGCGCGCCAAAAATGGTAAGAATGGCGTATTTGGCGGTTGTAGGCAGCTTTAGCGTAAACGGTGTTGCTGCCCTTCACTCGGAATTGCTTAAGGAAAGCGTATTGCGAGACTTCTACGAAATTGCGCCCGAAAAATTCAACAACAAAACAAACGGCGTAACTCCGCGCAGGTGGATAAAAACCGCAAACCCCGCGCTTTCGTCTTTGCTCGACGAAACTTTGCAAAACAAGACATGGCCGGTAAATTTGGGCTTGCTAAAGGGACTTGAAAAGTTTGCCGACAACGCCGAATTCCAGAAAAAGTTTATGGCGGTTAAACGCCAGAACAAGGAAAGGTTGGCAGGCATCGTTAAAGAGCTGTGCAAGGTAGACCTTAATTGCGACGCAATGTTCGATGTTCAGGTAAAAAGGCTGCATGAATATAAAAGACAGCACCTTAATCTGTTGCACATATTGAAGCTTTATAAAGATATTCTGCACAATCCTTCGGCTAATGTTGCGCCCCGCGTATTCATATTCGGCGCAAAGGCAGCCCCGGGCTACGATATTGCAAAGAACATAATCTTTGCAATAAACAGGGTTGCCGACGTTATAAACAACGACCCGCGTGTTGGCGACAAACTAAAGGTTGTGTTTATTCCCAACTACAGCGTAACTTTGGCAATGAATATCATTCCCGCAGCCGACTTGTCGGAACAGATTTCCACCGCGGGCAAAGAGGCTTCGGGCACCGGCAATATGAAGCTTGCCCTTAACGGAGCGGTAACTATGGGCACTTTAGACGGCGCAAATGTCGAAATTCTCGAAGAAGTCGGCAAAGACAACATCTTCATATTCGGCAAAACCGTAGAAGAGGTTCAAGAGCTTAAATCGAAAGGATACAACCCCTATAACTACTATAATAGCGACCCTGAACTAAAGGCGGTTTTAGATTGGCTAGTTTCCGACTATTTTGTTCCCGAAAATCCCTATGCCTTAATGCCCGTTCGCAAGTCTATACTCGATTGGGGCGACCCATTTATGGTATGTGCCGACTTTAAGGCCTATTGCGACGCTCAAGACAGGGCAAGTCTCGCATATATGGACAAGCAAAAGTGGGCGCGTATGGCGATTTTGAACACCGCGCGCTGCTCAAAGTTCTCGTCCGACAGAACAATTACAGAATACGCAAAAGACATTTGGCATTTGATATAATCTTGCAAATGCAAATTCGGCAAAAGCCCCTCTTTTAGGGGGCTTTTTTGTTTTTTTATAACGGATATGATAATGTTCATAGTTTGCTGGCGTCAAAATGGCTAAACTTGGGGCAAAAAATTGAAAAAAGGGTTTAAGAATAAAAAAATTTAACTTTTTCGCTTGCATAATAAAGTAAAATAGTCAGTATAGGTCGGATAAAAATGACGGGCCGTAGCGCAGTCTGGTAGCGCGCTTGCATGGGGTGTAAGAGGTCCCGAGTTCGATCCTCGGCGGCCCGATAATTTTTTTTAAGGCGGAATTAGGTTCGTCTTAATCCTCAATGGGGCCGTAGCTCAGTTGGAAGAGCGCCAGATTCGCATTTTGGAGATCGTGAGTTCGAACCTCATCGGCTCCACCATTGATTTTTTATAGAACGTAGCCAATCGGCTGCGTTTTTTTGTTTGCGCGCATGGCTATTGTTTTTTTGGTTGACCCAAATGATACAACGAATGGCTTACGGTTATAAAAACTTTGAATTTAAGCGAAGCGCGAATGAGATTTTGCCGTAGGCAAAAGACCCGAAGTGGGAGACGGTTTGCGCATGCAAACGCGAATCAAAATTACAGATTAAGAGTACTCGTAGAATGCGGAGTGAAACTATGAAAAACAAATTACAAGAAAATCGTTACTCCACACCCTTTGGGATTGACCCAATTACAGATTGAGGGTCTTGGTTCTATGCGACATCTTTCACTAAAATCCACTCTCTTTGGTGTTGACCCATTAAGCGACGGCCGAAAAGAATGTTGTTGGCAGTGCCGCAGTGGCTTAAAATGCGGGCAAAGCAAC
>JAXFOH010000142.1:0-21362 GCA_034180465.1 Opitutales bacterium
AGCGGAATCATTACAGGCCCGCCTAGTTGCATTGTTTTTATAATGTCGCCCATTAGTTTGTCCTTTTAAGTCTTATTTTAGCCTCGCCGCTTCCGGGAAGGTTTTTTTCTATCAATAAATCGTAAACTTTGCGCGCCTGCGCGGGAGATTTGTCGGCGTCGAACGAGCGCGCCAAATATAGTAGCGAGCGGCCTATCCAATAGTCGGCCTTGCCGTTGCTTTCGCCGCTGTTTAGCAGCTCGTTGGCGGCAATCCACCAAACTTCGCGCGCCTCTTTTTTGCGGCCTATTCTGTCTAGCGCAAAGCCCAGCTTAAAGGCGGCTTCGGCCCTGATTTCGGTTTTTGCCGATGGCGTCGCCCAAAGCTTTTCGTAGTATATCGCAGCTTGATCCTCTTTGTTGGGCTGGGCTAGGTACGTGTCGCCCAAGCCGAGTTTTGCCGTGTCTATTTCTGGGTTGTTTGCGTATTTGTTTATTATGTCTAAGTAAAGGTTCTTCGCTTCGTTAAAAGCGTTTAATAAGCGCATTGTTTCGCACTGGAAAATTCTTGCGTGGAAAGCCAGCGGGTTTTCGGGGAATTTTTCGCAAAGCTTGTCGAGCAGCAACAGGGCGTTTTTATACGACGATTCCGCCTGAGTTTTTACATAGTACTGCGCCGCCTGATAAAGCGCGTATGGTGCGTATTCTGAATCTGGATTTGTGTTGAAAAGCTCTTCGCACAAGGCGGCCGCCCTAAGGTAGTTGCCTTCTTTGGCGAAAATGTTTGCCTCGCTTATATAAGATGCCAAAGCAGCCTTTGTTTTTGGGAAAACATGGCGCAGGTTTTCGAGAACGGCATGGGCTCCGTTTTCTCCCGAAATTTTGCCTGCAAGCGAAAGGGCTTTGCCATTTAAAAGCATTGTGTTGCTGGAAATTAAAATCTTTAGCGACATATATTCGTCGGGCAGGTTTTCGACCTTTTGCAGAATTTCGCCGCAAAGCGAAATGCACTCGTTTTTCTTGGCATTTTCAAAGCAAAGCATTGCCTTTGCCCACAACATTCTTATCTGCAAAATGCCGTCGGTATTCGCCATAGACGCCTCTATAAAGTGCTCTAGCATATTCAGGGCATCTCCAAAGCGGCCGTCTTTTTTATAGGCGTTTATAAGGTTCCATTGCGCCGCCCAAATATCGTCGGCAGATATTTTTCGTTCGGCAATGGCGTTGTCTATAAGGCGGTAGGCTTCGTCTACCTTGCCCGTTTTTATAAAACAGTCTACAATGCGGTTAAGCATTGTGCCTTTAAAACGCTCTAAGTTTTTGTTTTTATAAAGATTTTGGTACGAAATTCTTGCAATTTCGTAGTCGCCTTCCAGATACAGGCAGTCGGCGGCCATAAGTTTTATTTCGGCTGCCTTTTTCTCGTTTTTTGTCATAGCCGCCATTTTTTCGAGGTACTTGCCCGCCTGCGCATATTGCGGGGTTTCGTTTCCCGATGAAAACGCGCTCCAAGCCAAAACGCCCAAAGCGTTTTCTGTATAGATTGATGCCGGATACGACGTTAAAAGCTCGTTTGCAAGCTCTACCGCCTTGCTTGTGTTGCCCAAGTCTAAATTTATATGGGCGCACTCTAGCATAATCCTGTCTTTTAAGGGGCAGTTGGGTTTCTCTAAAATAAGCAAAAGCTCTTTTAGCAATGCTGTTTTGTCGGAAAGCGAATTTTTAAGCAAAAGCAACGCCGTTTCCATATCCGAAACCGACTTTGTTTTTGAAATCAATGCCAAAAGCCTTGCGCGTTTTGCATCGGGGGCGTCGGAATCCATTATTGCCAGCAAAAGGGAAAAATCGTCGTGTACGATTTCGGGAACAAGTGGAATGTCGAGTTGTTCTTGCAAAACCGCCTTTGCCTGGTCTTTTTTGCCGAGCGCAAAAAGGGTAATTGCATATTCCTTTGCAAGCAAAAAGCCGTCTTCAATATTTTTGTTAAGGTTTATTTTGTCGCGCAAAGAGGCTGCAATTGCCTTCAGCTCTTCGGGGGTCTTTGCAAGCTGTATTTCGCATTCGTATATATTTGCTTGGGCCGCAGTTATAACAATGTCGTTCGACGAATTCTTTTTTGCGGTTTCGAAAAACGATTTTGCTTCGTTTAGCTTGCCCGAAAGCTTGCTGGACAACCCCCTGCATAGAAAATACCAGCTTGCCTCGTTTGGCGAGAGGGTTGCAACGTTGCATTTCGACAAAAAGTTTTGCGCCAAATCAAGCCTATTTTTGCAAAGGGCAAGCACTGCTCTTCTAAGATACATTTTGCCGGTTGTATCGCCGTCGAAGTCTGCCATAAGCTTTTCAGCTGCATCGGACTTGTCTTGCCCTAAAAGCGAGTCCATCAAAACCAGCTTAATTTCGGCGTTGTCGGCCAAAGTTTGGTCTTCTAGCAGCTTTTCGCATATATTCTGCGCCAGCTTAGGCAGCCCGCTTTCGAGGGCGGCCTTTGCCGCAATGGCTTTAACCTTTTGCAATGTGCTCATTTGCGCGGGCGAATCCATTAAAGGCGGCGTTTTTGTTTTTGCACACGCAAACGTGCACGCAAAAACCAACGCAAAAAACGGCACTGCAAACCTTAAAATAAACATAAAGTAAAATCTAGCAAAGGGGGTGTTCATTGCAATAAAATATTATTTCCCCCAAAAAAGACTTATGCGCCTAAATTTTTTTAACCAAAATACTTTTGGCGTCGGATTTTTTTACCGCAAGTTCGGCATTGCCTATCTTAAGCAAAATTCGGCTGTCGAAATTGGGGTTTAAAACCTTAATTTGGTCGCCCTCCGAAATCTTAAGTGTTTTATCGGGAGTCTTTACAACTATTGCCTTTTCGTTTTCCTTTAAAGAGCAAAGCTGTTCTTTGTTCGGGCAGCCCCTGTCGCACACGCTGTTTGCCGCGCATGCTGCGCATTGGTTGGCGTTTTTTATGAAAAGCACAAGCCTTTCCATAAGGTCGTCGTCTAGAGAATGCTCCATTTCGCACGCCGCAAAGTTTGCCTTTTTGGAGTCTGCCCCCAATATGTTTTCAAAAAAGTCTTTTAAAACGCGGTGTTTCGAGCTTATGTTGTCGGCAATACATGCCCCTTTTTCGGTAAGGGTAACGGGGCGGTACTTTTCGTATTCTATGTAGCCCTTTTTAAGCAAAGTGTTAAGTGCGCTTGTAACCGATGGCTTTTTTACGTGCATAAATTCGGCAATTTCGCTGGGGTGCGCGTGCCCCTGCGTTTGCGACAGCCACGAAATGGCTTCAAGATAGTCTTCCAGGTTCGAAGACAAAACACCGTCTTTAATATTTTTTTCCACGTTGCAATGCTACTGTAAATATAACAAATTGGTCAAAACAAATCTAAAGTTTGTAGTAATTTCCCGAAATTTTGTCTTTTTGCAGAACTTCGAATCCCTTTTTCTTTATGTAGTCTATTTGCGAAAGCTTGTCTTCCCTGCCTTTTGTGTATTCTGAGTTTATGTTTACCTTTGAATATATGCGGCGCACTTTTTTGCCGTTTTCGGGGTGGCGGGTAAGGGCGGGGCTGTCTATAGATTGCTCTACTTCAAAGATTTCGCCGTCCGAGCCGTCGGCTTCTATCACCTGATATGTATATATTGGCATTTTAGTTTATTGTGTTTAAAATTAAGTCGCCTACAGAGTATAACGCCGACATTATTGCGGCAATCAAAAAGCTTATGAACCTTCTTATTGGGGCAAAGTTTATCATAACCAAAATTATAATAAAGCCATACGACGAAAGCTTTGCATAAGCCAATTCGCTCATGCCCAAGGCGTGCTTTAAAAGACGCGAACCGTCTAGGGGAGGCACCGGCAGCATATTAAACACGAACAACACAATGTTTATTTCCATTATAATTGCGGGCAACCCAGCGTAGCTTTTTAGCCCTGCGGCATACAATGCAACTGTAATAAGCAGGCAAACCACGGCAAAAACCAGATTCATAAAAGGCCCAGCCAGAGTGCTGATAATGTCGTCGCGCATGCGGTGTTGCGGGTTTGGCAGCGAAACTCTTACGGGCTTTGCCCACCCGAAAATCATAAAGCCGCCGCCGTACGAAACCGAGCTTATTATCATAAGCAGCGGCAAAATTACCGTGCCAAGCAAGTCTATGTGCACAAGCGGGTTTAGCGAAACCCTGCCGTCTAGGCGCGGCAGAGGGTCTCCAAGGCGGTCGGCGGCGTACGCGTGCCCGAATTCGTGAACCGTTAGTGCCATAAGCAGGGCTATGTAGGCAATGCCGCTTTGCGATAAAATGTGGGCCATATTTTCCATAAAACTATTTTGCTTTTATAATATTTTCTATTCGTTGCCTTTCGCTCTTTAGCTGTGGCAAATCTACTAAAGCCAAAGTTTGCAGGGCTTCTTTATCTTTATATAGCTCGGCAAGCACTCTTGCCTTTCCCAAAAGGGCGGTTTGCTTTTCAATATTAAGTGTGCAGGTTTTTATATAGTCGTTCCAAGCCGGCAGGGCGTTGTTCCAGTCGGCGTCGGTCTTTTCGAAAAACGACTCCGCAAAACGCTTTTTTATTTGCTTGTTGTTTTGGCTTAGCGAAATTGCCTTTTTAAAAGAATCGGTAATTTCTTTGTTTAGGTTGCCGTAGCTTGTGTTTAAAATAACAATGTATTGCTCTTTTAACGCCAAAAGCAGTTCCGCATATTGGTATACATATATTGCGCACTCGCCGTCTAGCCTTATTGCTTCTTTAATGTGTTGCAATGCCTTTTCTGCCATGGCGCAGTCGCCCTCGTACGAAGCGAGCTGCTGGTTAACTACCGCAATGTTCGGGTTTTGGCTTTGTACCTGCAAAAATATTTTGTATGCGGGCAGGTCTTCGCCTATGCTCCTTAAAAATTTTCCGTATAAAATCTTGGCTTGCAGGTCGTCTTCGTAGCGGTCTATATACGAATTCCAGCGGGCGTCAAGTTTGCGGTATTTGTCGGCAAGCTCGCCGCTTTTTTCGGAAAGAGAATGTTTTTTTGCGCTTTCTAGCAAGGTTTTTTGGTCGTCTAAAATTTCGAAAAGCTCCATCTTTGCCATCGAAAGCGACTGTACGCGTTTTGGCTTTTTGTTTGTGTCGGTAGAACTGCACGCGCAAAAGAAAAGCTGGGCAATAATGGCAAAAATTGCAAAAAGTCTATACATTATAATGGTTTCGACAGCTGCAGCAATTGCAATGTTCCGAATTGCTACGGTTGCCTTCGCAGGCGCATTGGCAATGGGATTGATTTTTTGCTTTTGCGGCGGCAAAAAGGCTTGGTAGCTTTTTTACCGATTTAGAGCCGCATTTCGGGCACTTCGGTTTTTCCGAAGCCGTTTTTGTTATGGCTTCGAACATGTTTTGGCATTTAGAGCATTTAAAGTCGAATATGGGCATTTTTTAAAATATATCGGCTGGGTTTGCAGACCTTAGTTTGCGCGTTGCAAGCAAGCCCGCCGCGGCGCACATAAACAGCGTAAGGCAAAATACTATGGCGAGGTTTTCAACCGATAGATAGGTTGGCATATACGCAAACGTTCTCGTTAAATAATATAAAATTTCGGCAAAAACCGCCCCCGGTATAAAGCCCAAAAACGACAAAATTAGCGATTCTTGCAATATTATTTTAACAAAAAATCCGTCGTCGAACCCTATTGCCTTAAGCGTTGCATATTCGGGTATATGGTCGCTTACGTCGGTATACAAAATTTGGTATACAATTACAGCCCCAACAAAAATTGCAACCGCCATAGAAGCCCCGATAACAAAGCCTATTGGGGTTCTTACCGCCCAATATTCCTTTTCGTTTTCAATAAAGTCGTTGCGGGTCATAACAACGGCGTCTTTTGGGAATATTTTTTTTAGGTCTTTTACCGCCTGTTTTGCCGAGGCGTTTGGCTTTAACTTTATAACGCCCACATTTACGGTTTGCGAAGTATCGCGCATTATTTTGTCGAAAGTTGCCAAACTCATCAAAACATTGCCGTCGGCGGCAAAAGTTGCACCTATTGAAATAAGCCCGCCAATTTTTGTCCTTGTTCCCGACAATTCGGTTTCTACAACTCCGTTCTTTGCAAAAAGCCCGGAAATATCGCCATATTGGTCGCGCGAAAGCTTGTCGAAAAGCACATAGTTGCCTTTCTTTAAAACGCTTTGGTTGGCAATAATTTCTGGGTCTGAAAAAACTTTTTTAGAGGGGTCGAAAGCTATTGTGAAAATGTCGCGTTCCTGCCCCGTAGACGGGTTTTTAAACGACATACCGCCAAGCTTTACCGCCTGCGCCGATTCAACCGAATTTACCGCATATGCCTGATTTAACCTTACTTTTGGGAAACCTCTGCCAACTCCGAAATATTCGTAGTTATAGCCAACAACAAAAACATCGCCGTCCAGCAAAAGAATGGGGGCAACCACCTGCTTGAACAACGCGCCCCTTAAGCCCATTTGAAAGAGCATCATTGTGACTGCAAAAGTAATGCCTGCAATTGCCACAAGAAACCTTTTGTGCTCGCATGTAAGCTGAAGCCACGAAAGGGGAATTTGCAGAGGAAAAACCCTTTCTAGCAGCGATTTTTTGCGGTGCGGCATAATTTGTAGGCTTTGGTGTTCCCTAAGTTTTTACTTAAGCAAAATTCTTACGTCTACTTGCGAGCCTATAAGAGCTTTTGCATCTTGCGGGTTGTCGAGCTTTATTTTTACGGGAACAACTCTTGAATTTGTAAAGTCGCTCGGGTCGCTGGAGAACAAATTGTTGTTCTTTACATATTGCGAAATTTCCACCACCTTGCCCGACAATGTCTTGCCGTTTCTGGCATCGCTTTTGCAGTGGGCTGTAAGGCCAACTTTTATTCTTTCTACATCGCTTTCGTAAACTTCGGCGTCTACATACATTGCCGATGTATCGGCAATTTCGCAAATGCCTTCGCTTGCAACCATTTCACCCGCCTTAGAGTAGGTTTCCACAACAACGCCCGCTATGGGTGATGTTATAAAATATTCGTTGTAAAGGGCTTTCGCCTCTTCGTGCGAGGCTGCTGCCGCAGCTACATTTGCGTTTTCGTTGGCGGTAATTGCCTTTAGCATTTCTGCCGCAAAAGCTATGTGGCGTTTAAGGGTGGTCTGTTCAAACTCTAGTTGTTCTCTTTCTCTGCGCGGAGGGTCTTTTTTCTCTAAAACCTCTTTGTTTTGCTCAAAATTGCCCTTTAGGTCTTCAAGATTTTGCTTTTGTCTTAAAATATTCAATGCCGAAAGGCTTTTCGCGCGTTCAAGTTCGGCAGCCGAGCTTTTTAACGTTAAAAGGGCTTTGTCGGTTCCCATAAGCTGGGCAATAACTTGGCCTTCTTTTACGAAGTCGCCTTTTTTTACGCACAACTTGCCAAGCAGTGTTGCCGCCGCCGTCGGGTTTGCCGCCGATACCCTATATACGGTGCCGTCGGGCGAAATTTTGCCCTTGCAGCCAACTGCGTCTATGTCGGCGTACGCCGAAAAAACCGTTAAAGACGCCAAAACGCAAAGAATGTATTTTTTCATAAGTCGCCGATTATTGAAAATTTTTTAAAGATTTCAATTTTATTATTGAAAATTAAACTTTAAAAAACGAATCTATGAAAAGTGGACGCTTTAATAAAGGTAAGGAATTTGCGCCATTCTTATAAGGAAGGCGACGGCATAAAAGAGGTTTTGCATGGCATTACTTTAGACTTTATGCCCGGCGAAATCGTTATAATTATGGGGCCCAGCGGTTCTGGCAAATCTACATTGCTTAAGCTTATAGGCGCGCAACTTACAATACAAAGCGGCGAAATAGAAATTCACGGGCAAAAGCTAAGCGGGGCAACCCAAAGCAGGCTTCGCAGCATAAGACGAAAGGTCGGGTTTATCTTTCAAAGCCACCATTTGCTAGATTCTATTAACGTCTTGCAAAACGTGCAGCTGCCTTTGGCTTTCGACGAACGCCATACGGCGCAAACATCTAGAAAAGTTGCGCAGGAAATGCTTGACGTTGTGGGCGTTGGCACGCAGTCGCACAAAAAGCCGTTGCACTTGTCGGGCGGTCAGCGGCAAAGGGTTGCCATTGCAAGGGCTTTGGTGCGCAAACCGCAAATAATTTTGGCAGACGAGCCCACAGCTTCGCTAGACGAAAAGAACGGCAGAGACATTGTTGAACTCATAAAAAAAATGTCGCGCGAGCTTAACGTTAGCGTGGTTTTGGTTACCCACGACAATCGCATATTAGACATTGCCGACCGCATAATAAAGCTTGTAGACGGCAAATATATAGGCGAAGAACGCCCGAATAAATAGAGCGGTTTTGTTAAATAAATTTTTGTTCCCATAGTTTAATGGATAAAACGGCGGTCTCCGGAACCGCAAATCTGGGTTCGACTCCCAGTGGGAACGCTTTTGTTGTATTACGTTTATTTGTTGTTTTTGCAAATTTCGCTCGGCGAAAGCCCGAAATGCCGTTTAAAAGCCCGCGAAAACGAAAATGCGCTGGCATAGCCCGTTTGTTTTGCGGTTTCGCATACGTTTTTGCCTAAATTTAAAAGGCGCAAGGCCTTGTCCATCTTGGCTTCGAACAGCGTTTGAGAAAGGGTTTTGCCGTTGCGGCATTCGCAATATTTGCTGAGCTTTGCCGAAGATTTTTTTAGCGATTTTGCAAAAGTTTTTGCGCTTTTGGGCAGAGTTTTTCCGCTTTTTATATTGTTTAAATGCGTTTCAAAAAATTTGTCGTAGCCAATGGCAAAGCCGAATTTTTTTGCAAAATGTCGCCTGAAAATATCGGCTATGGCGGTGGCGCAACTTTCGCATACTGCAACGGAAGGGGCGCTTAAATATATTTCGCTGCGGTAGGCGTGCGCCAAACACAGAATTTGCGATGCCGCTTCAAACTTGTAGTTGGCAACCCCGTTTAAGTCGCGCAAAACGCCGTTCCACGATTCGTTAAAATGGCACCAAAATATTACGGATTTTCCCCTTTCAACCGAAATTTGCACATTTTCCCTATTATGCGAAATAAGCAGAATGTCGCCCGCTTTTAGTGTGCTTACGTGGTTTGCGTAGCGCAGCCTAATAGTTCCGCTTTCTATCAATACAAGGTTTGTGTAGTTTGTTTCCCCGAAAATATGGAAATAGCCCTTTGCCTTTGTCGAAAAGCCAGCATATGTTATGCCGTGTTTTAAAAAGCTTTGCGGAGCGGTCTTTTGGGGCGCAATTATCTTTTTTGTGTTTTTATCGTTAACAAGATATTTCGGCATTAGAATAGTTGGGCAACTAAGGTATTCCTCCGACGTTTCCTTTGTCCAAAATACCGTTAAGTTCTCGTTCGAGAGAGTCCACAAATATTCCGATTTTTTGTGCATACCAATTTTTATTTTGTGCATACCATATTTTTATCTTGTTAAGGCTGTCAACATAATATAAAATTCGGGCGTTAAAATATTTACTATTATGAATATGATGAAAGAAATTGTTTTGTTTTCGGCCGCACTTTGTGCCGCGCCGATTTTCGGGCAGGAATATAAAAGCCAGGTTAACGAAGATAAGATGCCCAGCTTTATTGCGGGCTCTTATATTCCGGACGCCAGCTCAGCCTATGTGGGCGCGCCCCTGTACTATTATTTTAATATGTGCAGATCGGGCATAGACTGGAACGAACGCAACTTTATTGTGGGCGACAAAGTTATACACGCCAACGTGCACTGGCTGCGCGACTATATTCTTATCTTGAAAAGCCGCCGCTATACTGACGCCGAAATAAAGTCGTTTTTCGACCTTGTGCTAGACGAGCAAACACCAGACGGGTTTTTCTACGAAATTATAACTTCGCTTAGCGATGTTCACGGCAACGACATTGTTCCGCAAAAGTTCAGAAAGATTTTGCCAAATACGGGTTTTGGCATGTCGCGTTTAGAGATTGAAGCCGATATAGAATACCTTTGCGTTGAGGGTGCCTATTACATTTGGCAGGCAACCGGCGACGACAACTGGCTTAAAAAGGCTATGCCCAAACTGGAAAAGGGCCTTAATTATATTATGACAGACCCCACCCGTTGGGATAAGTCGCACAACTTGGCAAAAAGGGTTTATACTATCGACACTTGGGACTTTATAAACGCTCCCTATAGCGGCCTAGACCGAAGCATTATGCCCGACAACCCCATGGGCGCAATGCACGGCGACAACACGGGGCTTTGCAACGCAATGTATTTGATGGGGCAAATGTATTCGCATTTGGGCGACAAAGCAGCCGCCGAAAAGTGGAACAAAAAATATGCCGAGTTTAAGGAAAACGTAAACAAGCATTTGTGGAACGGCCGTTTTTACAAGCACTACCTAGAGCTGGACAAGGCAAACTTGGGGGTAGACTTGGCAAACCAGCTTAGCTTGTCGAATTCGTACAACTTAAACAGAAATGTGGCAAGCCCCCAGCAGTGCCGCGCCATATTGCAAACCTACCGCCTTATGCGCGAAAACTATGGCGGGCTTTACGACGACTTTAGAACTTTAGACCCATCTTTCCCTATATTTAACGGCTACAAAGCAGGCAGGTATACCAACGGCGGCGTGGGCTTTTTTGTTGCGGGTCAGCTAGCGGTTGGCGCGTTCGAAAACGGTATGGAAGACTATGGCGTAGACATATTAATGCGCACGGGCAACAAAGTATATAAAACCGGCAAAATTTCGTTCCTATACGACTATGCCGGCAACGACACGGCGGGCGGTCCCAGAAGTTGGGTAGGGGCAGAGTTGATGTATGCGCAAACGCGCGGCTTGGCCGGCGTTGTAGACAACGGCAAGCTTTTTAAAGACATAACCCTTTCGCCCAGATTCGTTTATACCAAGGAAAGAAAATCGAGAGTGTTCCTAAAATATCCCGTTTCTGGCGCATTTGTAGATTATTCTTTTGAATGGCAAAAACCCGAAAACAAAATTTTGTTTACGCTATACTCCAAGCACGACAAGACAAAGCTTAGAATGTTGATGCCGCCTTGCGCAGTTAACCCGAAAATTAGCGTAAACGGTACCCCACTTAAATCTTCCATAGAAGACGTATTCGGCAGCAAATATTTGGTGGTAGAAAACTTCCCTTCGAACAGCCGCGCCGTTATCGACTACGAAATGCCCGTAGAAGTTGTTCCCTATGCAAATATTTTCCGCAACAACTTCTTCGCTTACATAATAAACAACTCCGACAAGGATTTGGAATGCGAGCTAGACGTTCAAGTTTCGGGATATAAAAGCATTGTAAAACGCAAGTTTACGCTGTTTGCGCACGAAAAGCGCCACGTCGAAATATTGTCGCTTAAAAATGTGGCAAAAGACGGCAGTGCCCCCCGTATAATTCTTAAATGCGGCGAAAATACGTTCAAAGTTCCCTTTACGCTTTCGAACAAGATAGACCGCAGAACATTTATGCTTAACGACGAATTCCCATACTAACGGCAACATTCTGTTTATAAAAACCTTACTGCGGCGCAGGGCGACTCCCTGCGCTGTTTTTTTTGCGCGTTTTCTATAGGGCTTTTGCCGAGCATATTAAAAAGTTTGAAAACGCGAAAAAACAAATATTTCGTGCATTAGGGGCGTTATTGCAATATGTACTTGTAGCAAGTTGCCGAACTATTTAAGGAACAACCGTAGTTATTCAGAAAGCTACCATAAGCACATTATAAAATTTGCCGACGAAAATAATTTGCTATGATAATGTGGTCTAACTTTGGCGTATACTCGCCTTCGATAAACACCGACGAAATGGACGCCAGACAGCTTAAAGACTACGAATTTATTTTTAACGATAGGTTATCGGAATGGGAGAGGGGTTTTAAGCGTGTTATGAGCAAGTTTATGCTATACGGCTTTAGCGGCGGCGCGCAAATTGCGCACAGAATGGCTATGCGCAAGCCGCAATATTTTTCGGGCATACACATTCATGTAAATTCCGGCTATACCCCCAGCGCAAACGCAAAGGGCATTGTGTGGCTAGCAACAGCGGTCGAAATTGAATATGGCTATTCGGAGGCAAAATGGTTTTACGAAAGAATGATAGATTTAGGTTGTGCCGTAATTTTTAAGGCTGGCAAAAATTTTAGGGTACGCAACAAACGCGCAGACGCGTAGATTTAAAGGACGTGGCTACCTACGATTTAGACGGGCTTTTTGCCAAAAAAGACTATGGGCATTTTTAACGGCTGCTTTAGATTTGCCGCCGCCATTGCAAAGGCAAACGAGGCAAATGCTTCGGGCGACGACTCGGTTTCATTTCTTGCCTGCTTAAACACAAGGGACATTTACCCCATGTCGTCTATTGCAAACGACGAAATTTCAAAACTTGCAAAGCAGATATTAAATAAATAACGCGTAAACTAGAACTTTATACAAAGCCAAATATTGGTAAATTTTTGTTTGACTGAAAATTTTTGCCCATGTAGCTTTTGCCGATGAGATTTTTGCGCAAACTATTTTTGGGGTTAATGGCACTTTCCTTTGCGTTTTCGGCAAACGCCAAGGAGCAAGAGATTTACGAAGGCGACATTGTTATATATGGCGGCACTTCGGGCGCGGTTATTGCTGCAATAAGGGCGGCAAAATCGGGCAAAAAAGTTTATATGGTATCTCCCGATGTAAACTTGGGGGCAATGTCTAGCTCGGGCTTGGGTATGACCGATTCGGGCAATACCGCGGCAATAGGCGGGCTTTCGCGCGAATTCTACAAAAGGGTTTATGCAGAATACAAAAAAGACGCAAATTGGTATGCCGAAAAGCGTTCCGAATTTTCGGGCAGCGGGCAGGGTACAAAGGCAATTCGCGAAGACGACAAAACTATGTGGATTTTCGAGCCGCGCATAGCACTTGAAGTATACAAAAAATGGCTTGCCGAATATCCGAATATTATAGTGCACCGCGGCGAATATTTAGACCGTGAAAACGGGGTTGAAAAAGTCGGCAAAAAAATCAAGTCGATAACAACTTTAAGCGGCAAAAAGTATTCCGCAAAAATGTTTATAGATGCTACATTCGAGGGCGATTTAATGGCGTCGGCGGGTTGCCAATATATTGTTGGCCGCGAAAGCAACGAAAAATATAACGAAGATTTTAACGGCTATCGCAACACGTTGCGCCAAAACGGACACCACTTTACCGTTAAGGTAGACCCCTACAAAATAAAGGGCAAAAAATCCAGCGGCCTGCTAAAATATATTTCCAGAGAAAAGCCGCTTAAAGACGGTGCTGCCGACAACAAGGTTCAGGCATACAACTACCGACTGTGCTTTACCGACTACGAGCCAAACAAGGTTCCCCTTACAAAGCCCGACAACTACAACGCCTCCGACTATGAATTGTGCGGCAGGTGGTTTGAAGCGTATCCAAATGCATTTCCGCTTATAATTTCGAAAATGCCGAACCATAAAACCGATATCAATAACAAAGAGGCATTTTCGACCGACTTTATTGGCGAAAACTACAACTACCCAGAAGCTTCGTATGCCGAGCGCGCAAAGATTGCAAAGGCGCACAAAGACTACACAATGGGGCTATTCTATTTTTGGATGACCGATTCGCGTACTCCCGCAAAGTTTAAAGACGCAATTAAAAACTTGGGGCTGCCCAAAGACGAATTTACCGATACGGGCAATTGGCCGTTTTACCTATATATACGCGAAGCGCGCCGCTTGGTTGGCGAATATGTTTTAACCCAGCACGATTGCCAAAACACAAAGGTTTCGCCCGAACCCATAGGTATGGGCTCGTATACTCTAGATTCGCACAATACTTCGCGCTTTATAGACGAAAACGGCTTTGTGCAAAACGAAGGCGATGTTCAGCGTTCGATTAGCCGCACTGGTGCCTACCAAATTTCGTACGGTGTAATTGTTCCTCAGCGCAAAGACTGCCAAAATTTGTATGTAATTTGCGCGGTTTCGGCTTCGCACATTGCGTATGGTTCGCTAAGAATGGAGCCTGTGTTTATGATTTTGGGGCACTCGGCAGCGGCAGCCGCCGTTTGGTGCATGGACGCCGACAAGGCAGTGCAAGATGTTGATATGTGGGCGTTAACCCGCATTTTGCAGAAGGAAGGGCAAGTGTTGTATGTCCCAAAAAAACGCTAGAACGCTTTGCAAAAACATTAAAACCGCGCAATAAAGCGCGGTTTTTTTGTGAGCAAATGAAAATTTTTTGAATCGTTTTCCAAAAGCAAAAGATTTACTTTTTTTGTCGCTATACTACTGCGGTAAATAGCCCTATCAAAAATAAAATCATAAGGAAAATATAGCCCGAAAACACATCTTTAACCGCGACGAAATATATAAGTAGCCCCGCAAAAAACAACCAGTCTACATCTCTTAACCCTACAAATGGGGCAACTAAAAAAAATAGCCCCAAGCAAACGCCTGTCACGCGCAACGTTTTTATCTCTAACAAATATCGTTTGTCGGGGGCATTAAGCTTTTTTGCAAAAGCCAAAGCTTCTTGCTTAGATTTTATTTTCGGCAAGTCTACCAGATTTTCGAAGATATCTTTTTGGGCGTAATAGCGTTCAATAAAATTATTTAGAATGTTTGCATTGTATATAATGCATTCGCGTTTGCGTAGGTATATGCAGCACTTAACGGGCATATTGCCTTTGCGATATTCCAGATTTATAAAATATACGTCTTGCTCTTGAGTTGACGAAAAAATCCACGCAATTGTTTCAACCTTTTTTATAAAATAGTCTGCATAAAAAACGTCTATTTGCTCGAAATTTATAAGTTCTACAGAATTATCTAAGTTTTTAACTATAGAAATTCCGCCCTCGTGCAAAACAAGTTCGGAGGGAGTTTTATTTACATACACAAGCAGGCCGAACAGGGGCTTGCCTATGCTTTCGTTTGTATTTAGTGGGTATAAATCTTTAAAGCTCATAAAATACTATGCGCTAAGCTACAGTTTTTTTGCCGGCAAAAATATGTCAATGTAAAATATGTTTTTTTTGCGGAAAGTTTTTTGTCAAAAAAAATGGTTTTATATAGGCTTGCACTGTTTGTCGAAATGTTGTGTTATGTGCGCAAATTTATTTTTATATGAGTACCCCCGAAAAAAAGAAAAATTTTATCAGGAGAATGTACGATTGGACGGTCTCTTGGGCCGACAAACCCCAGTCTACCGTGGCTCTTTCGCTTTTGTCGGCTGCCGAAAGTTCGTTTTTCCCTGTTCCTCCCGATGTTTTGCTTATACCTCTTGTTTACGGCAAACCAAGAAAATGGTGGTATTTTGCGCTGGTTTGCACGATGTTTTCGGTTATTGGCGGTACAATTGGCTGGTATATTGGTTACGCAAGTTGGGAGGCCGTTAAGGGCTTTTTCTTTAATTATGTTCCAGGATTTACGCCCGAAAATTTCGACTATGTAAAAAATTTGTATAAAGACAACGCCTTGCTTGCCATATTTACCGCAGCCTTTACGCCAATTCCCTACAAGATTTTTACCATTACAGCCGGGGTGTGCGACGTTCCTTTATACGACCTTATTCTGGGCTCTATTGTAGGGCGCGGCGGCAGATTCTTTTTTGTGAGCTTGATAATTAGGGTAGTGGGCCCGAAATCGAAAGAGTTTATAGACAAATATTTTAACCTGCTTACAATTGTGTTTTTTGTGCTGCTTGTTTTGGGATTTTTGGCGGTAAAATATTGTATGTAAAATTTTACAAAAAACCTTGTATATGGCGCAATCTCTTTTGAGTTGCGCCTTTTTTATAAAGCCGCTAAATGCTGCAAATGTTTCACGCAAAAAAAAGACCCCGCAAAATCTAGGCGGAGTCTGAATTATATCTATATACAACCAACAAAAATTATTTGCATTTTACCGTTTTAGGGCACGGATTGTCGGGGCAGTTTTTTGCCTTGCAACATTTTGCGCATTGCGGGGTGCTGTCGCATCTGCAGAATTTTCCCTTACAGAAATCGCATTGTGAGCATCCGCATGTATCTGTCGCGCTTACTTCAACTATTTCTATCACGCCAATGGATCCGTCGTCGCCGGGCGTTTGTTGTACTGCGACGGCAGTGCCTGCGTTTTGCGGCGAGCTTTGCTGTGCGTTATCTTGTGCAAACAAACAACTGGCGGCAAACATAGCCGCAAGTGTAATCAATTTTTTCATTCACTTATTCCTTCTTTTTTATTCTTGTTCTACAGGTATATCGCCATAATTTTGCAAAACTAAACTTATTGTGCAAAAATGGGATGTCTCTTTGCCAACCCAATTAAGTTGCTCGCACAAAAAAACGCCGAAACATTTTCGGCGCAAATAAAAACAAAGCCTGTAAATTCTTAATTTTCTTTTTTTGCCTGTAGCGAAAGCCTTTTAATTTTTGCAATAGCGGCTTTGTCTATAACGTTGGCTACGGACTGAAAAGGTGTGTCTTTGTCGGACAATAGAATAAATGAGGCATTTTTGTTGTTTGCCGCTATTGTTTTAAATTCGTCAATAAGTGCTTCGGGCAAAACTTTCTTGTCGTTCAAAAAGCACGAGCCGTCTTTTTTTACGGCAATTACGTTGGGGAAATCCTTGGAGTTTACGTTTTCCGACGACTGCATTGTAGGGGGGGTAATGTCTACCGCATTTACCTGCTTAAACTGCATTGTAATTAGAAAAAAGAAAATTAGCACCGTAAGCACGTCTACCATAGGCACTATGTTTACGGTAGGTTTTCTTCTTTTCTTCGAGCGTTGGCGTATGTCCATCTATTTTTTTATGTCGAGCAGGCGTTCTACGCAAATGTTTACCTTTGCCGAAAGCGTGTCGATTTTTCGGTATAAATACGAGTCTACGGCCAAAGCGGGAATTGCTATTGCCAACCCCACTATTGTGGTGGAAAGCGCAAGACCCACGCCTTTGGCTATAACTTCGGGCTCAGGAACGCCGCTGCCCGAAAAAACTTCCACCAAGCCTGCAACTGTGCCCAAAAGCCCAAGCAATGGTGCCGCCGAAACGACAATATCAAGCAAAAACATTCCGCGCTCTAGCTTGGTAAGTTCAAGTTCTGCATACGCTTTAAGGGCGTCGGCATCTGCCCCAGTGCTTTTTTCGAAACACACAATGCGGCCCGCAACCGAGTTTAAGTCGCCCAAGGCCTGAATGTCTTTGCCCGAAACAAGCGCGTTCGAGATTGTGTCGGGTATTATTTTTGAAGTGCGCAGCGATATAAGCCTTTCTATTGCTATATATACCGCCAAAAGCGAGCACAACCCCAAGGGATATGCAAATATACCTATGCCTTCAAAAATAAAGTTCATTTACTTTGTGTAGCAAAGAGAATTGTATACCTTGTCGGTGTCGGCTTCCATAAGCTCGGCAATTGGGTCCCACGTTCCAGTCATTAGGGCCTGGCGCGCGTTTTCAGGTATTTGGCAGTCTACCGAAATGCCGTTGCAGCTGATTTTTTTCGCCTTTAGGTCTATCAAAATTTTAGAATCGGGGTTGGACGTTACTTGACCGGCAATCTTTTTGATATCGTCGTGCGAAGCCGTTACGCAGGGAATGCCCAAAGTTGTGGCATTGCCGAAGAAGATTTCGGCGAAGCTTTCGGCTATTATTGCGCGGAAGCCGTAGTGCCAGAGCGACTGGGGCGCGTGCTCTCTGGACGAGCCGCAACCGAAGTTTGCGCCCGACAAAATGATGTTTGCGTTTTTATATTCGGGCTTGTTTAAAACGTGGTCTTTGTCGGTGCCGTCGGCGTTTTTGCGTTCGTCGTAAAAGGCGTATTTGCCGAGGCCTTCAAATGTTACGCACACCATAAACCTTGCGGGAATAATTCTGTCGGTGTCGATATCGTTTTCGGGGAGGTACACTCCCTGTCCTTCAAATTTTTCGATCTTTTCAAGTGCCATATTGTTATATAAGCTAAGAATTGCTTTGTCGAAAGCAACAGTTTTTTTTGCGTTTTGTAAGGTGTGCTTTTTGCAAAATACGCCGTTTTTTCGGCAAAATTTTGTTTACAAGTTTTGCCCTGTAAAAATAGAATCTGCCGCGATATGAAAATTAAATTTACAGCGCTTTCGCTTTTAATTTCGGCTTTGGCATTGGGGGCATTTGCCCAGCCTTTAGACCAATTTTCGGGTGTGGTGAAAATCCAAACGGTTTCGTGCAAGCCCAATTTCTTTTTGCCGTGGCTTACAAAGGGGCAAAGCAGGGGCAGCGGTTCTGGGGTTGTAATTTCGGGCAACAGAATTTTAACAAACGCCCACAATGTGTCGGATAGCACATATGTTTCGGTGCTTAAAAAAGACAACGGCTCGCCCGTTTCGGCAAAGGTTGTTGCAATAGACCACCAATGCGACTTGGCTATTTTGGAAGTTCCCGACAAGCGGTTTTTTGACGGCATTACGCCCTTCGAAATAGGCGAAACGCCGCCCGTAAGAACGCAGGTTTTGGCGGTTGGCTATCCTTTGGGGGGCGACGGGCTTTCTATCACGCAGGGCATAATTTCGCGTATAGAGGCGGTTGCCTATTCGCACTCTATGCTGGACAGCTTTTTGGCTGCGCAACTAGATGCCGCAATAAATCCAGGCAACAGCGGCGGGCCTATTTTGCATAACGGCAAGGTAGTTGGCATTGCCTTTCAGGGCTACAAGGGCAGGCAAGGCCTTGGCTATATGATACATACCGATGTTATCCGCCACTTTTTGAAAGACATACAAGATGGCACTGTAGACGGCTTTGGCGATTTGGGAATTAGCATAATTACGCTGGAAAACCCCGATACCCGCAAATATCTTAAGATGGCAGAACGCCAAAGCGGGGTGTTGGTATGCAGGGTTCGCAAATTTGCGGGCTTAAACCCGCCCGTAAAGAAGGGCGATGTTCTGCTTACAATAGACGGCAAAACCATAATGAACAACGGCAACATTACCGCCGACAACGGCGAAAACCGCCATTTTTCCACAATTGTTGATTCAAAACAAATGGGCGAATTTGTAAGCTTTGGCATTTTGCGCGATGGCAAAAAACTTGAAGTAAAAATGTATCCAAAAAAGCCCCATTTTATGGTTTCGCCCATGATGTACGACAAGTCACCAAAAATGTATGTTGCAGGCGGCCTTGTGTTTACAACGCTTTCGCTTAGCTATTTGTCGGAATGGACAAAGCAAACCCCGCCCGAACATTTAAGCAGGCTTATAGACGAGGAAAAAGATTCGCCCGAAGACGAAGTTGTTGTTCTTTCGGTTGTACTTGGCGACGAAGTAAATTTGGGCTATCAATCGTACGCAAGCAGCAGGCTCTACGAAATTAACGGGCAAAAAATTAAATCTATAAAAGATGTTGCCCGCATAATAGATTCGCTAAACGACGGCTATGTAACCTTTATTTTCGACTACGAAGTTCCCATAATTTTAGACGTAAAGAAAATGAAAGAGGCAATGCCGCGCATTATGCGCAACTACCGCTTGCCCGCCGACAGAAGCAAAGACTTATAAAAATCAAAATTTTTTGGCAAAAATCGGCAAAAATAACCCCAAGTGTTTTAACTTGGCTGAGTATTTTTGCTTCTTGTTTTGCGCTTTGCTTGGCCTTTGGCGATAGCCGAAAAAATACCGATTTTTTTAGCTTTGCCTTGCTTGGGCTATGATTTCCTGCAGGGATTTTAAGTCTTGTTCCCTTGTGCCAGAAGTCAAAATTTTATCGAAATCTTTTGCAAATTTAATCTCTTCTTGTGCGGTTTTCATGCGCAATGCAATTTCGGCTTCGTTGTCGGTATTGCGGTTGTGCAAGCGGCTTACAAGCTCGTCTATGCTTTTGGGCATAATAAAAACGCTAAGCAGCGAGTTTTCTATAAGTGGGTCTTTCTTTGCAATTTCGCGCCAGGTTTTTGCGCCTTGCACGTCTATAACCAAAAAAAGGTCTTTATTGTTTGCAAATGCCTTTTGTATGGAGCTTTTCAGTGTGCCGTACATTCTTCCGTGAACGGTAGCGTGCTCGTAAAATTCGCCGTTTTTCAGCTTGTTTAAAAATTCCTGCTGGCTGAGAAAAATATAGTCTTTGCCGTCTACTTCGCCGGTTCTTGGTGGGCGTGTAGTGGCGGTAATAACCCTGTCGAATTTAGGGTCGCACTTCATTGTGTTTGCGCAAAGCGTTGTTTTGCCGCTACCCGCAGGACCGCTTAAAACTATCAGCAAATTTCTTTTCATAAAAATATTTTAGTAGAAGATAATTGAGGTGTCCAGCGTGGCAGAAAGCGCAATTAAAACCGCGCCGAAAATTTGCGCGCGCATTTTTTTTGCATACAGCCATTCGAAGAAGTCGCGCAGGCGGTAGGGCAGGCAGCCCGTGTATATTGTCGCTACAATTATAAAATACGTTATCGATACAAGTGTATACCTTGCGGGAATGTCCAGCATATATGCCGAATCTAAAAACACCCTAGACAACAGCAAAAGCACCACGCATAATCCCCTTACGCTTAAGAAGTCGGGCAAGTGTTTAAACGAAAGCAACCAAGCCCCGCCGAATAATAAAATAAGCAGGTGTTTTATGTCGCCAAAGTCAGATTGCCCCAAGTTGAAAAGCTGCCAAACAAACCAAAGCCCGCCAAGTCCGTATAGAACGTAGGCTGCGTTTTTGCTGCGCAAAAATTTAAAGGCGGCCTGTTTAGAGCTTTCGCCCCTGACAAAAAATATTCCCGAGGTTGCAAGCAAAAACGATAAAAGCAGTGTCGATTGTAAAAGTGTCATTAAATGTTTCTCCAGTCTATATTTATCCGGGCAAATTCCTTGTTTGTTTCGGCGTTGCAAATGCTGTGTAGCGATGTGTCTCCCGTAATTTGCGCGTTCGAAATAGCGTTGTCGGATTCCTTCATTTCGGACAAAAACGAAATTCTAATGCGGCGCGGCATTTTTTTTGCATAAAAACTTTCAGGCAGCGAATCTATTACAAGTGCGGGATACACGCAGTTGTTTAGGTGTCCGTTTACGTCTATGTCGTCGCGTCGTATAACAACTCTTTTTGAGAATTGAATTTCAGAGGGCGGCAAAAGTTTTTCGGAGCAGTCGCCCGCTACGCGTTCGGGCTCATTTTCCCATTCGTGCAAAACCGAGGTTCTTTCCATTCTTCGTTTTACCAGATCGAACAAAATCCAGATAGAGCGCGCCTCGAAAAGGACTTTGCCGTTTTGGTCGATTGCCCTAAAATCTCTTTCGCAAAATGCTTTGCTTCTGCCGCTTGGCCAAGTTTCAATCACAATGCGGCTGCGCTTTTCGGGCAGTGCAAAAATTGTAAGGTCTATTTTAGAAATCGCCCAACCGAGGTTTTTAGGCGACAAGTCATCCATGCCAACGCGCAAAATATCGGCGTGCTCGCAGGCTACCTCCTGCAGCATT
>JAXFOH010000049.1:0-3983 GCA_034180465.1 Opitutales bacterium
TAGTAGTAGATATGATTGTGCAGAACGTAGGCCGCGGCGGCAGCGACTTGTCGGCGGTTGCACTGGCTGCGGCGTTAAAAGCCGATGTATGCCAAATTTACACCGATGTAGACGGCATTTATACGGCCGACCCGCGCATAGTAAGATATGCCCGCAAAATCAACGAAATGTCGTATAGCGAGCTTTTGGAATTGGCTTCGAGCGGTTCAAAAGTTATGCAGGCGCGCTCGGTAGAATTTGCGCGCAAACACAATGTAGTATTCGAAGTAAGATCAAGCTTTAACAATCAACCCGGAACAATAGTGAAATCTAAAGTATCTTCAATGGAAAGCCTTGTCGTTAGCGGCATAGCGGTAGACAAAAATCAGGTAAAAGTAACACTTGTAGGCCTTAGCGACAAACCAGGCGTTGCCGCCAAGGTGTTCGAAAATTTGGCCGAAGCAAACATAGTAGTAGATATGATTGTGCAGAACGTAGGCCGCGGCGGAAAGGCAAACCTTACCTTTACTGTTCCCAAAGAAGACGCCGAAAAAACAAAGAAGCTTTTAGACGAGGCTTCCGGCGACTTAAAAGAAGCCCACGTTGAATCTGTGTCGGAAATCGCAAAGGTTTCGGCTGTAGGCATAGGTATGAAGTCGCACAGCGGGGTTGCTGCCACGTTCTTCGGCGCATTGGCAAGGGCAGGCATTAATGTAGAGCTTATCACTACAAGCGAAATTAAAATAGCTGTAGGCATAGATTTAAAACGCGCCGACGAAGCCGTAAACTTGCTACACAGCGCATTCGATTTAGACGACAAAACGCAGGACTAGTAAAATGAAGTTTGTAAGCACACGAGGTTCGGCCGCCCCCCTGGGCTTTAGCGCGGCGGTAGAAGAGGGACTTGCCCCCGACGGCGGGCTTTACGTTCCCGAAACTTTTCCGAAAATAGACGGCTTTTTCGACGAATGGGAAAAGCTGGACTACCCTTCGTTGTGCTTCGAATTTCTTAAACTTTTTGCAAGCGATATTCCCGAATGCGACCTTAAGAAAGTTGTTTTTGCGTCGTACAAAAAGTTCGACGATGTTTCCGTAGCCCCCCTAAAAAAGCTGAACGAAAAGCTTTATGTTTTAGAGCTTTTTCACGGGCCGACATTGGCTTTTAAAGACTTTGCCTTGCAGCTTTTGGGCAATTTGTATGAATATTTGCTGGCAAAAAGCAACCGAACGATAAACGTTTTGGGGGCAACCAGCGGCGACACGGGCAGCGCGGCAATAAACGGTCTGCTCGGCAAAAAGGGCGTAAACATATTCATACTTTATCCGCACGGCAGGGTTTCGCCCCTGCAGGAAAGGCAAATGACATGCACGGGGGCAAAAAATGTTTTCCCCATTGCAATAGACGGCACTTTCGACGACGCGCAGTTTTTGGTAAAAAGCCTTTTCGGCGATGTAGAATTTAAGCGCAAATGGAGGCTTAGCGCGGTAAACTCCATAAACTTGGCGCGAATTTTGGCGCAGTGCGTATACTATATTTATGCCTACCTAAAGATAGAAAAATCGCAAAGGCAAAACGTTTTGTTTACGGTGCCCACGGGCAATTTCGGCAACGTTTTGGCGGGTTGGTTTGCCTATAAAATGGGTATGAAAGTTGCGGGCTTTAAGGTTGCAACAAATCAAAACGACATTCTGCACAGGCTCTTTACTAGCGGCGTATACAAACTCGGCGACGTGGTTCCCAGCTATGCGCCGTCTATGGATATTCAGGTTGCTTCCAATTTTGAGCGTTTTATATATTATCTTGAAAACGAAAACGCCGAAAAGGTATGCGAAATTATGCAGTCGTTTAAGCGCGATAAAATTTGGAAGTTCGACAATTTTTGCGCTCCCGAATTTTCGTCTAGCAAGATGGACGACGCTCAAATTCCGCAAACCGTAAAGAGAGTATACGAAAAATTCGGCTACGTTGTAGACCCCCATACCGCCTGCGCTTTTGCCGATGTAGACAAAAGCAGGCTAAACATTTTGATTTCGACTGCTAGCCCCGCAAAATTCCCCGACTTAATAATTAAGGCAATTGGCATAGAGCCTAAATCGCCCATATTAGAGGAGCTTAAAACAAAAGAAATTATCACCGAAAATATGCCGGCAAACGAACAGACTTTAAGAAATTATATAGAGCAAAAGGGTCTTAAAAATGGACAATAAAATTTTTACATACGATACAACTTTAAGAGACGGAACGCAGGGCGAAGGCGTTTCGATGTCGGTGGCGTCTAAACTTAGGCTTGCCGAAAAGATGGACCAATTCGGCATAGACTATATCGAAGGCGGCTGGCCAGGCTCGAACCCGCGCGATATGGCGTTTTTTGAGGGAGCAAAAAAGCTTAATTTAAAGCATGCAAAAATTGCGGCATTCGGTTCTACACGCCGCGCAAACATTGCGGTAGAAGACGACAACCAGCTTAAGCTTTTAATAGATTCGGGGGCTAGTTGCCTTACAATTTTCGGCAAAACGTGGTTGTTGCATGTAACCGAAGTAATTAAAACCACGCCCGAAGAAAATCTTAAAATGATTTTCGAAAGCGTGCACTACTTAAAGAGCCACAACAAAACAGTTGTATACGATGCCGAACACTTTTTTGATGGTTATAAAGACAACCCCGAATATGCACTTGCAACGCTTAAAGCCGCAAAAGACGCAGGGGCAGACTTTATCTGCCTATGCGACACAAACGGCGGTACAATGATAGAGGAGTTTAAAAAAATCCTTGCCGACGTAATAAAGAACGTAGATTTGCCCATTGGCATACACTGCCATAACGACTGCGGTTTGGCAGTTGCACTTTCGCTTTGCGGCGTAGAGTGCGGGGCTGTTATGGTGCAAGGCACCATGAACGGCTTGGGCGAACGCAACGGCAATGCAAATTTGTGCACAATTATGGCAAACTTGTCCCTTAAAATGGGCTTTTCGCTAAATTGTTCGCAGAATATGAAAAAGCTGCGCGAGCTTTCGCTTTTTGCCGACGAAATGGCAAATATGCGCAGCGACAACAGGAATCCCTATGTTGGGGCTTCGTCTTTTGCCCACAAAGGAGGGGTGCACGCCGATGCCGCAAACAAAGTTAAATGCAGCTACGAGCATATAGACCCTTCGCTTGTAGGCAACAAAACAAGGGTTTTAGTTAGCGATATGTCGGGCAGAAGCTCGATTATGATGAAGGCAAAAGAGCTTGGTGTTAATATAGACGCCAAAAACCCCGAAATTAAGGAGTTTTTAAACGAGCTTAAGGAAATGGAATTTAAAGGCTACGAATATGAGGCCGCCGACGCTTCGTTTTCGCTTTTGCTTTCAAAATTTCTGCACAAAGATAAGGAATTTTTCAAGGTAAGAGGTTACAGGGTTATAGTTGAAAAGAATGAGTTCGAAAAACGCATTCGCTCGGAAGCAACTGTAAAGATAGAGATAGACGGCAACATAGAGCACACAGTTGCAGAAGCCCACGGACCCGTTGCCGCCTTGGATATGGCGTTAAGAAAGTCGCTTATAAACAAGTTTCCGCAGCTTAAAGACATTGAATTGACCGACTTTAAAGTTCGCATTCTCGACAGCGGCGCGGGCACAAACGCAATAACAAGAGTGCTTATAGAAACCAAAGACGGCGACTCGATTTGGGGAACTGTTGGGGCTTCCGACAACATAATAGAAGCCTCGTGGGAGTCTTTAAAAGACTCGGTTGAATATAAGCTGCAAAAAGACAAAAACAAGAATAAATAGCTTTGCCTTTTTATACTGTTTGTGCAACAATTTAGGGAATGTCGGATAAATACAAATTAATTGACCTTAAGAAATCCATAAAAAACGGGTTTCTTAAGTCGTTGTATAGCGTCTTTGGTTGGCCGCTTGAACGTTTCCTTAAAATACAAAAGGTAAACGATTGCTATAGCTTTATTTTGGAACACCCCGAGCTTGGCAACTTTTTCGACAAGGCGTTGGTTTCGCT
>JAXFOH010000059.1:0-2068 GCA_034180465.1 Opitutales bacterium
CCAGCCATTGGGCGGCAAGCTCGTAGTTTTGGTCGGTGCCATCGCCTTCTAAGTACATTTCGCCAAGCGTGCACTGGGCCTTATCGTTGCCCTGTTTTGCCGCTTTTTCGTACCACTTAAAAGCCTCTTTGTAATTTTGCGGTGTGCCTTGCCCGCGCGCATACATTAGCCCCAGTGCCGATTGCGCTTTTGCCAAGCCCTGCGCTGCGCTTTTTTTAACTAATTCAATGGCCTTGTTGTAGTCTTTTTGCACGCCAAAGCCTTCGTAATACATATTGCCAAGCAAATATTGCCCCTCGGCATCGCCATTTTTTGCAGCCTTTTCCAACCACTTAAACGCCAATTTATAGTCTTTTTCAACCCCGCGCCCATTTAGAAAACAAAAGCCCACCATACTTTGGTCTAAAACATCGTTAGAATTTTCAGCCAAAAATTCCAACCACTTGCGAGCGTTATTTTTGTCGCCGTTGTCGCCGTAATACTCGTAAAGCGCATACTGCGCGCGTTTATTGCCCTGTTTTGCGCATTCTTCAAAGCACTTTATGGCTTTGTCTACCTTACCGCTATCTAAAAAGGCAATGCCCTGCTCGTACAACGCATTTTGGGTGTCTTTTGCCGAATTTTCGCCAAAAGCCATAGTGCACACAAAAAATAAAATCAGATATACAGTTTTTTTCATCTCAAACAAAAAAATATTAAACCAAGTATATAGCTACTTCGTTTTTAGAAAATTATTCTTACAAAATTTTGCAACAAATATACGCTAGCGACGCATCTTTTTGCTGCGTTCAAAAAAGTGCATAATTAAAGCCACAAACGTTAGCAAAAGAAACCCAACCGCAAAAATCAGCTTGCCGTGAAACGGCCATATGGCGGCAAAAAGCCCCGTTCCAAAAAACGACAATACAATTTTGCCTACTAGCCCAACATTGTCTTCGGGGTTTTCGGAACCAACAAACGCGCTGGAAACTACCGCAAACAACATTAAAAGCGGAAGAGCTATGTTAAAGAACTTCCAGCCGTCGTTCTGCATAAAAAGTGGGAATAATATGGATACACCAAAAGCGAATGTAGCGCGAATTGCAAAAGATTTCATACTAAAATATTTATTCGCTAAAAAAGCGGCTTTCTTACATACTTATACTAAGCGGAAGGCAAAAATATACGCGAAAAATTGGCGGCTTTTTAAATAGAAAGCTTTTTTGTTTGCGCAAGTGCTTGGCAATCTATAGCGTGTTTTGCCATATGATGAAGCGAATTTTTACACTTTTATTTATGTTTGCACTTTTAGGAACTTTGCAGGCAAACGTTCTAAAAAACGGCGAATTGAAATCACGCACGGGGCTGCCCACAGGCTGGGGGTGGTATGTGTCGGGCAAGGCAAACGCAAAGGCCTTTTTCGACGACGAAAGCGAGGCTTTTACCATACAAAACAACTCCGACAAATACCCGAATGTATATGCAATGCTTTTTCAAAAAGTTGCGCTAAAACCCGATCAATGCTATTTAATTGAAATAGATGGCGAATATTCCGGCGAAGGCACCCCCCTTATAGTATACGGCGAAAACTGGCGCATTAGAGCCGCCGTTAAGGTTGTGTACAACAAAAGAAATACTTCGCTTACAACAATTTTGCCCAAAGCCAAAGACTTAGACAAAAACGGGCTTTCTACCTTCAGAATTTTGATAGACGCAAAGGCAAAATATACCATACACAGCATTTCGATTACCGAATGCAACGCGCCCGTAATAACGCAATCGAAACCTAATTTGCAGTTTTACAACGAAATGCTTGAAAAGTGCAAATGCTATGCCGCAAAAATAAATGCGCTAAAAGAATCGGCAAAGGGCATAAAGCATATGTATTTAAACGCGGCAATAAAAATTTTAAGCGAACATATTGCCTTGGCAAACTTGCACCTGGCAAAAGCCAAAAGCTTAGAGGAAAAGCAATATTACGCCGAAAAATTTAATATGATTATTCCCGAGCTAGACGGCGCAATTTCAGACGCACTTGGCACTTTGCAGAAGATAAAAGACGGCAAAGCGGCCGAGTTATACACCACAA
>JAXFOH010000104.1:0-3750 GCA_034180465.1 Opitutales bacterium
ATGTAGAACCCGCCAAGTCGTAGAAACCGAGCTTTGCCAGCCAGCCGCCACCCCAGCCCCACGAGCCTATAAGCGTGTATCCGAACGCCGCATAGATTATTGCAAAGATTATGTATGCGCTAAACTTTATCCTTTCAGCAACCGCACCCGAAACAATGGTTACGGAAGTTGCGGCAAACATGCCTTGGAATATAAAGTCCGTCCAATAGCCGTAGTTGCCGCCGTTGTAGGCGATAGCGCCCAACGCGCCTTCGGGCGAGGAAACGCCGAAGCCCATAAAGCCCAACAAACCGTTTATAAGCCAAGAATCTTTCGGATACATAATGCTAAAACCGATTACCACATAGGTAAGCAAACCGATTGCCACCGTGATAACGTTTTTAGAAAGAATGTTCACGCTGTTCTTTGCGCGGCACAAACCAGTTTCTACCAGTGCAAACCCCGGGTGCATTGCAAAAACCAAAACTGCACCCAAAAGTATCCACAAGTTGTTAATTGTAAACATTTCGTTCGAAACTGAGGGCGTTGCAGCCTCGGCGTTTGCCGCCACCTCTTGCCCGAATGCCGAACACGCACCCATCAGTGCGCCTATATATAACAATGTCTTTAGTCTCATAACCTTAAATTCGTTTAGAATTTTAACCTATTGCCTCGCGTCCAGTTTCGCGCGTTCTTACGCGAATGCACTCCTCGACGTTCAATACAAAAATCTTGCCGTCGCCGATATGGTCGGTTTGGGCGCCTTTTATGATAGACTCTATTGTCTGGTCGAGATACTCGTCGTTAACTGCGATTTCCAAGCGTACTTTTTTAAGGAGGTTTACCTCTCTAACATTTCCGCGATAGTTTTCGCTATAACCCTTCTGCCTTCCGCAGCCGAGTGCGTTAGTAACCGATAGCCTGTATATTTCGTTCTTGAAGAGTTCCTTTTTTACCTCTCCAAGTTGTTCGGGCTTAATGTATGCTATTATTAGTTTCATTTTTTTGGAATGATGAGATGCTTTTTTGATAAGCATAAAGCGTGCCAGTTTTTTTACACGTTTTTGAAAAATGCGACAAAAACCACAAACACCGCATAAACACTAAGTTCTACAAGAATGTAGGCGCCTGCAAAATTGACGCATACAAAAAAGTTGCCTTTCAACCCTCTTTTTTACCCCCCTATGCGCTACAAATTTGTTGCAACTACATTTTTGTGCTACTACAAATTTGTATTTCGACAAAATGTGCAACAAAAAAGGCGGTGCATTTAAGCACCGCCCGACAACAATCCAATTTACACAACTTACATATTTGGAATATCTTGCGTTAAAACGCTATCGAACATTTCGTATACCCCCACTTTTGTAGCGGGTCCGCTCATCGTTATAGAATAGTCAGGTTTTATTGAAATTTTCAAAATTCCTCCGGGCATATGAACAGTTATGTCGCCTTCGCACAAGCCAAGTTTGTAGGCAACGCTTGCCGCCGCGCTAGAGCTTGAACCCGAAGCCAATGTATAGCCGGCTCCCCTCTCCCAAATTTGGATATTAATGTTGTTTTTGTCTACAACCTCTAAAAACTGCACATTTGTTCTATTGGGAAATTTCTCCGTCATATTCTCCAAAACGGGGCCAATTTTGTGCGCAATTTCCGACGAAACCTTTTTCATAGGCACAACGCAGTGGGGGTTACCGACAGTTGCGCAGCAATATTTATAGGCTACGCCGTCTATTACAACCTCTTGGTTTATAACTTCGCCCTTTACGCCGTTTACGGGAATTTTGTCGGCGTCGAAACTGACATGCCCCATTTCAACAGTAATATAATTGCCGTTTTGTGAAACCGTGCACGAAACTACGCCACCTAAAGTGTCTACCGTAAAGGGCTTGTTTTCTTCAACGCGCCCGGTGTCGAACAAATAGCGCGAAAATATCCTAAGACCATTGCCGCTTTTTTCGGCTTCGCTGGCATCGGGGTTTAATATGCGCAATTTAAAGTCGGCCTTGTCGCTCTTTTCGGGCCCGAACAAAATTCCGTCGCTTCCCAGCCCGAAATTTCTGTGGCAGATTTTAACAACGTCTAAGCCCTGCGGGCAAACGGGGCAGTCTTTCGGATCTAAAACCAGATAGTCGTTGCCCAATGCGTGGTATTTATAAAACTTCATTTTTGTATCCTTCTTAAAATTCGAATTTCGACTGCGACATTCTCTTTTTGATTTCGGCAACAACAGCCTTTTCGGCCTCTATGCCGTGCGCTTCGAATGTTACCGAAAACCTTACATACGGGCCCTCGTCGTCCCACGGAACCGTGCTTATTAGGTGTTGCGAAATCATCCACTGCGAAAAATCTTCGCCCGATTTAAATTCGGTTTTACTTCCGTCTTCGTTCAAAGCGGCTTTTGGGGCTTTCATATAAAGGAAAAATCCCGCCTTTGGCTTTTTTGGGCTAAATCCCAAATCTTTTAGCACGCCAACAAGCAAGTCCATTCGCCTAGAATATTTTGCGGCAATTTGCCTTGTAATAAGCGGGTTTTCTAGCCCCTTTGCCCCAGCAAGCTGTATGCCCAAAAATTGTCCGGAATCGCAGTTGTCTTTAACGTCGCCATAGGCTTTTACCAAAAGCGGATTTCCGCAAACCCAGCCAATTCGCCAGCCGGTCATATTGTGGCTTTTCGACATCGAGTGCAGTTCAAGAGCCACGTCTTTGGCACCTTGAACCTGAAATATCGAAAGCGAAGGCCCTTCGAACGTTAAAGATGCGTACGCTGCATCGGAGATTATTATTATGGAGTTTTCCTTTGCAAACTTTACAAGCTTTTCAAAAAACTCAAGCGTTGCACTTGCACCCGTTGGGTTGTTCGGATAGTTTACAACCATAACTTTTGCCCTTTTCCTTATCTCTTGGGGAATCGAATCCAAATCGGGCAAAAAGTTGTTTTCTTCGGAAAGCTTTACGTTGTATACCTCGCCGCCCAAATATTTTGCGTGCGTACCAAAAACGGGGTAGCCGGGGATTGTCATTATAACAACGTCTTTGGGGTTTATAAAGCAATAGGGCAAAATGCTCAGGGCCGCTTTAGAGCCTATAGAGTGTATAATTTCGGTGTCGGGATCTAGCTGTACGCCGAAAACCGCCTTCATATAATAAGCGGTGGCCACTTTAAAGTCTCTGCCGCCGTTGTCGGCATAGCCGCGGTTTGCGGGGTTTTTTGCCGCAGCATACAAAGCCTCTACAACTTCGGGGAAAGCCATTTCGTCGGGCTCGCCAACGCCCATATCTATAAGCTCAACATCGGGCTTGGCGGCTTTTGCCGCGCGCTTTGCCCTCTTGATTTTTTCGAACTTGTAAATTTCGTTCGTTTTGCCGTAGTTTACTCCGCCAATTCTTTCGGCGAACATATTCTGAAGGAATGTCATTTTTTGTACGAGTGTTTTGATTGTTTGTTATTTATATAAAAGCGGGTCTATATTCAGTTTTTTTATTTTATAAAGTATAATGCGCGGCGTAGTTTTTAGATATTTTGCCGCCGCGCTTGCATTGCCGTTGTTTTTCTTTAGCGCGTTTATTATTATCTCGCGCTCGAAATTGCCCACAAGCGTTTCGTAGTCGGTATTTTCGGGCTCTGCTCCGTCGCCTGCAAAGGCGGGAACCGACGCCGTCGACAAATCGGTTTGCAAAGTAGGCGGCAGGTTGTAGCCGCTTATAACGTTGTCGGAGGTATTTAAAACCGCATATTCCATGCAGTTTTCAAGCTCTCTTACGTTGCCC
>JAXFOH010000006.1:0-34089 GCA_034180465.1 Opitutales bacterium
ATTTTTCCCAAGAATTGACGTCTTTTCATATTTCCTCCTACATATAATATACAAAAGATTTCCTATCAATATTTTTTTAAACTTCGGGCTTTTCGCCCAAAATGCCGCACTGCATTCCCCTAAGCTCGGACAAGCCCATCATTCTTCCTATGTAGGAATAGCCTGGGTTGTCGGGGTAGGGTTTTTCCAAATCGTCGGCCATATCCCTGCCGTGGTCTGGGCGGAACACTATTCTGTCGAGCCCGTTTTTAACGCGGCGTTCCTGCAAAGCCAAAAGGCGTTTTAGAACTTCGTACATATTAACCGAGCCGTCCAAATGCCCCGCTTCAAAGAAGCTGCCGTCGGGCATTCTTTGTGTGCTGCGCAAATGCACAACGTGTATTCTGTCGGCAAGGGCGTCTACCATTTCGTGTATCACGTTTTTTGGGTTTGCGCTAAGCGAGCCCGCGCACAAAGCCACCGTGTTTGCCGGACTTTTTTCGCCCTCAAAAATATCCAAAAAGTCTTGCGTGCACGATGCAATTCTGGGCAGGCCAAGCACGGGAATGGGCGGGTCGTCGGGGTGTATAGCCAAAATTGCGCCGTTTTCTTCGGCAACGGGGGCTGTTTCGTTAAGGAATTTTACAAGGTGTTCCTTAAGCTGGGCTGCGTCTATCTTGGAATATTTTGCAAGCATTGCCCTTACGTCGTCTATGCTAAGCCCGAACTTACAGCCGGGGAAAACGTCTATAATGTCGCGCTCGAACTTCTTTTTTTGATCGTTGCTTAGCGATTCGAAAAAGCTTTTTGCCCTTTCAAGCTGGTCGGGAGTGTAGTTTTCTTCGGCATTGGGACGTTTAAGCAAATATATTTCGAACGCAGCAAACTGCGAAGGGTCGTACTTTAAGCAGCGCGAACCGTCGCCTCTGGCGTCGAAACGCAAGTCTGTTCTAATCCAGTCTAGCACGGGCATAAAGTTGTAGATAATCTTTTTTACGCCGCATTTTGCCAAATTTACAATGCTTTGCTTGTAGTTTTCTATATGGCGTTTGTAGTCTCCCGTGCGCGTTTTAATGTCTTCGCTAACGGGCAGCGATTCTACAACCGACCACCTTAACTTGGCGTCTTCAACTATTTTTTTAAGCGCGTTAATTTCGTCGCAAGTCCAAAGTTCGCCGTAGGGAATATGGTGAAGCGATGTAAACAGGCTTTCAACCCCTGCCTGTTTTATGTAGCTTAAGGGCACCCTGTCTTTGGGGCCGTACCACCTAAAACCGTGTTCCAACAAATGTTTGTTCATTTTTAATTATACTCCCGTAAATGCCGAAAATCCGCCGTCTACCGCCATAATCGTGCCCGTTACAAAGGCGGAAGCCTCGCTTATTAGGTAGTGCACTGTTCCGTTAATTTCGTCGCATTTGCCGAACCTGCCAAACGGCGTTTTGTTTATAACCTGATTGCCCCTTTCGGTGTAGGAGCCATCGGGGTTTGTAAGCAATGCCCTATTTTGTTCGCTAATGAAAAAGCCGGGGGCAACCGCATTTACGCGCACTTTTTCGCCCGTCTTTTTTGCGAATTCAACCGCAAGCCATCTTGTAAGGTTGTTTATGCCGCTTTTTGCGTTCGAGTAGCCCAAAACGCGGGTAAGAGCCTGTTCGGCCGCCATCGACGAAAAGTTTACAATAACGCCCTCTTTTTGTTTTTCGAAGGCCTTGCCGAATACCAAAATGGGCAACATTGTACCTCCCAAATTAAGGTCTATAACTGCGCGCCATTGCTCGAAATCCAAGTCGAAAACCGATTTGTCGGGCGGAATTACGGCCCCAGGCATATTGCCGCCTGCACCGTTAACAAGCGCGTCTATGCGGCCGCACTTTGCCATAATTTTGTCGTAGGCAGCCTGCAGGGCGTTTTTGTCCAGCACGTTTGCCACGCAATAAAAGCAGTCTTTATTGACGCTTTGCGCTTGTTGCACCGCCTTTTGAAGCTTCTCTTCGTTGCGGCCTATAAACACAACCTGCGCGCCCTGCTGCGCCAAATATTGGGCAACGTTGCCGGCCAACACGCCCGTAGAGCCTGTTACAACAACCACCTTGTTTTTAATATCAAATAAATTTTTCATGCAATTACTTTTCCTTTGTTATAAAAATTTCTCTGCTGTTGCCTGAGCCGTAAGCGCAAGCTCGGCTGCAGCAAACGCGTGTTTTTGCGTCATTGCGTTTTCTGCATTGTTTAGAATGTCTAAAATAAATTTGCCGAAGAAGGGGAAGCCCCTTCCCCTGCAATCTATTCTTTCAACCGAATTGCTGTCGGACACAAACAGAATTTGCGACGGATTTTCGGCGGCGGAATAGTCCAAATATTTTCTTATTTCCATATAGCCTTTGTCGCCCAAAACAAATGTCCTGCCGTCGCCCCAAACGGGAAGGCCATCAGGGGTAAACCAGTCTACCCTGCAGTAGCCCGAAGCCCCGTTTTTCATTTTAACGCACGCTTCGCCAAAATCCTGCAATTCGGGCGTTTCTGGATTTTTAAAATTGCAAACTCTGGCATATTCAACTTCGGCTTCGTCGCAGCCCGAAAAGTGTAAAAACTGTTCGAATTGATGCGTGCCTATGTCGCACAAAATGCCGCCGTATTTTTCCCTTTCAAAAAACCACTTAGGGCGCGCGCTTTTCGACAACCTGTGCGGAGCCATAATAAGCACCTGCAAAACGTCGCCTATTCTGCCGCTTTTAATAAGTTCGTCGGCAGTTTCCGCGGCTTCGTTGTGTATCCTTTCGGCAAAATAGGGCATATATTTAAGCCCCGTAATTTTCACAAGTTCTTTTGCCCTTTCAAGCTGAGAAAGCGTCGTAAAAGGGGGCTTGTCTACAAAGTAGTGCTTGCCCGCCAAAAGCGTTTGTTCGCCTATTGTAAACCTGTTAAACGGAATTGCCGCGCTTGCAACCAAAACAACGTCCTTGTCGTTCAAGATTTGCTCGAAAGAGTCGGCAACCTTCACCTTCGGGAACCTCTTTAAGAACTCGGCAACTTTTTTTGGGTCCGGGTCGTAAACATATTTGCATTCCGCCCCCGCGTTTATAAGCCCCGTAGTTTGCGCATATATATGCCCGTGGTCTAAAAACGCACTTGCAAAAACAAATTCTCCGGCGGCTACAACCTTTTTGCCGCCTCCTTCGGGAACATAATCATAGCCTGTCTTTGCCATTTTTACCTGAAAGATTTGCCGAAATCCATAATGCAGTCTTTTACGGTTTCGGTTCTAAGTTTTGAATTTGCGGTTTTTTCGGCAAGTAAAGATGCGTAGGCCGCGTCGTTAAATGGGAATTTTATATCGGAATTTGTCCAGGCAGAAAGCAACATTGCATTTGCAAGACACACCGACAAATAGCCCTGTGCTGGGCTATAGAGCAATTCCTCTTTGCCGTTTATTGAATTTATAAAATTCCTCAATACGCCCGCATGCTGAAGCCCCTTGTCGGGAAACTCCTCTTGCGAATACTCGGTTTCGGGGGTGCCAAAAACGTACTTTGTATTTTTTGTGTAGTCGCTTAAAGTGGTTCCTTTAAACATATATTTTTTAAGGAGCTTGCCGTCTTCGGCAACAATGTAGCCCTTGTCGCCCGAAATTTCGAAGCGATTCGTGCCGGGGTGCTCGCCGCTGCTTGTTATGAAAGTAGCCGTCATATTTTCGGGGTATTCCATAAACGCGCTTACTTCGTCTTCTACCTCAATATCGTGGTATTTGCCGAATTTGCACCATGCCCTAAGGGTTTGAGGCAGCCCGAATATCCACGCAAAGGCGTCTATATTGTGTATGCCCTGGTTTATAAGCACGCCGCCGGCTTCGCCTTTAAATGTGCCGCGCCAAGTGTTGCACTTGTAGTAAACGTCGGGCCTATACCAGTTTGTCATATTCCACGACACCCTGTTTATCTTGCCCAATTCGCCGTCTTTAACAAGCTGCCTAATGCGCGCATACATTGGGTTTGTGCGCTGATTAAGCATAACTGCTGCGGTAAGTTTCTTTTCCTTTGCAAGGGCGTCTATCTTTAAAATATCTGCCGTGCAAAGAGCCATGGGCTTTTCAACCAAAACGTTTTTGCCTGCGTTAAGAACCTTGCAAGCCAGATCGAAGTGCGTAAAAGACGGAGTCGAAATTATCACGCTTTCAACGTCTTTGTCCGCCAAAAGGGCGTCTATGTCCGAATAGATTTTTTTGCCCTCAATCTTCGGGTTTTCGATTTTTCTAGTATCGCAAACTGCAACCAACTCGCAGCCGGGAATTTTCCCCGCCGTTATGTTGTCGACATGCATAGAGCCTATTGGCCCCATTCCCACAAGAGCTACTTTCATCGTATGCGCTAGTTAGAAGTTGAAATAATTTTTTGCGTTGTAGTACGAAACATTTTTAACCAAGTCGCCAACCAATTCAAAGTCGTTCGGCAAAAGGCCTCTTTCCATTTCCGACCCCAAAATGTTGCACAAAATGCGGCGGAAATATTCGTGGCGCGGATACGACAAGAAAGACCTGGAATCGGTAAGCATACCCACAAAATTCGCCAAAAGCGAAAGCTGCGAAACCGATTCTATCTGCTTTTTAATGCCGTCGCCCTGGTCTAAAAACCACCAGCCGCTGCCGAGCTGAAGCTTGCCTCTTACGCCGGCTCCCTGGAAATTGCCCAGCATTGTTGCAAGCATTTCGTTGTCTTTCGGGTGCAGGTTGTAGAGAATGGTTTTGCCGAGACACCCCCTGCTGTTTAGGTTGTCTAAATGCAGCGATAGCTCTTTTGCGAAAATGCTTTCGCCAATCGAATCGAAGCCCGTATCGGGGCCCAGCTTTTTAAACATTATGGAATTGTTATTGCGCATTGCGCCAATGTGAAGTTGGCGTACCCAGTTTGCCTTGCTGTCCATAACGGCGCATTCGGTAAGAACTGCGCTTTTAAACTTTGCAACTTCGCAGTCGCACAATGGGGCGTTGTCTAAAATCTTTTTAAAGATTTTGTTTAGCTCTTCGCTTGAAGCTTCGGCATACCACATTGTATCCAAGCCGTTGTCGGAAAGTTTGCAGCCGTTTTGGTCGAAATAGTCGTGCCTTTGCTGCAACGCCGAAATAAGGTCGTCGAAAGAATCTATCTTTACGCCCGAAACCGCCGAAAGCGTTTCAAGATATTTAAAATATTGCTGGCGGTCTGCAATGGCGTGCGCTTTGTCGGGTCTAAAGGCGGGCAGCACTTTTACACCGAAAGGTTTCTGTGCAATTTCTTTGTGGTAGGAAAGTTCCGAAACGGGGTCGTCTGTTGTGCAAACGGTTTCTACATTGCACATTTGCATGCATTTACGGGCGTTTAAGCCGTTCTTTAAAACCTCGTTCGCCCTCTCGTAAACCTCTTTTGCCGTTTTAGGCGACAACAAAACATCGTCTATGCCGAAAAAGCGCGACATTTCCAAATGCGTCCAATGGTAGATCGGGTTGCGCAAAAGTCTGGGCATAGTTTCGGCAAACTTTTCAAACCTTTCGTAGTCGGAAACGTTTGGGTCTGTGCAAAACTTTTCGGCTACTCCGTTGCTGCGCATTGCGCGCCATTTGTAGTGGTCGCCGTAAAGCCAAACTTGGGTTACGTTGTCCCACGACTTGTTTTCGGCAACCTCTTTGGGCTCCAAATGGCAGTGGTAGTCTATAATCGGCAGGCCTTCGGCGTATTCGTGATACAGCTTTTGAGCTGCCTTGGTTTCTAGATAAAAGTCCTTATTTATAAAATTGATTGACATACCCGCATAACTAAACCTAACCAATGCGATTTTGCAAGCAAAATATGCCCTTTTGGCTCCTGTTTTTTGCGGGAAACACCCTTTTGGTGCACAGATATATTATTTTTTAAATTTGTTTAAAAGGCGGCTGTTGCCCTTAAACATTTTCATAACCTTGCGCATTTTTTCGAAGTCTCGAATAAGCGAGTTTACCGAAGAAACTTTCGTTCCCGAACCGTTTGCAATTCTAAGCCTTCTTTTTGCGTTTAAGATAGACGGATTCGAACGTTCCTGAAGCGTCATCGAAAGTATTATAGCCTCGGTTTGCTTCATTTTCTTTTCCTCTTTTTCGCCTATCTGAATGTTGCCCATACCCGGCAGCATTTTCATTATAGACCCCAGAGAACCGAGCTTTTTTATCTGACGCATTTGGGCTAAGAAGTCGTTTAAATCGAAGTCGGCGCGGCGCAATTTTTCGGCCATTTGCATAGCCTCTTTTTCGTCTATGCTTTCCTGCGCTTTTTCGACAAGGCTTACAACGTCGCCCATGCCCAAAATTCTGCCCGCCATGCGGTCGGGGTAAAATGCGTCTAAGTCGTCTATCTTTTCGCCTACGCCCGTAAACTTTATGGGGGCTTTCGAAATTTGGCGTATAGACAATGCAGCCCCGCCCTTTGCGTCGCCGTCTAGCTTTGTCATTACAACGCCTGTAAGCGAAACGGCTTCGTTAAAGTCGCGCGCAACGCTTACGGCCTCCTGACCTAGGGCGGCATCGGCAACAAGCAAAACCTCCTGCGGGTTGCAGGCTGCCTTTAGCCTTTTAATTTCGTCTATAAGCGGCTCGTCTATCTGCAGGCGGCCGGCAGTATCGAAAATTACAACGTTAAAGCCCTCTTCTATTGCCTGTTTTCTGAATTTTTCGGCAATAGATACAACGTCTTTGGAATTCCTATCGGAGTAAACTTTTATGGAATTTTCAGCCCCCAACGCCTCTATTTGGTCTATGGCGGCGGGTCTGTAAACGTCGCAGGCAACAACGCAGGCTTTAGAGCCTTTTTTGTTGAAATATTTTGCAAGCTTTGCCGAAGTTGTGGTTTTGCCCGAACCGTGCAATCCAACCATTAAAATGCCCAATGGGCGCACGGGCGAAATTTCGGTTTTATCGGAACCCAAAAGCTCTACAAGCTCGTCGTGGATTATTTTTACAATTTGCTGGCCGGGGTTTACGCCGTTTATAACCTCTACACCCAAAGCCTTTTGCTTTACGCTTTCTATAAATTCTCTTGCAACCTTAAAGTGAACATCGGCACCCAACAAGGCCTGACGCACTTCGCCCAAAGCCTCGGCTATATTCTCTTCGCTAATCTTGCCAAGCCCCCTAATGTTTTTAAGGGCTTTGGAAAACCTCTCTGTCAAATTTTCAAACATTCTTTTATGTTTAAAAAATATTTAAGGCATATCAAACACTTTTTAGCCTGTGCGCATAAAAAAACCGAAAGGCGTTTTAAACCTTTCGGATTTTTTTGAATGCTTTTTGCAAAAAGTTTTTTAATTTTTTGCGGCTTTTGCCTGTGCAATTTCCGCCTTTTCCTTTAGCACTGCCGTTTGTTCAACCTCTAAATTGTTGAAGAAATACGGGTCTTTGCAGTTTAAAGCATTAAATGTTTTAAGCTTGCCCGCGGGCTTTTCGAATATGCAGTTGTAAACCCTTAGCATTGAAACATCGTCGGCAACAACGGCATGGCGGTAGTCGGGAATGTCTTTTACCCTGATTTGCACGTTGTCGAGCGTTACGTTGTTTGCGTGGCGCAAATACAAGCCGAAAGATGGCAACGCAAAATTGAACATAAGACATTCGGGATATTTGTTTTCAACTTCGGGCACGGGGGTTGTTGCCATTTTTTCAGTACCCGAACCGAAAACGTTGAATATGCAGTTGCGCAAAACCACGTTCGAAAGCTCGTGGCCGGGAATTGAAGTAATGCTGGAAGTTACAACCGTTTCGCTGTTGGCAACAATGTCGCTAATTACAACGTCTTTAATATAGCTTTTTTGCGCGTCTTTGTTGCGGTGTCCAACCCTTATGAATATGGGCACAAAAACGTTCGACATTACCAGGTTCGAAATTGCAACCTGTTCCATAAAGCCGCCGTCTACCGCCTCTAGGGCGATGCCCGCCAAACCCAACGGAAAGTCGCCCACGCGGCCGTATCTGCCCGAAATCCATTTGCTGGTTTTCCATTTTCTGATATTGTCTTCGGCGGCTTTTTTAAGCACGCAGTTCGAAATTGCAATGTTCTTAAAACCGCCAGCCGAAGCCGTGCCGAATTTTATGAAATTGCAGTTCGAGGAAACCACGCAGTTTGTTATTGCAACGTTTTCGACAACAAAGTTGCGGCTTTCGCTTTTAAAGCAAATGGCGTCGTCGTCGGTATTTATAATGCAGTCGCTAATTACAACATTTTTGCTGTCTATATCAAAACCGTCGTTATTCCAGTTCGAGTGCGCATAAATCTTCATTCTGTTTACTATAATTGTGTCGCACCTTTGCATTTTAAACGACCAAAACGCGGGATTTTTAAGCGTAATGCCCTCTACCCTTATGTTTTTAGAATCCCTAAACAAAATGCCTATGGGACGCCCACTCGCATTGTCGCCTTCGTTAAACAAGGCTCCGTTGCCGTTTATTTCTCCCATGCCTTTAATTGCAACGTCCTTTACCTTGTCGCCGAATACTAAAGCCTGATTATAATTTTCCTTGCCAGCTATGCCCGAAATAACGGCGTCTCTATCTAGATAAAGCGTTACGTTGTCGCGCAGCATTAAAGTTGCGGTTTTATATACGCCGGCGGGAACAAAAACTTCGCCGCCGCCCGTTTTGGAACATTCGTCTATTGCAGACTGGATTTCGTTTGTGCAAACGGTTTTGCCGTCGCCTTTGGCCTTAAAGTCGCTAACAACGTTCACCGAACGGGCCCAAAGCCCGCAAGCCGCAAACACCGCCAACGAAACGAATAGTGCAGATTTCTTCATATATACTTTCTTTTATTGTTAATCTAAAACTTGTTTATAAATTCACAAAAAAGCTAACCTATAAGCATAGACAAGTAAACAAAAAAATCCGGCAAAAACCGGCCCATTTAAATCCCAAATCTTTGCAAAACAAAAAGCCCCTCCTAAAACAGTGGGGCTTTGCATTGAAATATTCTGTTTTGCCTATTTTTTTGCGGCAACTTTTTGCGGGAACTGCTCGCAGTTTTCTATCTTGTAGTTTTGGCAGCCTACAAGGTTTATTGTTGCCAACTTGCCTTCGGGCTTTTCGAACACACAGTTTAAAAGGCGCAGCCTGTTTGTGTCGTCCGCAAAAATTGCGTGCCTAAAGTCGGGCTTGCCCCTTACGGCAAACTGCACATTGTTAAGCGTAATATTGTCGGCATGGCGTATATACATGCCGTAGGCTGGCATTGCCATTCCGAACATTTCGCTTGCCGGATACCCGTTTATCCTTTCGGGAACTTTTTGGAACGCCTTTTCTACGGGGGCCGACCCGTACATATTAAAGAAGCAGTCGCTAATTGCAACATTCGACAATTCGTGTTCGGGAACGCTTGCAATTATGCAGGGAACGGGGCTTACACTGTTTGCGATAACGTTGCTGATTGTTATGTTTCTTATTGCGCTTTTGCGGGCATCTGTGTTGCGGTGGCCTACCCTTATAAGAATGGGTGTTTTTACATCGGTCATAACAATGTTCGAAATTGCAACGCCGTCCATAATCGCACCGTCTACCGCTTCCAAAGCAATGCCGTCTATGCCCATGCGCTTTGAACCAAGCTCGCCTATGCGTTTTTGGTAGCTCGCATATTTTTTCGGGTTTACCGCCCACTGGCGCAAATTGTCTTCGCTTGCGCTCTTCATGACAATGTTCGAAATTGCAATATTTCTAAATCCCTTTACAGATCCCGTGCCGAACTTTATAAAGTTGCAGTTCGAAGCCAATATGCAGTTTGTTACCGTTATGTTTTCAATCATAAACTCTTCGTCTTCGCTTTTAAAACAAAGAGCATCGTCGTCGGTATCCACAATGCAGTTGCTTATTACCACATTTTTGCTTTCAATATCGAAGCCGTCGTTGTTGAAGTTTACATGCGAATAGATTTTAATTCCGTCTACTTTTACCGTATCGCAGCTTTGCATTCTAAACGACCAAAACGCCGAGTTTTTAAGCGTAATGCCCGAAACTTTCATATTCTTCGAATCGCGCATAAAAAGGGCTATTGGACGGCCTTCGGTGTTGTCTTTTTCCAAAAAGCTGAGGCCGTTGCCGTTTATTTCGCCCATGCCTTCAATGGTAACGTTTTCCAGCTTGTCGCACATAATAAGGGCTTTGTAGAACTTTTGCGAAGCCAATACTCCGTGGCCTACAACTGGATAGTTGTCGCGGCCTTCAACGCCCAAAATCACACTGTTGCGCTCTAAATGCAGTGTTATGTTGCTTTTAAGATATAATGTAGACGTTTTAAAAACGCCTTCGGGAATTATAACTTTGCCGCCGCCGCTTTTTGCGCATTCGTCTATTGCCGCCTGAATTTGCTTTGTGCAAATGGTTTTGCCGTCGGGCACGGCGTTAAAGTCGCTAACAACGTTTACCGTGCGAGCCCACAGCGAAAATGCCGCCGCCAATATGGATAGTGTCAATGTAAGTTTCTTCATGTTTTTATTTTTTAAGGCTTAAGTGTTTCAGGATAAATTCGTGCTCTTGTTTAAAGAATTCGGGTGTTCTGTCGTGCGGGGTGTTCTGCATTGTCATATACGACTTTTTGCCGCCGTAGTTGTTGTACATTGCCATTATAGAGCTTGGCGAACACGTTTCGTCTAAAAGCCCTATGGCTACAAACATCTCGGCTTTCGCTTTTGCGCCTAGCAATGCCATATCAAAATATTTCGAAATTTCGTTTGTTTCGCTTTGGCGTTTGTCGTTTACCCAAAAAGGCCAGGCCGACCTGCGGTCTTTGTTTACGCTGCCCAAGTCGCACATTGCGGGAGCCGCAGGACAAATCGCGGTAACTTTGTCGGACAAATACGCGGCCATTATCGACTGCGCGCCGCCCTGGCTAAAGCCGCGAACTACAAAATGTTTTTTGTCGAAATTCGGGTGGCTTTCTATTGCGCATAAAACGGCGTATAGCCTTTTAAACATTCCGTAAAAATAAATTTGGGTTGGGTCGCCGTCTTTTACGCCTATTTTGTTGTAGCGTTTCAATACGCCGTTTCGCGCAGAATCTATTTCGTCGGCAGAGGCATTGTAAAAGAAAGGATGCGGATTAAGTGTTACGCTTAATGCACCAAGTTTTGCATATTTTATGGCATCGCTCATATTTGCCGAAAATGTTCCCGCCCCGTATACCGTAAGCATGGCGGGCAGCTTTTTAGAGCCTTTGGGTTTTGCCAAGTAGCCCGAAGCCCTTACGGGGTTTGCAGAGCCCAACTCGCCGCCGCCCAAATCTATCACGTAACCGTAAAGCTCTACTAAGCCCTCGTCCCTAATTTTTGTAAGCGAAAACTTAAGCTGATATTTCGAAAGCTCTTTTTTTGCATTGTTCCAAAATTCGTCGGCATCTTCGGCTGGCGTGTTGGCGGGCAAAATCTTTTCGGGGGAAACCAGCACACCGTTTCCGTTTAGGTGCTTTTTCGCCGCAGGCGAATTTTTTTCGACAGCGTTTTCGGCGGTAAATATAACCGCGCCGCACTCTTTGGGCAAAACCGAAGCCTTGCCCGATTCCAACGAGCCTTCGGCCGCCTTATAGCCGTTTATTTTTGCCGACCACGAAGCGGTTTTGGGACAGTCTTGCACCGTAAATTCCACGGGGCTGCCCGCAGTTGCTATATCGTTTTTTGCGTTGTTTTTAACCGATATTTCGGCGTTAAGTGTAAACGCGATAAAAACGAACGCTGTTAGCGAAAATATGTATTTTTTTGTTTTTAGAAAAGTCATCACATACATTTGTTTTTGTTAAAGACCTAAAACTAGCAAGCAAATGTGACAAATTCAAGCATTTTAACAAAGCTAAACTTAACTTACATAAAAACACAAAAGCCTGTAAACTAAAAAAGCAAAGGTTTTCTTAAAAAAACCGCATTAATTTACATCGACGATTTTCTTGCCGTATATTTCAAAGACTCTGCAATTTCGGGAAGGGCTTTGTCTTTCTTGCAGTAAATTGCCCTTGCAATCTTTCTTATAGAGGGTCTGAAATACTCGAAAACAACCGCACTTGCAACGCATATTGCGCCCGCCACAAAAAGCACCCACTCCATACCGAACAGCTTCGACAAATATCCCTGCAAAAGACTTCCCAAGGGCTGCATACCGAAAAAGCATATTGTAAAAAGGCTCATAATGCGCCCCCTCTTGTTGTCGTCTACCAAACTTTGCAAAAGGGTATTGCACGAAGCCGTTGTTGCTATAAGCCCAAAGCCCATTGCCACGCAAAAGAAATATGTTAGCGGCATGTTGTTAGAAAGCGAAACAACCATAATGCCAACACCCAGCATACCCGACGAAAGCGTTATAAGCTTGCCCAAGCCCAACACGCTTTTGCGCGAAGCTAAATATAGTGAAGCCGCCAAAGAACCCAAGCCTATAAGGCTCATCATATTGCCCAAAATTTCGCTTCCGCCGCCGAAACGGTCTACAAAGGCGGGTAAAAGCATAGGTAGCGGCGCGCCCCAAAAACAGACTGTTGCAAGCAAAATAAGCAAAGCCCTAATAGGCAAAATCGATTTCGCATACGAAACACCCTCTTTTATCTGCTCAATTGCATTTGCATTCGATGCCCCTTTGGGCTTTGTATCTGCGTTAATCATAAACAGGGCAATCAACGTAGCCCAATATGTTATAAAATTTATTGCAAAGCACGCCGTCTCGCCAACGGCTGCAACAATAACGCCGCCAAAGGCCGGGCCTATAAATTTTGTCCCGTTAATGGCTGTGGCGTTCAATGCAATGGCGTTGCTTAAGTCTTCGGGGGGCACCAGTTTCGAGTATATCGACTGCCTTGTGGGGGCATCGAAACTTACCGTTATGCCGAATGCAAGCGAAATTGCCAAAATCCAAAAAAGGTTTACAAGCCCCGTATACGTTAACACAGCAAGCATTGCCGACATAACCATAAACGCCGACTGCGTGCACAACAAAACTTTTTTGCGGTCGAACCTGTCGGCAACAACGCCAGCAAAGGGAGTTATAAACAAAACGGGAATTTGCGTTAAAAATACCGACAAGCTAAGCAAAAAAACCGAATCGGTTATTTTATAAACCAAATAGCCCATTGCAACCTGCTGCATCCACGAGCCCAACAGGGTTATAAACTGCCCCCGAAAAATACAGCGCAAAATTGCGGTTGCGCAACGCCTTAAACGTATATTTAAAGACGGCCGCATTGCGGGGGATAAGCTCTTTTATGCCTACTTTTCCCCATCGGTATGCGTGTTGCGGAGTGCTGTTGTCGCTGTATCTCATCGTTCAATAAAAAACGGCATATCGAAAGATTGGATAAGTCGAAACGCCGTTTTTTTTGCAAATTCAATATATGGCAAAGCTATTCTGCGTCGGCCTTCTTTACCCTTTTAACCGTGCTTTTCTTTGCGGGTTTTTTGGCTGTGGCTTTTGCAGCCTTCTTCTCTCCTGCGGGCTTTGCCGCCCTAGGCAAAAATTCGAAAGACACTCCGCCCTTTTCGTTCAAGACCAAAAATGCCGAAAACTTTTTGTTTGTGCGCTTCGAAATAAAGTCTTCTATAAGAGGGGTTTTGCCCTTTTCTATAAGCTCTTTAACTTCGCTGTTATCGAATTTGTGCGAAAGCATTGTTTTGCTTAGCCTGAAAGCGTCCTTTAAAATTGCGCCGTCTTTTACGCAAACATACGAGGTTGGCGTTTCGACAACAACCGAGCCTTCGCCGTTTTTAATGAAGCTTGGGCAGTTGCCCAAAACTTCGGCCGTGGAAATGTCGAAGTCGGCGGGAGTTTGCTCTGTGGCAGTTTCTCTAGAATTTGGGAACTCGAATTTAATCTTTAGGCTGTCGTCTATATAAAGGCTGGCATCGTAGGGCTTGCCAGTTTTGTTGCTTTTAAAGCCTGTAAGCGGGCCAATCCTTTTATTTACAACCAATTCCCTAACTTCGTCTTTCGACAATTTTCGGTTGCCTATTGTCTTGTAGATTTGGAATAGGCCGTCTTTTGATTTATACGACCTAAAAGTTTCAAGCAATGTGCCGTCTCCCGAAGGGGAGGGAATGTCGGTGGGCTGAACGTCCGCATCGGCCTCGTTAAAATTTTTTGTGACTTCGACAATATGCGTAGTCATATCGGATATTCCGTGCATAAAATCTTTTCTGGTTAGTTCTTTTTTCTCGATAAGCCTGAGTTTATGCTCCCAGTCTCCCGTAAGGGCGGGGCTTGTAAGCTCGTTTACCCCAACGGTTTTAAGAAATGTTATAAATGTTTGCGCTTTAACGGTAGGCAACAAGTCGCGCTTTTGCCTTTCCACAAATTTGTGGGATATAAGCGTTTCGATAATCTGCGCGCGCGTGGCGGGAGTACCCAATCCCTTTTCCTTCATAGCTTCGGCAAGTTCTTCGTCGTCTACAAGTTTGCCGGCCGTTTCCATTGCGGTTAGCAAAGTAGCCTCGGTATAGCGCGGAGGAGCTTTTGTGAACTCCTCCTCTATTCTGCCTTCGCCTACTGCGGCGTTTTCGCTGCCGGCAGTCAAAGCCGGCAAAATGGCGGTACTTTCACCCTTTTTGCCCGAATTGTCGTCGGCAATGTCGTCTACAGACTGTTTGTTGTAAACCTCCAAAAAGCCGGCCGACTTTAAAACTTTGCCTTCGCTTTTAAAAAGGTGTCCATCGCAAGATGTAGAGCGCACGGTAACATCGAAAACCGCTTCGGGATAGAATGCCGCAATGAACCTGCGGGCAATCATATCGTAAATCTTGGCTTCGTCGTGGCTAAGTTTGCCCGAGTTAAGCCCTGTTGGGATTATTGCAAAGTGGTCGCTTACCTGCTTGTTGTTGAAAATCTTTTTATTGAAAAAGTTTACATACTTTTCGTCCAACGCGCGCTGCGCAAATGGTTTGTATTCGCCCTGCAAAGACGAAAGCGTGCGCAAAACCACATTGCCGTAGTCTTCGGGCAAAGCCCTGGAATCGGTACGCGGATACGTTACCATTTTGTGCTTTTCATACAGGCTTTGCGTTAGGCTTAGCGTTTTGCCTGCCGGGAAGGAAAACCTGTTGTTTGCCTCCCTTTGCAAAGTGGTTAAGTCGTACAAGCGCGGGGCTGCGCGTTTAGACTGCGTTTTTTTGTCGGTGGCGACAACGCTTTTAGCGTTTAGGGCTTCTTTTAAGATTTTTTCGGCTTGGGCATAATCCCAAACGCGATCCGCCTTGTCGGGAGAATCTTTGTCGGCCTTAAAGTCGGGCTTAATGTACACGCCGGTATATTCGCCGTTTGCCACCTTAAAGTCCGCCAAAATTTTCCAGAACTTTTTGGGTTGGAATGCGTCTATTTGCTCTTGGCGTTCGACAATCATTGCAAGCGTCGGCGTTTGAACGCGGCCTACGCTTACCATTTCCTTTACGCGGCTGCCATACATTCTAGTAGTTACCGCCCTAGTTCCGTTAATGCCTATAAGCCAGTCGGCCTCGCTTCGACAGCGGGCGGCGTCCTGCAGCGACTCCATTTCCTCCTGGCTTCGCAGATTTGCAAAAGCCTCTCTAATGGCGTCGGGCGTCATCGAAGAAAACCACAAACGCATACGCTGTTTCTTGCATTTGCAGATTTCGTAAACGTATGTAAAGATAAGTTCGCCCTCCCTACCCGCATCGCATGCGTTATACAGCACGTCTATATCGGATCGGTTCATAAGCGATTTTAAAGACTTTAGCTTGGGCTTTGTCTTTTCTATCGCCTTAAGGGTGAATTTTTCGGGAATGATGGGCAAGGTAGCCATGCTCCAGCGGGCGTATTTTTTGTCGATATCGGCGGGCATGCAAAGTTCGACAAGATGGCCGACTGCCGACGAAACGACAAACTCGTCGCTTTCGTAGTAGTCGTCTACTTTGCGCATCTTGCCAAGCACGCGCGCTATATCGGCGGCAACGCTAGGTTTTTCGGCTATAACAAGCTTTTTCATCAATCCCGAAACTACAAACTACTTGATAAATTCGGGCAAAACAGAATCCAAAGCGGCTATCAATTCTTCGATAGTTTCCTTTGTTTCGTCGCCCATATTGGAAATGCGGAATGTCGTTCCCTTAATTTTTCCGTAGCCGCCGTTTATTATCATGCCCGTGCGCTTCTTTAATTCGGAAACAAAGCCCGCCATATCAATGTTAAGGTTGTTCTTAAAGCAGTTTAGCGTTACCGAAGAGTATTTCTCCTCGGGGAAAAGTTCGAAGCCCCTCGAATAGCCCCAGTCGCGAACCATCTTGTTTGTGGCAATGTGGCGCGCATATCTGTGTTCGAGCCCTTCGGCGAAGATTTCGTCGAGCTTGCTTTTCAAAGCCAAAATCAACGAGATTACGGGGGTAGAAGGAGTCATACCCTTTTCGTAGTTCTTTTGGAATTCCAAGAAGTCGAAATAGTAGCCGCGATTGGGAACTTCTTTAGCTCTGTCTAAAGCTTTTTGCGAAACCGAGCAAAACGACAATCCCGGAGGAATAGCCAATGCTTTTTGGCAGCCTGTCACCATAACGTCTATGCCCAATTCGTCTTTCTTAATAGGCATTGCCGAGAAGGAGCTTACCGTGTCGACAATCGAAATAACGTCGGGGAACTGCCTTATAACTTCCATAAGCGATTTAATATCGCTCATTGTGCCTGTCGAAGTTTCGTTGTGTATAATGGTAATTGCATCGTACTTGCCAGTCGACAATTCTTTGCGGACCGCTTCGGGGTCTACGGGTTTACCCCAGTCGAAAGAAAGGAGGGTTGCCTCTTTGCCGTTGCGCTTTGCAACGTCGTACCACTTGTCGGAGAACGAACCGTTGCCACAGTTTAACACCGCCTTTTTGCAGACGTTGTTTATTGCGCCTTCCATTACGCCCCACGAGCTGCTTGTGCTGAGATACACGGGGTCGTTCGTGTAGAACAACTGTTTAAGCAAAGGCTGTATGCTGTTGTACAAGGCAACAAATTCCTTGCTGCGATGCCCCATAATGGGGGCTGTCATAGCCTTATAGGTCTTTTCAGACACCTGAATGGGACCGGGAATGAATAGTTTTTCTTTCATATGTGTTGGTTGGTGTGGTTTGTAATTTAAAATAAAGTGTTAAGCTTTTTAACTACTTTAGTATTGTTTTCAGCCAAAGTAGCCGTTCTGGGGACCCAGTTTTCTGCGTCTTTTTCGTCTATTTGGGCAAACGACATAATAACAAGCAAGTCGCCCACTTTGCCGAGATGAGCAGCGGCTCCACGAATGGAGAACATTTTGCTGCCCGCTTCGGCGGGGATTGCATAAGTTTCGAACCTTGCGCCCGAATTTATGTTGCCCACAAGAATTTTTTCGTATGGGTGCATGCCGACGAGTTTCATCAAGTCAATATCAATGGCCAACGAGCCCTCGTAGTCTACCCTTACTTCGGTTGTAGTCGCACGCAACAACTTACTTTTTAGAACCTGAATTTTCATTTAAATCCTTTTATGGTTATGAAAATCTACAACTAATATACTTGGGGGGCTTTTCGTCAACTTTTATTTTGAACGCCATTTTGCTACCCCGTAGGGGTAATTTTTTTTAGATACAAATCCTTTTAGCTTTTCGGCAGGAAAAACTGTGCAAAATGCGAAAACAAAAAGCTACTGATTGTATTCGGCAATAATTTTAAGAAATGTAGGCAAAAGTGTTGCCGCTTTTTTTTCGCCTATGCCCTTTATAGACATTGCCTCTTCGGCGTTTTTGGGTTTTAAGTCGGCAAGTTTTTTCAGAACAGTGTTGGGAAACACCATATAAGCTGGAACATTTCCCCTTAGGTGGCAAAGCTGGTTTCGCTTCGATACAAGCTTTTTGTATAGTTCTGTGTCGTCGGGCATTTCGTCGCTAGCATAGGCTTTTTCGGCAATCTTTGCCTTGCGCTTTTCGCCCTTTTCGGGAATTTCGGGGAATTCCATATACGGGCTTTTTGCGTTTAGCATAACTTCTATACCCTTAGAACTTAGCCCCACAAGCGGGTAGTCGCCGCAGCTAAGCTCTATTAACGAGGCGTCTATCATACAATCCACAAGCCTAGATACAAAGTTCTTGCCGTATTCCTTTAAAATTGCGTAGGTTGAAAGCTCGTTTAAACGCGCCGAGATTATTTTTTCGTCTTTGCTGCCGACAAGGCATTTTATAAGCCTGTCTTTGCCGAAACGCGGCTCCCACATATTTTTGCCTCTTTTATAAGACATTCTAGCCACACAGCTTAGGGCTTTGCGGACAATCTCAAGCTTTTCGCCCTCAACCGTTTGGGCATTGTAGGAAACCCCCGAACGGCATTTGTCGCACTTGCCGCAGTCTACGGTGCAAGTTTCGCCGAAATAGTCTAAAATCCATCTTTGGCGGCAGCCCGAAGAATACGCGTACGCCAAAACCGACTTTAATTTGCCCAAATCCCTCTGTTTTTTAAGCAAAAGCGCCTGCGCATCTATGGGTAAATCTCTTTCGTTTAAACTTAAATTGCAAATTCTTGTGCATTTTACCCTTCCCGTTTCGCCGTCGAAACGCTCTATAAGCGAATATCTTCTTAAAATAGACAGCGCTGACGAAACCGCCATTTGGTTTGCCTTTTTTTTGCCCCTTTCCGACAAAAGGTTTGTCATTTCCTCTATGGAAAGCTGGCAAAAGCCTTCTTTGTCGGACAAGTTGCGCAAAAGGCGGTAGCATTTTTTTATGAAATCCAAATCGGGGTTCGCTCCCTCTATAAAAAATTCCTGAACTCTTTTGTCGGCATACATAAAAAGCATTTCGCAATAGGCGTCTTTGCCGTCTCTGCCGGCGCGCCCCGCCTCCTGATAGTAGCTTTCTATGCTGCCGCAAAGCTCGTAGTGGCACACAAACCTTATGTCGGGGCGGTCTATGCCCATACCGAACGCGTTTGTAGCCACGGCCAACCCCACTTTTTTTGACATAAAAAGGTCTTGCGCTTCGTCTCTTTGCTGGGGCGACATCTTGCCGTGGTAGAGTATGTGCGGCACTTTTTCGGCAACCAAATCTTCCGAAAGGCTTTCCGCGCTCTTTACCGTAGCGCAATATACAATTCCGGTTTTATATTTGTCGTAAAGCTCTATAATTCTGTCGAGCTTTTCGGCTTTCTTCGACACGCTTCGCACGTTAAAGCTTAAGTTCGGCCTTTCGAACCCCGAGACAAAAACCGAGGGGTTGCGCATGGCTAGCTGGTCTACAATGTCGCGGCGGACATCTTCGGTGGCGGTTGCAGTAAAGGCCGCAATAACGGGGTTGCCAAGCAGCTTTGCGGCTTTGCCCAAGCGCATATAGTCGGGTCTAAAATCGTGCCCCCACTGGCTTATGCTGTGGGCTTCGTCCACCGAAAAAAGCTAGATATTTACCCCCCTTATCGCCGAAAAAAACGACTGCGCTTTAAAGCGTTCGGGTGCAATATATAAAAGCTTTATTTTGCCGCTTTTTAGCGCAAGCAGGCTTTCTTTTTGCTCTGAAAGGCTTTGCGCGCTGTTTATGCAGGCGGCGGCAATGCCCTTTGCGTTCAGGGCGTCTACCTGGTCTTTCATCAGCGCAATTAGGGGCGAAACTATAAAAGTTACCCCGTCGAACATAAGGGCGGGCAATTGGTAGCACAAACTTTTGCCGCCGCCTGTGGGCATAACCGCCAAAGTGTCTTTGCCCGACAAAACGCTTTCTATAATGGCGCGTTGCGAGTGCCTAAAGTCTTGCAGGCCAAAACGCAGGTTAAGGCATTCCTTAAGTTTGTCGGCACACATTTAAAAATCGCGCAAGGCAACGGGTTTGCCGAGAACTTCGGCGCAAACCATCGCATTTTTTAAAAAGGGCTTGTTCTTAAGCAATTCCGACAAATGCGAATTATTGTCTACAAGCTCGGCTACTTTCGGCTTTGCGGCAAATTTTGTATGCACGTTTTCAAGCCTTAGCTGGGTTTGTCTTAAAACGCGCTCGGCCTCCTGCAAAGACTTATTGTAGTCGAAATGCTCAAACGCGGGCATTTCGGGCATTTTGCGCGAATAGGCGTCTGGCTGCTCTTTTTTTGGGGCACTTTTTGCGAAAGTTTCGGGCTTAGTCGCGCTTTTTTCACTTTCAAGCTCTTTTTTTATCTCGTCGTAAAAATCCTTGTAGCTGCCTGGCTCTTCGTTCGGAACGCCACGTTTTGCACCATCTCTAGATTGCGCATTGCGGCGTTTTATTTCTTCTATGCGCCGCTTGGCCATTTCAAAATCTTTAGACGTATCTTGCGTTTGCTTTTTTGCAGTTTTTATAGCCCCAAACACAGCAAAGCCGACCCATAATACAATCATCATTATGGGAAAAAATTCGGCTATGCCTGATTCAAGCAACAGCATTTACTTTTTTGCGGGGCTTTTACCCGAAATAGAGTCGCGCATATTTGTGTCGGACTGAATGTTCTGCAGTTTATAGTAGTCCATAAAGCCCATTTTGCCGCTCTTTAAAGATTCCGCCAAAGCCAAAGGAACTTGCGATTCGCTTTCTACAACTTTCGCTTTCATTTCTTCAACCTTTGCCTTCATTTCCTGCTCTAGGGCAACGGCTGCAGCCCTTCTAATTTCGGCTTGGGCTTGCGCCATATTCTTGTTTGCAATCGCCTGGGCTTCCTGCAATTTTGCGCCTATATTCTCGCCAACGTCCACATCGGCAATGTCAATCGACAAAATTTCGTACGCAGTGCCCAAGTCTAGCCCGCGGCCCAAAACAACCTTCGAGATATGGTCGGGATGCTCCAAAACAAACTTGTATGTGTCCGACGAGCCTATGGTAGAAACAATGCCTTCGCCTACGCGGGCAATAATGGTTTCTTCTTGGGCGCCGCCTATAAAGGTCTTAAGGTTTGTCCTTACGGTAACGCGGGCACGCACTTTAACCTGAATGCCGTCTTTGGCCACGCCGTCTATGCTGTGCCTGCCCGAATTGGGGTTGGGACAGTCTATAACTTTCGGGTTAATCGAAGTTCTTACAGCTTCGCCTACGGTTTTGCCAGTGCCCTTTGTGGCAAGGTCTATTGCCCTTGCCTTTTCCCACGATAAATCCATGCCTGCCTTGTTTGCGGCAACTATTGCCTGAACTGTGGGAATAAGGTTGCCCTCGGCCAAATAGTGTTCTTCGAGTTGCGCAATGCTTAAATTCAGACCCGACTTAACCGCGGTAATGCGCGCGTCTACAATCATTCCATAGGGAACACCCCTAAGTTTCATAGCCAAAAGAGTAAGCATAGAAACGGGAGCCCCCGCCAGCAAAGCCTTAAGCCAAGTGCCCACAAAAGTTACAATTACAACCAGCACAACTATTGCAGCCAGCAGCGTTGCAACCACTATTATTGTGTTTAAAGGAAACGCATCTGCCAATAACATATCTTTATTTCTCCGATTTCTTTACTGTTAATCTAAAATTGTCGCCGCCCGTAATTACAAGGTGGCTTTCTTTTTCTATAAAGCCCAATTCGCTTTGGGCTTCAAAAGTTTTGCCTTCAACCAAAACCCTGCCCGTAGGCGACATATCCGTTAAAGCTATTGCCGATTTGCCCACATATTCCAATGCCGAATTTTCGGGCTGGCTTTCCTTTGTATCTAGCAAAAGCGATTTTGTAAGCCTCATTTTAGGCAAAATTTTTAGCCCCATTGCAATCGCAAAAATCGAAACTAAAACGCACAGCACGCTTATCAGCAGCCCTGTTGCCAAACCGAAGTCGGAAAACGCCATAAATATTGCATACGCATAGCACAAAACCGCCATTATGCTTAAAGTCCCAAAACTCGGCAAAAAGAATTCAAGACAAAGCAAAACGCTGCCTACAACAAGCAATAATATTAAATCCATATCCAAACAATTTTTATTTTTCGTAGAATACGTTCATTCCGCAGTCTTTGCAAGTAAATTCTAGCCGCAATTTTGCGCTGTCGTTTGCCAAATATAGGGGTTCAACAAAGGGCGTTTTCCTCTTTTTTTTGCACAATCCCAATTCCCTTAAAACGCAGTGCACCGTACGCATCACCCTGCGCGAGTGCATATCCAAACCGCTTTCGGGTGCCGCTGTTATGTTCTTTACATTGCAATTTTTATAGAAGCTATCCGACAATCCGTTAAGCGAGTTTAGCTCGAAGGAGCTGTTTTCAAACAATTTTGCGCCGTTGGGGAAAATCCCGCGCCTGCGTTTTTTTGCCGCATATTGCGCGTTGTAGCTTTGTAGAATATTGTTTTTTAATTCGGCAAAAACGGCTCTTCTTATCTCGTTTATTTGCGAGGCTTTAAAGAATGGAATTTTGCCGCCTTCAAACGCAAAATCTTCAACCAAAAAGGGGTATTCGCCGCCTTTTAAGAACGAATCTTTTACCCTTTCGCACGCCGCCGAAAAATTGTTTGCAAATTCTTCTATTTTAAGCTTAAAGCTTGCCGAAATTCCGTTTTCGCACCCCAGCAAAATTTCGAAAAAATCTCCGTTGCACTTTGCCGACATTTTGCACGAAAGCATTCTAGTAAACTCTTTGCCAAAAAGCCTATCGCAAGCCGCCGAAGAGTTGCGCCATATTCGGCTTTGGGGCACAAGCGCGCTTTGCGCCGAGCATTTGGCTATGCCGTTTTCCACCTTTTCAACCCTAAAGCCGTAGGCGACATTGTCGGGCGAAAGCGCAAAAAAACCGTCTCCGTTTTCTATTTTTAGCCCGTTCAAATAAAAGGCGTTTTTGCCGTAAAGCCTGGTTATTTTGCCCAAATATTCGCCTCTAGACTTCGGGCTTTGCATACTCGCAAAATCCTTCGGGGAGCCTTCAACTAGGCCAAAATCGGTAAAGCCGCGGTTGAAAACCTTGTTTACATCGGCTGCAAAGGGCTTTTTTACAACCTTGCCAAACGACTGCCTTTTTGCCAAGCCATGTTTTTCGATTTCGCAAAGCAAATCGTTGTAGTAGCTTGTTGTGTTTTTTACATAGTCGGCGTCTTTAAGCCTGCCTTCTATCTTAAAAGACGAAACGCCAGAGGCTATCAATTCCCTTAAAAATGCGCTGCGATTCATATCCTTTAAAGACAAATAATAGGCGTCTGGGGCGGCCTTTTTGCCTTTAGCGTCCAGCAAAGAATACTTCATTCGGCAGGGCTGTGCGCATTGGCCTCTGTTTGCGCTTCTGCCGCCTATTGCCTCGCTTAAATAGCACTTGCCGCTTTTGCTAACACACAAAGCCCCGTGCACAAAAACCTCTATTCTGGCTTCTGGAACAGCTCGGGCAATCTGTTCAATTTTTTTAAGCGAAAGCTCGCGCGCCAAAACTATGGTATCAAAGCCCGACTCGTATAAAAATCTTGCCTTTTCGGGAGTGTCTATGTCGCACTGAGTGCTGGCATGCAGGGTAATTTCGGGCAAATCCATCTTTAAAATGCCCATATCCTGAACTATAATCGCGTCTACTTTGGCGTTGTATAGGTCGCGTATAAGCGCAAGGGCCGCATCTAATTCGCCGTCTTTTAAAAGCGTGTTTAGCGCAACGTAAACTTTCACTCCAAACAAGTGCGCGTATTCGCAAAGACTTCTTATGCTATCTGTATCGTTTGCGGCGTTCTGCCTTGCCGAAAAGCTGTTTGCCCCTATGTAGACGGCGTCGGCACCCGCGTTTATTGCCGAACGCGCCACATCGCAATTCTTTGCCGGACTTAAAAGCTCTACTAGCTGCATTGTTGTGCCAAATAAAATTCAGTGCAAAATATGCACTTAATTGGGCGCACAATCAAGTATAATGCACGGCGGTTTTTTAGGCCGAACAAAAAAATGTCTCGCAACAAAACGCAAATGGGCGTTTCATCTCATGCCAAAATTTTTGCTATGGAAATTTTCGGAATTTATCTAACCGTATTTCAGCTTTTTGCGCTTATGTTTAGCTCGCTATTGCTTGGAATGTCTAAAACGGGCATTCAGGGAATAAGCATAATCTCCATTCCACTAATGGCGATGGCGTTCGGAGCAAAAGAGTCTACAGGCGTTGTTTTGCCCATACTTTGTTTTGCCGACTTAATTGCCGTAATATACTACAAGCGCGACTGCGTTTTTAAATATGTTGTAAGGCTTTTGCCCTCGGCTGTGGCGGGTTTTTTCCTTGCAATTGCGGTAGACAAAATTGTGCCCGAAAATATGTTCAAGGTTTTGCTTGCAATTTGCATACTTGGCGGCTTTGTGATTATGGCATTCGACAAAAAGCTGACGGCGCAAAATTCGTGCGTAAACTCTTGGTGGTATGCACCGCTTTTCGGCATATTGGGCGGGTTTTCTACCATGATAGGCAATGCGGCGGGCCCCGTTATGGCGGTGTATCTGCTTAGTATGCGCCTGCCAAAGTTCGCCTTTGTGGGCACAAACGCCTGGTTCTTTTTATGCGTAAACTACCTAAAGCTGCCGCTGCAGGGCTTTGTATGGGAAAACATAACATTGCAAACCCTTGCAATAGACTGCTTGGGAATACCCGCAATATTTATCGGGGCAATTTTGGGCATTTACCTTACAAAGCTTTTACCCGAAAAGGCATACCGCAAATTCATAATTGCAGTTACCATAGTTTCGACGCTTGCCCTTTTGTTCTAATTTTTTGTTTTACATTGTCCGGTTAATGCAAATAAAGTGTTTGTTATGAAAGCTTGCGAACTTTTTACATTTCCCGAATCGCTTAAAATTTTTTCGGAATTTTTCGACCCAAATGCACAGCCGTGGGAATGGCTGCCAAAAATTAAAGAGGCTTTAAATGCGGCAGACTTTGCCGCGCTTAAAGACGCAAAGGACCCGTCGGAAATCCCCCAAAACCTGCACATAGAAGGCAAGGTTTTTATACACAAAACCGCAAAACTGCCGCATTTTGGCACAATTATTGGCCCCGCCTACATAGGAGCAAACACCGAGCTAAGGCCTTCGGTATACATAAGGGGCAACGTTATTGCGGGCGAAAACTGCGTGTTGGGCAACTCTTGCGAATTTAAAAACTGCGTTCTTATGGACAACGCGCAAATACCCCACTTTAACTATGTGGGCGACTCTATTTTGGGCAACTTTTCGCACTTGGGCGCGGGCGTAATTTGCGCGAACCTAAAGCTAGACAAAAGCAACGTTTACGCCTACACCGAAAGCGGCAAAGTTCAAACAAATCTTCGCAAATTCGGCGCAATTTTGGCAGACAAAGCCGAATGCGGCTGCAACGCCGTTTTGCAGCCAGGAACAATTTTGGGCAAAAAGGCGATTGTGCTTTCGGGCATAGCCTTTTCCGGCTATTTAGAAGAAAATACAATGTATTACGAAAAGCCCGCAAACCCGCGCAAAGTAAGGAGAATGTGGTAGCATGAAAAAGGTTGCAATAGTTTTGGCAGGCTGCGGGGTTTTAGATGGTTCCGAAATTCACGAAGCCGTAATTACGCTAAACGCCGTAGAAAGCTGCGGGGCAAATGCCGCTTTTTTTGCGCCGGACATAGAGCAGTTCGACGTTGTAGACCACAAAACAGGCAAGCCCGTATGCGAAAAGCGAAATGTTTTGACTGAAAGTGCAAGAATTGCAAGAGGTGCCTGTACAGACCTTTCGGAATATTCGCCCGAAGATTTTAGCGCGCTTATATTTGTAGGCGGTTTTGGAGCCGCAAAAAACCTGTGCAACTTTGCGGTAAAAGGCGAAAATTGCACGGTTAACTCCTGCGTTGCGGCGGCTATCGACAAAAATTTAAAGGCAAAAAAGCCCCTGGGCTTTTTGTGCATTTCGCCCGTAATTGCGGCGCGCCATATTGCAAACGGCGTTAAAATTACTGTAGGCAACGACGTTGCAACCGCAAAAGCAATTCAGACAATGGGGGCAACCCACATAAACTGCGAAGTTTCGTCGTTCGTATTCGACGAAAAGTTTAACGTGTATAGCACACCAGCCTATATGCTTGCCAAAAACACAGTGCAGCTAGCAACGGGCGTAAACTCGATGGTTAGGGCAATGCTTAAAGCGTAAGAATAAACTTAAAAACGCGCGCAAATAAAAAGCTTTCCCGTTTTTAGGAAAGCTTTTTTGTTCTCCGCTAAATTGATTCGAACACCAAGTTTATTGTTTGCGGCTGGTTGTTCGGCGGCGGAAAAGGCAGTCTTAGCCTTTTAAATACTTCAACAACCGAGTTGTCGAAAGGCGTAGACCCGCTAGACCTTATAATCCTTACTCCGCTAATTACTCCGGCAGAGGAAACCTTAAACGCAATTTTAACGCTAAAGTTCATACCTGTGCATTCTACGGGCAGCGACCATTTGCGCTTTGCCTCGGCCTTTATCGACTCTATATAGGCCATAATTGCGTTTTCAAGTTTTACGCCGTCTATTGTAGCCGTTCCTATATTGGGGCTTTCGCGGTATTTGTCTATGTTGGTTCCGTAGTTTGTAATTTTTGGAACTTTAATGCCCCTCTTTTTTGCTGGCTTTTTGGGCGCGTCCTTTAGAGGGTTGTTTTTGCGGAAATCCTTTAAGCTTATTTTTTGCGGCGGCGGCTCTACTTTTTTAGGCTCCGTCTTTTTTGGTTTTTCGGGCTTAGGCTTTTCCTTTTTTGGATTAGGCATTGGGTCTGGGTCTGGCTTCGGCTCAACCCTAGGCTCGGGCTCGGGAAGCTTTATAGGCTCCATTTCCTTTACTTTGGTCGTTTCTATTTGCTGGCTTTCGGGCTCATCCATAGAAGCGTCTTCCAAAGTCTGCAACTCCGGTGGAGGGGGTTCTACCATATCGAACACCAGTTTTTCCTGAACTTCCTCCTTAAAAAAACCTCCTACATACATGGAAAGCACAAAGCAAAACAACGCAAACGCGTGCAACGACAGCGATACGCCAAAACCCCTGTTCGTATTGTCGTCGGGCATCTCCTACTTAACCTCCGTGTCGAGATTCAGCTTTTTTAAGTTGTGCTTTTTTATTGCGCTTATAACGTCCATAACCTTTTGGTATGGAAGTTTGCCGTCGCCCCTAAGTGTTATAGGGCTGGGCTCGGGCTCTAGCGAAAGCTTGCGCAGATATATATTTAGCTGCTCTAGCGAAACTTTTTCGTCGCCCCAATAGATGTTTTCTTTTGCGTCTATGTTTATGACCTGAAATTTCACCTTGTCGTCGCGCATAGAGTTGGGCATCTTTTCCTGCGTGGGCAGCTTAAGCTCTACGGTTTGCTCCAATAGGGGCGTTGTAACCATAAAAATAATCAGCAACGAAAACGCCAAGTCCATTAGCGGCGTTATGTTAAGCTCGGTTAAAGCCCCCAAAGACTCTTTTCTTTTAAAGGTTCTCGCCATAGATTTTAATCTTCAAAGCTTCTGGGAGGAACGGGGCCCGAATTTTCGTCGGAGGCAAAATCGAAAACATTTTGCGGCGGCATTTGCGGCTTTGCCATCTGCGCGCCAAAGTCGGGCGTTGCAGGCTGCTGCATATTTTGCCGAGAACCTGGCTGAATGCCTTGCGGTGTGTTTTGGGGAACGCTTTGGCGCACAACGTGTTGCGGGTGCGCAAACTGCTGTTGATACTGCTGCGTATATTGCATTTGCGGCTTTGTAAAACCGCCCTGCGGCTGGCCGGCGGCAAACTGCCTTTCGCTTACGTTATAGGGATTGTTTTTGGGAGCCATTTGCGAAGCGTTTGCAGTTCTTCTTTTAAGCATATCGCGCATGCGGCTTTCAAGCTCTATCTTGTCGGCAAGCGAGCTTGCAAAGTTTTCCAAATCGTTAACCATGCTTTTAGAGCGGCTAAGCAGGTAGTTGTAACCGAAAACCGAAGGTATTGCCACAATAAGCCCCGCAATTGTTGTAAGCAACGCGCCCGAAACACCGGGGGCAAGCTGCTGCAGCGTTGCGCTTGCCTGAAGGCTCATAGACCCGAAGCTGTCCATAACACCCCAAACTGTACCCAACAAACCCAAAAACGGCGCGCCGCTAATAATGGAACCAAGCATAACCATCTTTTTTTCGTACCGCATTGTCTGAACCGAAACGGCTCTTTGCAGTGCGTTTTCAACCATTCCCATTCTTAAAGTCAGGTTTTGCTCTCCCAAATCGCCGCCGTCGTACCTGCTCCAAGCCCCCACTGCCTCTCTAAGCAGCACGGCATAGGGACCCGAAACTGTTTTGCCGAAATTTACAACCGCGTCTATAAGCGACTTGCTTGCCTGCAGCTTGCGTTCGGTTGCCATATTTTCGTCGGCCATGGTCTTTAAATCCATATACTTGCCTATCATTATAGACCACGCCCAAACGCTGAAAATCATCAGCAAATATATAATGGCTTTACCCGCTGCATTCGAGTCGGAAAAGTAAGTGAAAATACCGGGTTGTACGGCGGCCTGCGCCAGCAAATTGTGTGTAAAAAGTGTGAACATATATAAGAATAAATTGACCTTCTAGAATATTTCCCTTTTGCGGGTAAAAATCGAGAAAATTTTTAAGCAAAATTTCCGCATTTGCAATATATTGATTTGCATAAAGTTGCATTTATGCAAAAAGCACCGTCCATTTGCGGCAAAAACGGCGTTTTTATACGCAAAAAATGCTTTTTAGCGCAATGGCTTTTCCCTAATCCTGTTTAGCTGTTCCAGCAAAGATTTATATATTGGCGAATTTTTTTCGGATTCTAAAAGAATTTCGTTTAAGATTGCCTCGGCTTTGTGGATATTGCCGTTTTTTGCATACAGTTCGGCAAGGGCGCGGCGCGTAAAAACCATAGTTTTGTCGGCAAGAACCGCAGTTTCGTAGCAGGCTATAGCCTTTTTTAAATCGCCCAACTTTTTTTCGTACAATTCGGCAAGCTGTACAAGCAGCGTCCTGTCGCCGGGAAAGAGCAATAACGCCTTTTTTAGATATTCTGCGCCCTTTTTTGCCTGTATGCGCTCTATCCTTTTAAACTCGGCTCCTTGCGGGGCAACGCACTTTTCTTCAGCAATCCAATACGGCATATCGTAGGCGGTAATTGCCGAAGCCATGCTCCAAAAGCTTTTCATATTTGGGTTTAACGCCAACGCCAATTCCATATTTGCCGTGCATTTTGCAACGCTGCGAGTTTCCCAATCGCCGTACGAGGCAATCCAGACAAAGTCTGCAAGAACCGCACCGTAGCCGCTTAGCACGCCAAAAAGCATTGTGCCCGAGCTTTTAATCGCGCTTTTTTCGGCAACAATATAGTCTTTGAATATGCCAGATTTTTGCCGCGCAAAGTCGAAAAAGCCGCCTATAATGTATAGGGCAAAAGCAAAGGCGACATACGGCAAAAACGCCGCTTTAAAACTCTCTTTGCGACAGCGCATAAGCCGAAATTGCCCCGAAAACTACAATGTATATTGCAGAATAGCCCAGCATAAACAACACTGCGCCAAAATTTATTTCGCCAAACAAAAAGTTCCTGGAAATGTCGAAAACCGAAAGGTCCGGGAAAGCCGCCAAAGCCGTTTTTAGCGCAACATTGCCAGAGGAAACAACCGAGCCTTTAAGCAAACAAACCGCATACGCGCAAAACGACATTACCATTGAAAACATAAGGCTTTTAGACAATACCGCCAATAATTCCGCCATTGCGCAAACGGCGCATAATTTTGCCCACTGCGCAAAAAAATACGCAAAAAGCCCGCACACATTAAGCTGCAGCTTGCCGCCGCTTAAAAGTTCGGCAGGAATATTTTTTAGCGATTCTTGCGCGTATAGCAGTTCGGCGCACGAAACCAGCGAAATTATAAAAAGGTATACCCCTATCAAAAACGCCGCCCCTATGAATTTGCCGAAAACAAACTGCGCATACGAAACGGGTTTGGAAATAATCATATAAACGCTTTTTGTATCGAATTCCGAATATAGAGACTGGCATATTACCAATATTGCGATTATCGCACCGAAAAAGCCCGCGGCTCCGTCGGCAAAGTCGGCAATAAAGCGCATTTTGCCCTCGCCTAAATCTATGTTCGACATATAAAACGAAAGCGCGGTAAGCAATACCGCAACAAATGCAAACAAAAGCAAAATTTTTTGCCTTATTGCGTCTTTAAACGAATTTTCGGCTATTGCAAAGAACTTGTTCATTGGCGCGAAATCCTTTCAAAATAGCTGTCTAAACTTTCGCGCGATTCGCCAAAAGAAGCAACCTTGCATCCCTGTTTTTCGGCAAAGTTTTTAACGCAAAGCGCGGTTTCTTTTGTGGAATTTGATATTTCCAAAGTGTAGGCGTTTTCGCGCTTAAGCAATTCGCTTAGTGCGCCGTTTGCCCTTACCTGCGAATGCGCCATTAAAACAACGCCGTCGCACAGTTTTTCCACATCGCCCATTTGGTGCGAGCTAAGCAACACCGTTTTGCCCGAATTGCGCAAGTCCAATATAATGCGGCGCATATCGGCAGCCCCTATTGGGTCTAGCCCCGAAGCCGGTTCGTCTAGCACAACCAAGCGCGGCGAATGTATTATGGCCTGGGCTATTGCCACCCTTTGCAGCATACCTTTAGAATACTCCCTAAGCGGGCGGTTTGCGTCGTTTGCAAGCCCCACTTTGTCGAGAATTTCAACCGCCTTTTGCTTCGCTTTAGATTTTGAAATTCCGCAAAGCTTTGCATAAAAAAGCAATGTTTCGTAGGCGTTTAAAAATCCGTAAAACGAAAGCGTTTCGGGCAGATACCCTATTTGCGATTTGTTTTTTTTGGTAAGCGGCTCGCCGAAAATTTTAAAAGAGCCTTCGCTTTTGCGTATAAGCCCCGTTAGAATCTTTATTGTGGTGCTTTTGCCCGCACCATTTGCGCCTATTATGCCGAAAATCGAGTTTTCGGGAACCGAAAACGTGGCATCTTTAAGCGCACATATCAAACGCCCCCTTATGCAAGAGCGGTAGTATTTGCTTAGGTTTTCAACGTCTACGGCGTTCATCGTATGTCGAATGATTTGTAGGGGTTTTCGCCGAAAGAGTCGCTTTCGGCGGCATTGCGTATAAAGGGCGAAAGCGATTTTTTTACCTCGGCAACAAAAGCCTGCACTTCGTTTTTTTCGCCTGCCGCCGAAAGCCTTACCGAGCCGTCTGGCAAATTCTGCACAAAGCCCGAAACTTCGAAACCTGCGGCAAGCCTAAAGCACTTAAACCTAAAGCCCACGCCCTGAACGTGCCCCGTAAAAATTATGTCGGCAATATAAGCCGCGTTGTTGGCATTTGTGTCCATATCGTTTATATTTTATCGGCAGTAAACAGTTTAAAGGCTTCTTTAGCAACAATAAAGTTTTTTGTAGCATTCGCCAAAGGCAAACTATGTGCGTAAAAGGTTTAAAATTTTGTTGAAGATAAAATCCGTATAGTCTTAAATGGAGAGATGATTAGAAGAATTTTTGTAGAACCTAAAGAGGAATTTGCCAACGGCGCGAAGGCGTGTTTGGAAGACCTTAAAAACTCGTTGAACCTTAAAAATCTCGAAAACGCGCGAATTTTACAACGATACGACATTCAGGATTTGGACGATGCCGACTACGACAATGCAAAATACACAATCTTTTGCGAAGCTCCCGTAGAAACTTTATACGAAGAAACTTTCCCCATTGCCAACGACGAAATTTCGTTTGCCGTTGAATATCTGCCCGGGCAATTCGACCAGCGCGCCGACTCTGCCGAACAGTGCCTTCAGCTTATGGCAAAAAAGCGCAAGAAAATTGCGTGCGCAACCGTTTATGTGCTAAAGGGCAAGCTAAGCGAAAGCGACTTGGCTGCGGTAAAAAAATATCTGGTAAACGCCGTAGACAGCCACATTGCCGCCGACAAGAAACCCGAAACTTTGAATATTACCGCAAAAGTTCCCGCCGATGTAAAGGTGGTGGAAAACTTTATAACAATGTCGCCCAGCGAAATTGCCGATTTGCACAAATCGCTTTCGCTTGCAATGAGCGTTGCCGACTTAAGTTTTTGCCAGCAGTATTTTGCGCAAACCGAAAAGCGAAACCCCACAATTACCGAAATAAGGGTGCTAGACACCTACTGGAGCGACCACTGCCGCCATACTACGTTTTTAACGCACTTAAAAGACGTTTCTTTCGAAAACGGCGAAGTTTGCGACCAAATCAAAGACGAATGGAACAAATATCTACAATACCGCAAAGACCTTAACCTTGAAGCCAAGGGCAAGCACATTTGCCTTATGGACATTGCCCTTGTAGGTATGCGCGTTTTAAAGAAGGCAGGCAAGCTAAGCGACCTTGAAGAAAGCGACGAAATTAACGCGGCCAGCATTGTTGTTCCCGTAGAAATAGACGGCAAAACCGAAGAGTGGCTTGTGATGTTCAAAAACGAAACGCACAACCACCCTACCGAAATAGAACCCTTTGGAGGGGCAGCAACCTGCCTTGGCGGTGCTATACGAGACCCCCTTTCGGGCAGAAGCTATGTGTACCAGGCAATGCGCGTTACGGGAGCGGGCGACCCGCGCAAAACCCTTGCCGAAACACTGCCAGGCAAACTTCAGCAGCGCAAAATCTGCAAAACCGCGGCAAAGGGCTATAGCAGCTACGGCAATCAAATAGGCCTGGCAACGGGTCAAGTTTCCGAAGTTTACCACCCAGGCTATGTCGCCAAAAGGCTTGAAATTGGCGCGGTTGTAGCGGCAGCCCCGCGCAGCCAAGTTATAAGAGGCGTTCCCGAAAAGGGCGACTATGTCCTTCTTGTAGGCGGAGCCACCGGCAGAGACGGCATAGGTGGAGCAACTGGATCTTCTAAAGACCATACCGAAAAGGCTCTAGAAAATTCCGCCGAAGTTCAAAAAGGCGACGCTCCAATGGAACGCAAGCTGCAAAGGCTTTTCCGCAACAAAGACGCAAGCCGCCTTATTAAAAGGTGCAACGACTTCGGCGCGGGCGGCGTTTCGGTTGCAATAGGCGAACTTGCGCCCTCGCTGGAAATAGACTTAGACAAAGTTACCAAAAAATACGATGGTTTAGACGGCACTGAGCTTGCAATTTCAGAATCGCAGGAAAGAATGGCGGTTGTCGTTTCGCCAAGCGACGCGCAAAAATACATAGACTTTGCCGAAACCGAAAACCTTACCTGCAAGCACGTTGCAACGGTAACCGACACGGGCTATCTTGTAATGAAATGGCGCGGCAAAACCATTGTAAACCTTTCTAGAAAGTTTTTAGACACAAACGGCACAGTTGCCGAAGCCTCGGCAAAAGTTTGCGAACCTAAGGGCGAAAACCCGCTGTTAAAAGACAACGGCAAAAACACCGCGCAAAAGTGGCTAGACACCGTTGCAGACCTTAACGTTTGCTCGCAAAAAGGTCTTATAGAAATGTTCGACTCTTCAATTGGAGCTTCGGCAGTGTTGCACCCCTTCGGCGGCAAATACCTAAATTCGCCCACCGACAGTATGTGCTCGAAAATCTCCACTGAAAAGGGCGACACCAAAAAATCCACAATATTTTCGTGGGGCTTTAACCCCTTTGTAGCATCGTATAGCCCATACCACGGCGCAATTTGCGCTATATGCGAGTCTTTCGCAAAAATCGCGGCAACGGGCGGCGACACAACAAAGATATACCTAACACTTCAGGAATATTTTGAAAAGCTAAGGACAAACCCCGAAAGATGGGGCAAGCCCCTTGCGGCTTTGTTGGGCGCGTTGAAAGCCCAAATAGAGCTTAAGGCGGCGGCCATTGGAGGAAAAGACTCTATGAGCGGCAGCTTTAACGATTTGGACGTGCCCCCCACCCTTGTAAGCTTTGCAATTACAACCGAAAATGCCGACAACATTGTTTCGCCAGAATTTAAAAAGGCTGGCAACACGGTCGCTTTTGTCGAAATAGAAAAAGACAAGCTAGGGCTGCCGAAGTTTGCCGATATGACGGAAAAATACGCCCTTATAAGAAAGGCGGTTTTGGCTAAAAAAGTTGCGGCAATGCGCCCCATACGCTCGGGCGGCTTGGCAGAAGCCATAACAAAGTCGTGCTTGGGCAACAACTTGGGCTTTGAATTTGCAAAAGAATTCAAAGGCTCGCACTTCGACCTAAGCTACGGCTCTATTATTGTAGAGCTTAACAACGAAGGCGAATTGCAAAACCTAAAAGCCAAAAAGCTCGGCACCGTTAAAGACGACGCAAAAATACGTTTCGACGACACGGTTTTGGAT
>JAXFOH010000108.1:0-4038 GCA_034180465.1 Opitutales bacterium
GCGCAAAAGAGTCCATACAAAGCATTGTGTGGGTGTATACGTCTCCTTCGGGGTGCCAAATAGGGTCTTGCGGGCAGCCCACCATTGCGGAAAGTTCTGGGAAATATTTAACCCAATTGCAGTCTCTTAAAAATGCAAGCCCTTTAGAAATTTTTTTGCCCTTTAAAATAAGCTTTTTAAATTCCTGAAAAACCCTTTCTTTAGGCAGGTTTTCCATTGGTATATTCGAGCAAAGCCCGACAGTTTTTGGAGCTACATCAAAATTGAAACGCGCGGCAAACTGCATTGCCCTAAGCACGCGCAATGGGTCTTCTGCAAACTTGTCGGAAGTGTGCCTTATAATCTTTTTTTCAATGTCTTTTTGCCCGTCAAAAGGGTCTATAATTTCGCCGCTTAAAATGTCGCGCAGCATTGCGTTTATGGTAAAGTCGCGGCGCGAGCACGCCTCTTTGGGCGAAAGGTTTGGGTCTCCAATAATTTCGAACGACTTATGTCCTAGCCCGTTTTTTCGCTCTTTTCGCGGCATGCTTACATCTATATCCAGCCCCTTTAAAATCCAAACGCCAAAGCTTTTTCCTACGGCTTCGAAGTGGAATTTTTTCGATAAAACCTTTTCTATTTGTTCGGGGCTTAACCCGAAAATTTCAACGTCGGTATCTTTCGAGTGTACGCCTAAAATAGAGTCTCGCACGCAGCCGCCAACATAGTAGGCGCGGCCGCCGAGAGCCGCCGCTTGGGTGGCGATATATTGGCAGGCATCTTTGCTACTGAACGTCATACACCGTTATTTTTGCATGATACTTTTTAAGATAGTCTTGGGCGAATTTAACGTGGACAGGGTCGTTAAGATATTGCGAAAGGGTTTGAGAATCTTTGCACTGAACGCACAAGGCGGCGGTGAATGTGTCGTCTACAACGGGTCTTTCGCTCGCAACGGGGCTGCCAAAACTTACGCTGTCGGCGCATTTAATCTGTTTTAGGGTTTGCAAACCCTCTAAAATTTTAGAGGCGTTTTCGCCCGATTTAGTTCTTATTACAACAAAGTGGGTTATCATTTTATTTACACTATAATTTTAAGGTTTCGGCGCAAATAGGTTGGTATATCCAAATCTTCGCCGTTGTAGAAATTGCGTTTTGTATCGCCGAAAAAGCCCCTTTGCTCGGAAAGCGAAACGAAGGGAAATTCGTCTTGGGCCAGGTTTTCGCCCGAAGCCGCCTTAGAGGTTTGGCTTTTTTGCTCGGCGGGCGGCGTGTCTTTTGGTTTAGACCTTGTTATTTTCGACATAAACGAAGTTTTCTTTACTTCGGGCGCAACCCTTTGAGGGGGAATTGTCTGCACATACTGAAAGGACTTCATTATATCGTTTTGGCGGAATATTTCGCCCACCGACAGGTCGTTTGGCAGGCACAGCAGGTTTTCGCAATTTTCTTTAAGGCGGGCAAGAGAGGCTCTGGAATAGTCGTCTATCTTGTTGGCAATGGCGCAAATGGCAAGCCTGCCGATATTCATTGTCTTTGCAATTTTGGCGAATGCCGCAGTTAGGTGCGCAGATTTATCGCCCCCAAATTGCGCCAATAAAATTATTGTGGAATATCCCTCTATGCTGCGCTTTATAGAGGCAATCTGAAGCTGGGCAGCTTCGGGATCTGCGCTAATGAGCATTTTTTCGCCTATCGAAACGCTCTCCAAATCGGTCTTGTTGGTTGAAACCGCGCAACATGCCGCGTTTTTAAATGCTCCCATCTTTAGCTTAGACGCCAAAAAAGAGCCTCCTTTGCCGATGCCTATAATCTTTATGTTTGCCGCCATTACAAATTCCTCCAAAGCCCCTTAATTTTAGAGAACAGGCCTTCGCCCGAGTCGGAAGCATTGCGTATTTCGTTTTCAAGCGCGTAGTCTAACAGCCCAAGCGACGTTGCAAATTCTGGGTGGCAAAGCGAATGTTTTACCCACGAATTGAATTTGCCCGTTGTGCATTTTACGCCCAAAACGCCCTCGGCAAGCTCGGTTATGCCTGTCAGTCGCGAGGTGCCCCCGGTTATTACTACGCTTTGAATTGTCGAATCGAAAACTTCGCCAAGCTCGTCTCTTAGTATAAGGAAAAGCTCTTCAAGCCTTGTCCTTATTATTATGTTCATTGAGTTTAGCGAAATTTTTCTGTCGCCAATTTGTTGGTCGCCCTTTGTCCAGATAAATTCCGATTTTTCGTCTTCGCTAATTACGGCTTTGCCTATTTTACATTTTAAAAGCTCTGCGTTTTTGTTGTAAAGCCTAAGACCGTGCGCCAAGTCGTTTGTAATATGGTCTCCGCCTACGGGAATTGTGCCGGCAATAACTATTCTGGAATTTTTATACATTGCGTAGTCGGTTGTGCCGCAGCCTATGTCTATAACCAAAACGCCTTCCTTGCGCTGCTGCATGCTTGTTACCATTCTTGCCGACGCAATCGCCGAGAGCACAATGTCGTCTACATCCATTCCGAAGCTGCGCACAATGTGAACGGTGTTGGCAATGGCGTCGCAATCGCCGTGTACAAGCCAAAATTCAGCGTCTATGCGTCGAGCGCGCTTGCCCACAGGGTCTTGGCAGTATACGCCGTCTATATAGTAGCCGCAACAAATGAAATGTATAAAGGCACGGTTTTCGGGCAATGTTTTGCTTTTTGCGTCTTCGCAGGCCCTATCTACGTCTTCCTGGGTAACAATATTGTTTGCGCTGCGCACGTTTGCGTAGCCCATTGTGCGCATGCCCTTTATCTGCGAGCCGCTAATGCCAACATAAATAGACTTTGTTTTAATGCTCGTGTTTTTTTCGGCGTCTAAAATAGCCTCTTGCGCCAGCTGCGACGCTTTTTTTAAGTCTACAATATCGCCTTTTTTTACGCCAGCACTGGGCTTTTGCCCCATTCCTATAATGCTTAAAGACTCGCTGTCTACAATTTCCCCCACGAAAACCTGCATTTTCGAGGTTCCTATTTCGAGGGCTGCCACCATTTTGCTGTCGTTCATAAAAAATTATCCTATTTTCGCAATTTCATATCAGTACGGCCTTCAAGAGACAAGTCTATTTGTGCACCCCTTACGGATTTGTCTTTTGCGTATCTTAAAACATATTCGAGCTTGGAAAGCTGCTTGTTAAAATCTGTCGCCAAAAATATTATTTTAACGTCTTCGTTTGTGTATACTTCAAGCAGCGGCGAAACCTTCGAGTGCAGGTCGCTTAAGTCTACCCTTTGGTAGGTGTTGAAAACCGCTGGCAGCATTTTTTTTGTTTCCGCAAAAAGCTCGTTTACGGTTTTTGCCATCGGGTATGCAACATATTTTTTGCCCTGTTTCAAAATCTTTATACCCGTAAGCTCTACAAACGCGTCGATTTCCTCTACGGCATAGCATATAGGCTCAAAAAATTCGCCGTTTGCCGACATAAGTAAAACGCCGTTGTTTGTGTTTACCTTGGCTATTGGCTTTTTCTCGGTTATGCAGATTTTTATTTGGTCGGGGTAAACCCTTTCAACTTTTGCCGAACTTACCTGATTTACATTTTCGATTTTTTTCTTCAGCCCAAGTAGGTCTATTTTGTCGATTGGAGTCGCCTTTTTTATGCCGAGATATTCTCTCATCCACTTGGGGCTTATTTTCCCGTCTTGGTTGTCTAAAAACAGCTTTTTTGCAACCTGATTTTTGTTGTATAAGATGTCGTCTACAAAGCCCGACTGCACCGCCCTATATGCGCCAAATACAAGGGCAACTAGCAGCAGCACAAAACCGCAAATTTTGCAGAATATGGCAAATTTTCTGAACTTTGCCTCGAAAGACAAAGGGGCTTTTTTCGAGCTTTTGCTTTTGCCGATGTCCTTCCAGGTTTTAGACTTTTGTTTTGTCGCCATTAGCTGTTTAAAAACCTTTGTATTGCGGGTTTTACCATTTCGTTGCACAAGTCGTTAAAACTTAAGCCTATGCACGATGCGCTTTTGGGCAGCAAGCTTGTGGGCGTCATTCCCGGAAGCGTATTTATTTCAAGCGCAATAAACGAAGTTT
>JAXFOH010000109.1:0-4683 GCA_034180465.1 Opitutales bacterium
AAAGGCTCGCACTTCGACCTAAGCTACGGCTCTATTATTGTAGAGCTTAACAACGAAGGCGAATTGCAAAACCTAAAAGCCAAAAAGCTCGGCACCGTTAAAGACGACGCAAAAATACGTTTCGACGACACGGTTTTGGATTTAAAAGACCTGCAAAACGCTTGGGAAAATACACTAGAAAGCGTATATCCTACAAAGGCAAAAGATGCCTCGGGCGAGCTAAAAACCATAAGCCACGCCGAAAAGTCGCGAGTTGTTTCGCTTGGCGAAGTTGCGCGCCCGAGAGTGTTTATACCCGTTTTTCCGGGGACTAACTGCGAATACGACTCTGCCAAAGCCTTCGAAGAAGCGGGGGCTGTTGCCGACATATTCGTATTTAAAAACCGCAGCGACGCCGACATTGCAGCCTCGGTAGAAGAAATGGCGCGCCGCATAAAGAACAGCCAAATTGTCATGTTCCCCGGCGGCTTTAGCGCGGGCGACGAGCCTGCAGGCTCTGGCAAATTTATTGCCGCAATTTTCAGAAACAAGCTTTTAACCGATGCCATAAACAGCCATATTAAGGAAAAGAAAAACTTGGTATTGGGTATATGCAACGGTTTTCAGGCTCTGATTAAATTGGGCTTGGTTCCCTTCGGCGAAGTTCGCCCCCTAACCGAAAATTCGCCAACGCTAACCTACAACAATATTTCGCGCCACATAAGCTGCTATGCAACTACAAGGGTTGCAAGCAAGCTTTCGCCGTGGTTTGCCGATTGCGAATTGGGCGAAGAATTTTCCATTCCCCTTTCGCACGGCGAAGGCAAGTTTGTTGCAAAGCCCGAAGTTTTGCAAACCCTTATAAAGAACGGACAGGTTGCAACGCAATATGTAGACTTTTCGGGCAACGCGCGCGCCGACATTCCCTTTAACCCCAACGGCTCGCTGTGCGCAATAGAAGGCATAACAAGCCCATGTGGTTTGGTTCTCGGCAAAATGGGGCACTCGGAACGACGCGGCAAATTTGTGGGCATAAACATATTGGGCGAAAAATTCCAACCGCTATTCTCGGCGGGCGTAAAATATTTTGCCTAAAATCCCCCTAAGCTAAAAATCAAAAAGTGCAGCCGATTTACTTGGTTGCGCTTTTTTGTGCGCCTGCGTTTCGGCATTTTTACACAAAATATGCTCCGTTTAAATTAATGCAAAGAAACCAACCGCCTTTTTGCCCCGACAGACATTTAAGGGAATGCCGCGTGTGTTTTTATATGTCACAATTCCGCACAAATATTTAGGCGCAAAGCCAAAATAAAACAAAAAGGCCGCCAGCATGCACAATTGCAGTAAAAAGCACTGTTTATTAAAAAGGCAGCCAGCACAAAAGCAAACGTGCAAAAACTATGCGCCACACATAAAAAAAAAGAAAAGGCGCAAAGCCGATACAGTGGTAAAATAATCGAGCTTTGCGCCTATAATGATTTTTAAACTACAAATGAAATTATGCGCTTTGGCATTGAGAAGGCTACCAAAGTGCAAAATGAAAATATCGAATTAACGTTTCGAGAATTGGAAACGCTTACGAGCACCGGGCTGACCGGACTTCTTACGTTCCTTGGCACGACCGTCGCGGGTAATCAAACCAGCGGCTTTCAAAGCCTGACGCAACGAAGCGTCCATCTTTTCGAGAGCTCTTGCCAAGCCGTGGCTTATTGCGCCTGCCTGACCCATTGCGCCGCCACCGTTTACTTTAATGTTGGCGTCTACCGAAGAGGATTTATCGGCAACAACCAAGGGGCGTGTGGCCAGCATAAGCAACTTTTCGGTGTAGCAATATTCGTTGATGGGCTTTCCGTTTACCTTGATTTCACCTTTGCCGTCGGAAAGGGCAACACGGGCTACAGAGGTCTTACGGCGTCCTACGCTTACAAATTCCTGTTTTTTTGCCATGGTAATTTAAGAGTTAGAAATTAAAGGGCTGTGGGTTTTGAGCCGCGTGCGGATGTTCAGCACCTGCATATACATGCAATTTTGTGAGCATTGCGCTTGCAAGCTTGTTATTGGGCATCATGCCTTCTACGGCGTGCTTGATGAGGAAGGCGGGATTCTTTGCGCGATAGTCCGACAACTTAACGTAGCGTTCGCCGTTTACATAGCCGGTATAGTGCATATATTCTTTTCTGTCTTCCTTTTTGCCTGTGACGCGAATCTTTTCGGCGTTAATAACGATCACATGATCGCCGTTGTCCATATTGGGCGTATAAACCGCCTTGTGCCTGCCGCGCAAAACATTGGCGATTTTAACCGCCAAGCGACCGAGCACCTGATCTGCCGCGTCAACGACATACCACTGCTTATCTTTTTGTACTTTTGCTATTGTAGTTTTCATTATTGTAAGAAAAACAACCAATTTAGCCTAAAAGGAAGTTTCGTCAACATTTTTTTTCGAAAGGCAAAAAATTTGCGTAGCATTTGCAAAGTAAAAAGAAGTATGCGCCATATTTGAATGCGCGGCACATTTTTTGCAAAATGTATTTAGCCGGGCGCATTTTTTGCTTGTAAAGAGACTTTTTTGCCGATTGCATTCATAATATATTTATCTACTTATATGAAGAGCGTCTTAACCTACATTGTTTTTGCATTTACGCTTTTTGCGTTAACCGCCTGCACAACCGGCACACCTTATGTAAGCGGCACCAAATGGCAGCCCGTATACATAGCAAACTGCACAAAAGAATTTGTCGGCGAAAAAGGCGGCAAAACGCCCTTTATAGAATTCAGCGGGCAAAGCCGCGCAAACGGAATGTCGGGCGTAAATTTGTTCAGCTGCGAATTTGTAATAGAAAACGGCGGCAGGCTTTGCGTTGGCAACATTGCCTCTACAAAGATGATGGGGCCAAATATGGAATACGAACGCGCGTTTCTTGCGGCGCTTTCCAAGAGTATGATACTAGACAAAAAAAGCAGCGGCGAGCTTTGGCTTTTAAGCTCGAAAGGCATACCGCTAATGAAGCTAAAGCAGCTAAATTAGCCTTTGCCGAAAAAAAGTGTTGCAAAACCCGCCAAAATCGGAAATCCTTAACAGCTTATATATAAATAATAGGAGTTTTATCACCGTGAGAGAAGATTATCTTAGACAAGCCCAACAGTTAATACAAGACCCTAACATCTTGGTAAACGTGGTGTCCAGAAGAGTAAAACAGCTGAGAAACGGCAGAAAGCCTCTCATCGAATCGCTCGAAACCCTATCGCCCGAAGACATTGCACTTCGCGAAATAATCGAGCATAAAATCACTTGGACACTCTATAGCGGCGGGAATAAATAACCCTTATGGTTTTCCGAAAAGGCGCAGGGTTAAATCTGCGCTTTTTTTATCTTTAAACACATAAAATTTACGCGAAAAATGTCGAAAAAGGAAAATGACGCCCCAAAAGTTTTGGAAATTCAAAACAAGAAAGCTTCGCACGACTATTTTATAGGCGAAACTTTCGAGGCTGGCATTGTGCTTAAAGGTACCGAAATTAAAAGCATAAGGCAGGGCAAAGCCCAGATAAAAGACGCCTTTGTGCGCATAGAAAAAAATGAGGCTATTTTATACAACGCCCATATCAGCGAATACGACTTCGGCAATATAAACAACCACATTCCCGTTCACCCGCGCAAACTTTTACTGCACAAAAAGCAGATTCTAAAAATAAAGGGCAAAATAGAGGCCGAACACTTGGCGGTTGTTCCCCTTAAAATGTATATGAAAAAGGGCTTTGTTAAGCTGCTTATTGCCGTTTGTAAGGGCAAAAAGCTTTTCGACAAGCGCGATTCGCTGCGCAAAGAACAGGCATGGAAGGAAGCCAAGCGCGAGCTTAGCTGGCGCAGATAAATATTTATGAAAAACCCTAACCCGCCTCTGCACATTGTGCTGCACAACCCGCAAATTCCGCAAAACACGGGCAATATTGGCAGAATGTGCTCTATGCTTGAAGCACACTTGCACCTAATACACCCTTTGGGCTTTACAATTACCGACACAAAATTAAAGCGCGCTGGAATGGACTATTGGAAAGAGCTGGACGTTTTCGACCACAACTCGTGGGAAGAATATAAAGCGTCTAAAAACATACCTCCACTTTCCAGAACCTGGCTGCTTACAACAAAGGCGGAAATGTCGCTGTGGGAGGCCGACTTTCTGTTTGGCGACGCTCTTGTTTTCGGCTCGGAAGACAGGGGGGCCCCCGATTATCTGCACGAGGAGCTAAAACCGCGCCGCATAAAGATTCCGCAATTTAACCCCTTGTTGCGCTCGCTTAACTTGTCTACAAGCGCGGGCATTGCAGCCTACGAGGCAATGAGGCAAATTCAGCTGAAACTTAAAAAATAAAAATATTTTCGTATTGACAAAGACAGGCCAATGCGCTTTAGTTTAGCCTTTAAATAAATGCTCGGGTGGCGGAATGGTAGACGCAGTAGACTCAAAATCTTCCGACTTTATGGTCATAAGGGTTCAAGTCCCTTCCCGAGTACTTAAAAAACCGATGTGATTCGCATCGGTTTTTTTGTGTTTACCGGTCAACACCAAAGAGAGTGGATTTTAGTGAAAGATGTCGCATAGAACCAAGACCCTCAATCTGTAATTGGGTCAATCCCAAAGGTTGTGGAGTAACGATTTTCTTGTAATTTGTTTTTCATAGTTTCACTCCGCATTCTACGAG
>JAXFOH010000120.1:0-10790 GCA_034180465.1 Opitutales bacterium
CATCAAAAATATAACGCAAATGAGTGGATAAACTAACACAATCGATGGCCGAAGCCCTATGATGGGCGAGAGATTCCGAAAGACCGACTCTTGCGGAACGGCTTACACTCGAATTTATGAATTAATAGAACACCCCTATAATGAAAACAAAAATATTAGACCTGATTTTTTTGACGCTTTTTTGCGCTGTAACCTTTTTTGCGCTTTCGTGCTTTAGACCTTTGGCGAACCCCGACGAGGGACGCTATGTGGAAATACCCACCGAAATGGTTGCAAGCGGCGACTATGTAACCCCCACCCTAAACGGAATGCCGTATTTTTACAAGCCGCCAATGTTTTACTGGATGCAGGCGGCAAGCATGAAAACGTTCGGCTCGAATATCTTTGGATGGAGGTTTGCAAATTCGGCGGTTGCAATTCTTGGCGTGCTTTTGACATATTTAGCGGTTTCGCTATTGTATAATCGCAGAACCGGCGTCTTTGCGGGGCTTGTTTTGGCAACAAGCAATCTTTATTACGCACTAGGGCAGGTTATTGTTTTGGATATGACGGTTTCGGTGTTCATTGCAGGAGCCCTGTTTTCGTTTATGCTATTTTATTTTAAGAACGAATATAAGCCGCTTTACATATTGGCGTTTTTTGTGTTTTCGGCCTTGGCAGTGCTTACAAAAGGGCTTATTGGTGTGCTTATTCCGTGTGCCGTAATCTTTTTGTTTTTGCTGTTTTGCAGCCCCGTAAAATTTGCGAAAAATCTTAAAAAAAGCGAGTGGCTTACTTTGTTTTTGGGTGCGGTGTTGTTTTTGGCAATAGCGTTGCCCTGGCACATATTGGCTGCAATTGCAACCCCGGCAAAAGAGGGCGCAAGCTTTTTCTCGAAAGACCCAACGGGGCAGGGCTTTTTGTGGTACTATATAATGCACGAGCACTTTTTGCGCTATATAGATTCGTCTACAAGTATGCGCTACCAGCCTTTTTGGTTTTTCTTTGTGTTTGTTCCACTGGGGCTTTTGCCGTGGTTGCCCGCGTTTGTACAAGGCCTTTTCTACGAATTTAAGGGCGGTATTGCAAACTTTGTAAAAAACAACAAAAAAACTCTGTTTTTGTTTGTTTGGGTGGCGTTTGTTTTGCTGTTTTTCTCCGTCTCAAAATCTAAACTTATCCCCTACATAATTCCCGTATACCCCGCTCTTGCGGTTGTTGTTGGGGCTTTCCTCGACAAAGTTTTAAAAGGCTCGGTAAAACGGCCAAGGGCTTCGCTTTGGGCAATTGCCTCCCTCGGGTTTATTGCGGCAATAGCACTCCCAATTGTTTGCTATGCAATAAACGAAAAAGGCAGAATGTATATGCCCGAAATTTCGTGGTATGTGTTTTCGGCGGCGTCTTTGGCTGTGCTTGTTCCAACAATTGTATGCACGGTATTTCTGCTTAGAAACAAAATTGCTGCGGCGTTATATTCCGCATTTATTGGGGCGGGCATTTTCACCTTATGCTTTAACCCCGTTGCTGCCCTAATTCAAAGACCGTCGTCGGCAGACTTTGCAAAATGCATTTTAGCCGACAAAGACAACTCTGGCGCAAAAATAGTTTTGTACCGAAACTACAACGAGTTTCAGGATATGCCGGTATATACCAAAAGATTTGTGTATTTGGTAAACACCCCGCCCGCCGAGCAGCTTTTTGGCTACAACCTGAAAGCCGGCGAAAACGCAAAACGCTTTTTAACCGAAAGCGACTTTAAAAAGCTTGTAGAATCGGGCGAGGCATTGTGGATTGTTTCGCGCAACAGAGACTTAAACGACCTTAACCTTAAGGGCGAAGGCGTTAAATTGGCGGCTAAAAACTACCATAGTTCGCTGTTCTTTTGCAAAAGACCCCTAAAAATCAAAAAATCTGATTGAAGTATTTAAAGAAATAAGATTGGATTAAGCAACTTAGTATTTTAAAACAATAGTAAACAGATATAATGGCAGACGATAATTTGAACAAACAAGACGTGGATTTAAGCCAACTCAAGAACATTGAGTTTTCCACGGCGTGGACTCCGGCCGATTCTGGCTCATCTAAAAAAGACTATTTGTCGGACAAACCTTTCGCTAAGAGAGATTTTAAGGGCAAAAGAAAGCCTTTTAAGAGTTCCAAACCCTTTAAGAAGTTTGACAAAGACGCTCCCCGAAAGTTTGCAGACAGGCCAGACGGCGAAAAAAAAGAATTTAAAGCCCCCTTTAAAGGCAAAAAATTCCAGAAGCGCGGCAACTTTAAAAAGCCCTTCAATTTTACGATGGAAGTTAACTTCTATCCCGAAGACGAGCCTTTTGCAACGCTTAGCGACTTGTTGCGCCGCTTAAAGCGCACCTACCAGCTTTTCGAAATCGCAAAGATAATTTTGGAAAAGCCCGAACGCTACGTTGTTGTTGCAAAAAATCTGCCCGATGCCGACGGCAATGTTGCCCCCGTTTACTGCGCGCAGCCCTTTAATATCCCTTTCGACGACGAGCAAAGCGCAAAGACCTATGCCGTTAAGGAAAAGGTTGCCGAGCTTTTCGACAAAGTACAGGTGGAAGTTGAGGCCCCAAAGGGCAACTTTTTGGTTGTGCACAAATGCGGCTACAGCGGCGAGCTTTTGGGCGCGCCAAACTGGCATAAGTATGCCGACTATGTAAAGGAGTTCCACAGGGAAAGGTTCCCTAACATTCCCTACGAAAAGTACTTGGCAAGAATTAGTTCGAGCAACGATCCCGAAGAAATCCAAAAGTGGGTAGACAATATGAAAACCGCAATAGTCTACAAACTTAAGGAAACGGGCGAAACATTCGATACATTCGAAAAGGCTGCGGCCTACGTTTCGCAAAAATACACCGATACCCTTGTTTTTGCCTACGACCACGTTAGAATTAGCGGTGTAAACGTAGCAAAAATACCCGCGGGCAGAATATACGACAACATAGTAAACCAAAGGGAAATGCAGCTTAAGTTCTTGCTTAACACCGCCAACAATTTAAGGGGCAGGCTGCGCAGGTCGAACTTTGCAATTTACAAGCGCGGCAACAAGGGCTTTGCGTTTGTTTCGGCGGTGCGCCGCAAGTTCCTTTTCGAGGGCGACAGGCTTTCGGATTTGCCCCAAAGCGTATTCGAATTTATTTTGGCCAACCCCGGAATTAAGGCCGAGGAAATGCCCTATAAATTCTTGGGCTTGGAATTCAAGGCAAAGGAAAATAAAGAACAGTCTTTGTTGTCTCAGGTAGAAAGCAAAGAGGCAGAGAACGCCCAAGCGGCCCAACTGGCGCAGGAATCGCAAGAAGCCGAGGCTAATGCGCAACCTACCGAAGCCGTTCAGTCCGTTTCCGAAAATGCGGAATCTGCCGTTTCGCAGGAAAGCGCAACAAAGCTTGCCCAAATAGCTTCGGAATTGCACTGGTTGGTGTCGGAAGGCTATGTTGTTGAATATTCCGACTCGTCTTTGCAGGCAAACCCCTATTTGCCCAAGCCCAAGAACAAGTCCGAAAACGCCGATGATGCCGCCCAGCAGCTTGGCGAAAAAGACGAACCCTTGCCTTCGCAAGCGGCGTCTACACAAGAAGAAGCTGCGGTAGACAATGCGGCCGAAAATTCTACAACAGGTGAAAACTAACAAACCCTTTTCTAATGCCCCGTTTTTATGTTTTTTGTAAGAACGGGACTTTCTTTTTCTATATTAAAATTTTAGGCTACCGATAAGTATTTATTGTATATTAAGAAATGAAAAATATAAAAACATTAGTGCTATTAACCGCATCTTGCGCGCTTATGCTTGCGTGCTCCGAAAAGGCAGAACAGAAAGTCCCTGTGCCCGCAACACCCGCCGAGCTTTCGCAGGTGGTGGTAAAAGACGTTAGCGAATATATTTCGACTTTGGGCACAACCTGCGCGTATGAAAGCGTAAACATTGTTCCCCAAGTTACGGGGCAGGTAATGAAAATTAACTTTAAGCAGGGTGCCGAAGTAAAAAAAGGCGATGTTCTTTTCGAAATAGATTCGCGCAGATACAAAGCTTTAATGGATTCGGCGCAGGCCGATTTGGAAAAGGCAAAGTCGCAGCTTAAAATAGACACTCTTGATATGGAAAGAAATGCAAAGCTTGTAAAGGGTGGATATGTAGACAAGCAAACTTTCGACAGCTTGGTTGCAAAAGTTGCGGTAGACAAAGCGCAGGTTATGGCTGCCCGGTCCGCTTTGGAAAATGCAAAGCTAAACTATCAATGGTGCTTTATAAAGTCGCCCGTAGACGGCTTTGCGGGGTTCTTTAATGTGGATGTAGGCAACATTGTGTCGCAAAACCAAACTGTGCTTACATCCGTTAAGAATATCAGAAAAATGTATGTAGACTTTGTCGTTCCAAGCCAAAACCTTAACGACATTATGCAGAGTATGGCAAAGAACGGCGGCAAGCTTGAAACGGAAATTTCGTATATAGAAGACACAATGCGGCACAAAAAGAGAATGTGCCAAGTTCACATTGTCCTAAACCAAATTAGATATGAAACAGGCAGTGCGGTTTTGCGCGGCGAGCTGGACAACAACGACCTGCTGTTTTGGCCCGACCAGCCCATAAAGGCGAAGCTTTTCACAAATAAAATAAAAGGGGCCACCCTTGTCCCCGAAATTTGCGTTCAAACAGGGCCTCTTGGACCTTATGTTTATGTCGCAACTCCTGTGGGAAACGGCGTGTTTAAAATGAAACAAACAAACGTAAAAACGGGTCAGCACTACGAAAACAACACCCTTTGGTTGGTTGAAGGTCTTAAAGATGCAGAGTTGGTTGCAACTAGGGTAAGCAATTTAAGGCTTCAGATGTCGCCTTTGGTTTACAGAACAAATGCGGTGGGTGCGCCCTTTGGTGCCGACGGTAAAATTATAGACAATCCGCAACAGGCGGGGGCGTTTATTATGGGGACAGCCGATGTTGTGCAAAAATTTATCGCTTCGGCAAAGCAGTCTGCCCAAGCCAAACAGCCGCAAAACGCCCAGTAAAAACAGGGTAAATAATTACAACTTAGGCAAAATAAAATGTCCGAGGAAAATAATAAACAGTCTATTTCGTCTTTGTTCATAAACAGGCCGGTAATGACGGTGTTGATGTCGCTGGCGGCTTTGGTTTTCGGCGTGTTTACATATAAAAGTATGCCTGTAAACGATCTGCCTGGGGTAGACTATCCGGTAATTCAGGTAACGGTTTCGTATCCGGGCGCAGACCCTACAATTATGGGAGCTAACGTGGCTTCTCCGTTGGAGCAGCAGTTTATGCAAATTCCGGGCATAGAGCTTGTTACCAGCTGCAACAGCTTTGGCGCAACTCAGGTTGTTTTGCAGTTTTCTATGAACAAAAGCATAGATGCCGCCGCTACCGACGTTCAAAGTGCAATTCAGCGCGCAATGGGTAACCTGCCAAGCGACCTGCCTTCGCCGCCGTCGTTTTCGAAGGACAACCCCAACGACGAGCCTATTTATGTTATTGCCGTAATGAGCAAAAACTACACTTCGGGCGACTTGTACGACTATGCGTTCTCGGAGGTTTCGCAGCGCATAAGTATGGTTGAAGGCGTTTCGAAAGTTGACGTATACGGCGCGCCGCGCTCGGTGCGAATAGAGGTGGACGTAGACAAGCTTGCAAACTTAGGCTATAACACAAGCGATTTGCAGAATGTGCTTTCGCGCTCTACAAATATGACGGGTGTCGGCAATATAAACGGGCCGTCTTCGCAGTTTGTGCTTTTTCCCAATACGCAGTTGTCTAGCGCAAAAGACTACGAAAACTTGGTTGTAGGCTACAAAAACGGGGCTCCCATTTTCCTTTCGGAAATTGCAAAGGCTGTAAACGAAATTCAGTTTAATACGCTTAATTTGTCGTTCTGGAACAGAGAGCTTAACCCCGGGGCGGAATACGCAAGCGTTGCAATGGGCGTAAGAAAGCGTGCCGACGGCAACGCAATAACCACGGTTGCGGGCATTCAGAAGCTGATGAAACAGCTTAAAAAAGAACTGCCAAGCTCTATAGAACTATACAACTTTTACGATGGTTCGAAGCTTATTATAGACAATATCAAAGACGTCGAGGAAACTTTGCTTATAGCGTTTTTGCTTGTTGTTTTTGTTATATATCTGTTTTTGGGAAGGTTTAGAGACACGCTAATCCCCACGGTGGCAATGCCGTTTTCGATAGTGCTAACATTTATATTTATGTGGGCGTTCGGCTTTTCCATAAACAATCTGTCGCTAATGGGCATTACAATGGCAATAGGCTTTTTGGTAGACGACGCAATTGTATTTTTGGAAAACACCGTGCGTCGAATGGAAGACTACGGCGAAAGCCCAAGGCAGGCGACATTTGCTTCGGCTTCGGAAATTTCGTTTACAATTTTAAGTATGACACTTTCGCTTGCGGCGGTATTTATTCCCCTTGTGTTTATGAGCGGCATTACGGGCAGGGTATTTAAGGAATTTTCAGTTACAATTATTACCGCAACCATAATGAGCGGCGTTGTAAGCTTGACTTTAACGCCAATGATGTGCTCGAGAATTCTTCAAAAGCACGGCAAAGACCTTTCCGACAAAACTTTTGTAGAAAGAATTTCGTATAGGCTAGAGCACCTTATTTTGGCTCTGTACTCTCCAAGCTTGTCTTGGTGGCTAAAACGGCACATAACCACGGCGTTGTGCATTGTGGCGTGTTTGTGGGGCAGCCTTTATTTCTTTTCAAAGCTGCCAATGATATTGTTCCCCACGGGCGACAGCGGCTTTATGCAGGGCGTGTTTATTGCAAACACAAAAACTTCGCCCAAAGAAATAGGGATTGTTCAAAACGAAATTTCCGAAATCTTAAAGCGCAACAAAGCTGTTAAGAATTTCATTATGGTTTCGGGCGTTTCGTCGTTTATAAGCCAAAATATGGGTTTTGGTTTTATTATTTTAGAGGACAAACACCTGCGCAAACCCATTTCGCAGGTTGCCGCCGAAATCAACGGCAGCATCTCTTCTTTGCCCGGTGTAATTTCGGCGTTTTCGCCGCAGCCTACGCTGTCTATTTCAACGGGGGCGGTTTCCAGCCAAAACGGCAAATATGCGTATGCAATTTCGTCTATGGACCAGGAAGCCCTTTACAAGGCAGCGGCAAAGATGATGGGCGTTATGTCCACAAAATACGGAACCTATTTTTCGAACATAAATAGCGATATGTATTTGGACAGTCCGCAAATTACACTTTTGCCGTTTAAGGAAAAGTTGTCGATGTTGGGGGCTACGGTAAACTCGTATTCGAACGTATTTAGAAGCGCGTATTCGAAATCGTTCTTCTACCTTATAAAATCTCCCTTCCAACAATATTGGTCTATTATGGAGGCAAACGACGCCGACAGCGCATTCGAAAGCAACCTAGACCAACTTATGTTCGGCACCGACGCGACAATTACCGGCGGCTTGCCCGTTTCTACAATTTCGGGCGAATATTCCGCCAAAAACGAGGCATTCAAGCTGCCGAGCCTAATCCCCTTTAAGAGTATTTCAACTACAAAAGTAGAACTAAAACCGGTAACCATAAACCACATAAACAATATGCCTTCGGTTACAATTTATTTCGACTTAAAAGACGGTGTCGCAATCAGCGAAGTGGAAACTTGGATAAACCAAATTGCCCCCACCGTAATTCCCGAAAATATGACTTGCGGCTTTCAGGGCGAGGCGGTGTCGTTTAGGGAGACTATGACGAGCCTAATGTACCTTATTGTTGTCGCGGTTTTTGTTATGTACATAATTTTGGGCATTTTGTACGAAAGCTATGTGCACCCGATTACTGTGCTTATCGCCTTGCCGATTGCGCTTGTAGGCGGGCTTTTCTCGCTATGGGCTTGCGGTATGGAAATTTCGATATATTCGGCAATAGGCCTGTTTATGCTTATGGGCATTGTAAAGAAAAACGGCATTATGGTTGTAGACTTTGCAATTGCGCAGGAACGCCTCGGCAAAAGCCCCGCCGAAGCTGTGCATCAGGCGTGCTTGGATAGGTTTAGGCCCATTATGATGACAACTTTTGCCGCCTTAATGGGTATGCTGCCCATTGCTTTGGGCTGGGGCAAGGCCGACGCCGAAAGCCGCATTCCGCTTGGCGTTGTAGTTGTAGGCGGTCTTGTATTCTCGCAGTTGGTAACGCTGTATGTAACCCCCGTTGTTTACATATGGATGGACAAATTCCAGACAAAAGTTTTAGACAAAATTCCCTTCTTTGAAAGGGGCAAGCTTTAAAGGATTTTATATGAAAGCAGAAAATTTGTTGGCAGTTATCCCGCTTGCGTTGTTGTGCGCGTGCGCTTCTAACGAAAGCGACACGGCAAAAACGCCCACGGTATATTGGAAAGCCCCCAAAGCGGCGTTGCCCGAAAACTACATTGCGCCAAGCCAGATTTTAGACGACAAAATTTTGGATCAGGCAGAGGAAACCCGCGCAAAAAAAGCCGAACTTGATTTGCCGGACTTAATAGATATTGCTCTTGAAAACAACACTTTAACAAGAATTTATTGGTTTAGGGCAAAGCAGTATGCAGCCCAAAAAGGGCAGGCAGATTCGGCGTATTTGCCCACGCTAGACATAGGCGCAAATGTTACAAGGTCTAAGCTTAAAATGGCTTTGGCTTCGTATCCGCCCATAGGTTCGTATTGGCAGACGGGCTACGGACCTACTTTGGAGCTTAACTGGCTGCTATACGATTTTGGAAAGCGCGAAGCTACTACACTTGCGGCAAAAGAGGCGTTAAGAGCGGCAAATTTCGACTACAACCAGTCGGTGCAAGATTTAGTTCTTAACGTAAACGAGGCTTATTTTGCATTGTATAGCGCAAAAGGTTCTGTAAAGGCCGCCCGCGCAAGTTTAAACGACGCCAAAACCGCCTACGATGCCGCCCGTGCAAAGTTTAAAGAGGGCGTTGGCACCAAGCAGGATATGCTTAGGGCTTTGGCAAATTCGAAAAACGCCCAGTTTGTTTTAGAGCAAAATATAGCGCAAGTAGAAGGCTGCAAAGCAAAGCTAGCCCAAGTGTTGGGCATAGAAATCTCTAAAAACCTAAGGGTTTCCGACAACGTAAACATTCCGTCTAGCCCGCAGGCAAAAGAGCAGGTTGAACGCCTTATGGCGCAGTCGCTAAAAAGGCGCGAAAGCATTTTGGCGGCTTATGCGTCGCTGAGGGCTGCCCAAGCCGAAACAAAGGCCGAAAAGCTAGACTATTTGCCCAAGATAAGCTTTGTGGGCTCGGGTACATGGACAGACTATACCGATTCGCCCTATACAAACATTCCAAATTATAACTATTCGGGCGGCTTTGCGTTAAGCTGGAATATTTTTGACGGCTTTAACCGCCAATATAAAATTGTTGGCAAAAAGGCCGCCGAAAGGGCGCAGTCGCAAACATTAAAAGCGCAAATGCTCGAAGTTATTTCGTCGGTATGGGAAAACTATTACGCCTATAAAAGCGCGGTAAAACAGGTGGAAAGCTCGTCGGCTGCGGTAAACGCAAGTAGAGAGTCGTATAATGCAACCAAAACCGCCTACGAAAACGGCGTTAGCAGCCTAACGGATTTGCTTTCGGCACAATCGTATTTGGCTACGGCGCGCCAGCAGCACGTTAGCGCAAAGGCTTCGCTTGCATTGGCGGTTGCAAGGCTTGCCCATGCAACGGGCACGTTTTTTAACGAAAGCGAAACCGAAAAATAAAATTTATAAAATATGCAAAAAATCCCGTTTGTTTTAACGGGATTTTTCTTATTTACGGAATAAGCGTGCAGTTTAAGTCGGTGGAAAACGTGCCCGACATCGAAAAATTTGTGAATATGTTTTTTGCGCCTTCGTGAATAAGAATAACGGGTACGTTTTGCCCCAGAATTTGTATTGAGTCTTTTTTTATATGTTCGTAGCTTTCGTCGCTTAGCTTGTAGCCGATAAGCAGCAAAAATTTTTCGCTATTCCTGTTTGCGGTGGCGTGTCCGAACATAAAATATTTTTGCGAAGTGTCCGATACATATTTTGGCATACTTATTTTAAAATCGAAATTGCTGCCCGTTGCGTGTATGAGATATTGCGATTTGTCGAAAGCAACCCTATTTGCGGCTGGCGGTATAACGTTGTATTCCGACGAGGCAAATTTTATGTTTTGGCAGGTAAAACTTGCGTTTATGCTGTCTGAGGAGTTGTTGTCGTAGGTAAAACTCGCGCGTATGGCGGCTTTAACCGAGCTTATTTGCGAAAGCCAAAAAAGTGACATTGCATTTGCAAGAGAAAATGTAAACTCTTCGGCCACAACCGAAACGCCGTCCGAGCTTTCGGCAAAGCCCACGGTTTCGGAGGGCGAGCTTTCGAATGGGTCTAAAACAAAAGGATAGCCGTTGTAAGGATGCGTTACTATAAATGGCATTTTTTATTCGGTGTTGCTTAAAATTGTGTAGGCGTAGGCGGGATGGCCGTTTTCGCAAACCAAAACCCGCTGCACGCCAAGAGTTATCCCGTCGGGAATGTTCGAGGAATCCAAAACAATTTTGGGTTTTGTTGCGTCTACAGAAAGAGTAATAGAGCGCATTACTGTGTTAATTTGCGTGGGAACTTCCTTTACACTTTGCGCGTTTAGCGAAATTTTCCCCTTTAGTGGCGACTGTGCCTTTGTTTTTGTAGAAAAACTAGACGTTGTTTTCCTTGCCTTGTTTATTCTGAATAGTTCCGCTATTTTTGCCGGATAAAGATGCTCGGGGCTGCCGGCCTTTATTGTTAGCGTGTTTTC
>JAXFOH010000124.1:0-4411 GCA_034180465.1 Opitutales bacterium
CGTCTTTTAAATCTTTTAAAAGCCGGCTGTTGGAATCGGCGTTTCTAATGCGTTTGTAGTGGTTGTATACGGCAACGCTAAGCACGCGCTTTGCGTCGTCTTGGCCTACAACGTATTCGTCTAGCTTTGCCTTCATTTGCGAAGGCGTGGGCAGCTTAAAGTTCTTGTCGTCTAAAGGCGAAGGAGCCTGGTTTAGCGCAGGGCTGTCTTTAAGCTTAAACATATCGCTTAAAGCCGCAACGCAGTCGGAGCATATAAAAGCCTTGTTTGTCCCGCGCACCATATTTTTTACCTGGTCGGCGGGTCTGCCGCAAAAGCTGCACCTAATGTCTTTTATGTCGGGACTTTTTTTGTCCATTTAGCGTTTGTTTGGCTGAATAACCTTGTCGATTATGCCGTATTTGCAAGCGTCGTCGGCGCTCATAAAAAAGTCTCTGTCCGAGTCTTTTTCAAGCTGGGCAACCGATTTGCCGGTATTTTCGGCCAAGATTTCGTTAATGGTTTTTCTCCAACGCAAAATTTCGTTTGCCATAATGGTTATGTCCGACGCTTGACCGCCAGCACCGCCCGAGGGCTGGTGAATCATAACGGTAGAGTGGGGCAATGCAAAACGCTTGCCCTTTGTGCCCGCCGAAAGGAGAACCGTTCCCATACTTGCCGCCAATCCCACGCAGTAGGTAACAACGTCGCACTTAAGGAAATTCATTGTGTCCAATATAGCCATGCCTGCCGTTATGGAACCCCCCGGGCAATTTATATATAAATTAACGTCTTTTTTTGGGTCTTCCATCTGAAGGAAAAGCAACTGGGCAACAACGGCGTTTGCCACATAGTCGTCTATGGGCGTGCCTATAAAGATAATTCTGTCTTTTAAAAGACGCGAATATATGTCCCAAGTTTTTTCGCTTCTGCCGTCTCTTTCGTAGACGTACGGTATCGGATAATAACTCATATTGAATATATGCTTATAAAAGGGTTAAAATTGCCTCCCGCTTTTAAATTTTCGGGAGGCGTTTTAAATTACTTGGCTTCCTTGATTTTAACTTCGGCCTTTTCAGCTATAAAGTTAATAGTTTTTTGCATAAGGGCGTCGCCTCTAATTCTGTTGATTAGGGCTTGGTTGCCTCTTAGTTTCTTCACAAATTCGTCGGGTTTCATACCTGCGCGAACTGCTTCCTGCCAAACAACGCGGCTTATGTCTTCGTTGTTTACTTCAATCTTGTTGGCCTTTGCAACGCGCGAAAGGAAAATTCTCATTTTTGCCCTTAATTCGGCGTCTTTTGTTGCGCCTTCAATTAAAGAGTCTTTGTTCTTTTCGAGAACGTCCTTTGTTACGCCCTGTTGCATATAGCGCATCATTGTTTCCGACAAGATTGCGTCTCTTTCTTCGGCTATTGCGCTTTCGGGAAGGGCAAATTCAACCTTTTCCATAAGCTGGTTAACAGCCTTTTCGCGCTTTAGAATTTCGTTATATTGGGTCTTTTCCTTTTCGATGTCGGCGGCAACCTTTTCGCGCAAAGCCTGTTCGGATTCAACCTTCAAAGTCTTGCAAAATTCTTCGTCGAACTTGGGTAATACCTTTTCTTTTACGTCTAAAACTTCAACATCGTAAACGGCTTTTTTACCCGCCAATTCCTTTATGGCAAAGTCTTCGGCAAAAGTTTCTTCGGCCTGTTTTTTGTCGCCCTTTTTCATTCCAACAAGGGCGTTTACAACTGCCTTAACGCCGGGGGCGTTTTCGTTGCCGGCTTCTTCCCAAGTGGATTTTTGCGTGCCGTACATTGTGGCATTAGGTACTATTTCCGATACTAATTTGCCGTCTATTTTGCCTTCGTACGAAACGTTTACAAAGTCGCCTTTTCTAACTTCGCGGTCTACGCTTTCAAATTTGGCATACTGGTTTTGGTAGTATTCCATAACTTTGTCTACCTCTTCGTTTGCGGCCTTTGTGTTGTCGAGCTCTACCGATGTTTTAAGTTCGGCGGGAACTTTAACTTCGGGGTATACATCTACGGTAATTTCTATTTGGGCTTCGTTTTCGCCTAACTGGGGTTTTGCGTCTACAACCGAGAAAATGTCGAATTCCTTAATGTCGTTAAGGGCTTGTATCGCCTTTTGGAAAAGCTGTTTTTCGGTAGAGGCTGCAATGTCTTTTTCGAATTTTTTTACAACCATAGCGGCGGGAGCTTTGCCCCTTCTAAAGCCTTGAATTGTGGCGTTTTTTACAAAGTCGGCCGTAACTGCCTGTTTTTCTTTTGCGGTTTCGGCACCGTCGAAAGAAACCAAAACCTTCTTTCTGGTGTCGTTTATTTTTTCTATTTTAGTGTTCATCTGTTATATTATAAAATTGTCTATAAATGCGTTAAATAAAGTCTTAAATCATGGAGCAAGCCAGTGTTCGGGTCAAGTTTTATTAGACTATTATTTTATCGAAAACAGCCTCGATTTTACCTTGCGGTGTAATTTTTGCCAAATTTGCCTCTACAAGTGTGTTTTTTAGGCCGTTTTTATTCAAATTTGCAACCTCGCACTGCATGTAATTGTCGGTATAGCCCAAATAATTTCCGTTGGCTAGCCTGTTTTCCAGCAAAATTTTGCCTTTTTTGCCAAGTTGCGCCTTTTCAAAATTATAGTGCAACTGCTTTGCAACTTTGCGCATAAGGTCTGAACGGCGTTTTTTTTCGCAATAGGGAATTTGGTTTGGCATTGTCTTTGCCAATGTTTTGTCGGCCGCCGAAAACGTGAAAACGTGCGCGTATGCCAGTTTAGACTTTTGTAGAATGTCCATACACTCTAAAAAGTCGCTTTCGCTTTCATCGGGGTGCCCGCAAATAAGGTCGGTGCCTATTGCAATGTCGGGGCACTGGGCTTGCGCCGTTTTTACCATATTTAAAAAATCTGCAACCGTGTGTTTGCGGCGCATTTTAACCAGCGTTTTTTCGCACAAATTTTGGGCAACAATATGTAAATGCCGCGCAAGTTTTGCATTCGGCAAATTCATTCTTTGCAAAAGTTCCTCAAGAGGAAATTCCGGCGGCTCTATAGAGCCAATTCTTACGCGCAAAATTTCGTCTATACTGCAAAGGCTGTCCACAACGTCTAGCAATGTGTTGTTTTCGTCTTTATACTGCGAAATATTTATGCCCGTAATTATAAGCTCGCGAACGCCGCGCTTTGCAAGCGAAAGGGCTTCGGCTTTTATCTCTTTTAGCGGGCGGCTGCGCGCTCTGCCGCGGGCGCGGGGTATTATGCAATACGAGCACGCGTTGTTGCAGCCGTCTTGAATTTTTATGTTGCTTCTGTCGCTTAAGGGGGTAGTTGCCGCATTTTCGGTTTTGTCGTTTGCCTGCGGCACGGGATAGGGCGACATAAATATTTTTGCCGTATTTTCGGGGGGGTTGTTGGCTATAATATTCGGCAGGTCAAATTTATAGTCGTTGCCTACAACCCATTTTACGTTTTCGATTCCGCATAGGGCATTGGCGTCGGTTTGGGCGTAGCAGCCTGTTAGGGCAACGTTTGCATTGGGGCTTTTCGACAAAAAATGCCGAACATTGTTGCGCGTTTTTGCCCTTGCCAACGACGTAAGCGCGCAGGTGTTTACCACAATTAAAGACGCGTTTTCGGGCGAAGTTAAAACTTGGTAGCCAAGCGAGCCGAAGAGGTCTTTTAAGACAACAGCTTCGTATTGGTTAACCCTACAACCCAAAGAATATATAAAAACCGTGTTCAATTAGCAACTAAAGATTAAACAAAAGATAATCTAAAAGTGTTAAAAATTCGTCAAGTTTTGTTTAAAATAAAAAAGCCGTTCTTTTTTAAGAGCGGCTCTTTTGTTTGACTAAAATTTTAGGCTTATTTGCAGCGCAATCGTTTGGTTGTTGCCAAAGTAGTGTCCCTTCACATTCGCGTAGGGGGTAGTTGGTACTTCGTCTACATTTGTATTTCCTATAAAGAAAAGATATTGATAGCCGAAGTCCATCGAGATTCTCTCGTTAAAGACGTAGCCGAAGCCGCAGGTAAGCCAAAGCCTGTCGGCGCAGGGAATGCGCGCGGTTCTGTATTCGTACGAGCGAATGGGCGTTTCGTCGAAAGCCGTGCCTATTCTTAGCACCAAATTTTCGTTAAAATCGGGGTAGTAGTGCATGCCGAACGAAATTCTAGAAGTGTCTTTCCAGTTTTCGTATCTATACGAGGCAAAGACGGGGCTTTTAATATCTAAATTTTCGAAGAGCGACCACATTGTATAGGTGTAGTCAGCCATAACGGCAAAGTTGCTAAGTTTGCCCCAAAGCCTTTGGTACCAGCTAATATTGAAAGTGTGCGGCGTGTCGATTACGGTGGAAACAGGGGCTGTTATATTGCCCATTGTGCCGTTGCCGCTAAGCTCTTGCGAAACAGAGCTGCGCCA
>JAXFOH010000125.1:0-2262 GCA_034180465.1 Opitutales bacterium
GTAATTATGCCGGCGTGCCCTGCGTTTTACTCTAACGAGCAAACTTTTGAGGATTTAATAAACTTTGTAGTCGGCAAAACGTTGGCAGCCATAGATATACCACAAAACCTAGTAAAAGAATGGCAGGGAAAATGATTTGCGACAACCTTAGCGAATTCATCTCGCTTTTGGAAAGCCAAGGCGAGCTTGCAAGAATTAAAGAGCCCGTTTCCTGCGAGCTTGAAATCTCGAAATTTGCCGACAAAGAATCTAAAAAGCCCAACGGCGGCAAGGCTCTTCTTTTCGAAAAGGTAAAGGAAAGCAAGTTCCCTGTAGTTGTAAATCTTTTCGGCAGCGAAAAGAGAATGAGTATGGCGCTTGGGGTAAAAAACTTTGCCGAAATGACCGAAAAGATTGCCCGCTACACAAAAACTACGCCGCCGCAGTCTTTTAAGCAGTTTTTCGAAACCGCAAAAAAGTTTTTGCCATTGCTTAAAATTACGCCAAAAAAGATTTCGGGCAAAGCTCCCTGTCAGGAAGTTGTAAAAACGGGCGAACAAATAGACCTAAGCGAAATTCCCGTTTTAAAATGCTGGCCCAAAGACGGCGGACGCTTTATAACCTTGCCGCTTGTGTTCACAAAAAGCCCCGACACAAACGAGCGCAATTTGGGCATGTATAGGCTTCAGGTTTTCGACGCCAAAACTACGGGTATGCACTGGCACATACATAAAGACGCTTCTCATTTTTACAACCTTTACCGCGAAAAGAATATGCGTATGCCCGTTGCCGTCGCCATCGGGGCAGACCCCGCCACAATATATGCGGCAACCGCCCCGCTGCCTAGAGGCATAGACGAGCTTTTGCTTGCCGGCTTTTTTAGGGGCAAGGGGGTAAAAACCGTAAAATGCGTTTCGGTAGATTTAGAAGTTCCCGCCCAGGCAGAATTTGTGCTTGAAGGCTATGTTGAGCCTTTCGAAACAAGGCTTGAAGGCCCCTTCGGCGACCACACTGGCTACTACTCGCTTGCCGACCAATACCCCGTATTTCACATTACGGCAATAACCCATCGCAAAAAGCCGATATATTGCGCAACTTTGGTAGGCCCGCCGCCTATGGAGGACTGCTATATGGCAAAGGCAACCGAAAGGATTTTTCTGCCAATGCTGCAGGCGGTTTTCCCCGAAATTTGCGATATGTTTTTGCCGTGGGAGGGCGTTTTCCACAACATAGCGGTTGTATCGATAAAAAAAGAGTATCCCGCTCACGCGCAAAGACTTATAAGCGCGCTTTGGGGGCAAGGGCAAATGAGCTTTTGCAAAAGCATTGCTGTTGTAGACGAAAATACCGATATAACAGACTACAACGCCCTTTGGGAAAAATTCCTAAATTCCTTCGATCCAAACTGCGACATTTTGCGCGGCTTTGGCGTGCTGGACGCGCTGGACCACTCGGCACAAAGCCCGCTTATGGGCAACAAAATAGGCTTCGACCTTACGGCAAAAGTTAAGGGCGAGCCCCGTCGCGAAACAAAACCGCTTTCGGACAAATTAAACGACGCCTTGATTACGCAAAAATTCGGCTTTGTAAAAGCGGCAAAGTCGGCAAAATCGTTTTGCGCACTTTCGCTAGAAAAACTGGAACAAAAGGGACGCGACCTTTTAAACGAGCTGGCAAAAAGCAAAATGTTCGACAGCATAAAATGCGTTGCCATGTTCGATACTTCGGTAGATATAGAAAACCCGAAAAAACTTTTGTGGAAAATATTTAACAATACAGACCCCGTGCGCGATATTCTTATAGAAAACGGCACCCTTTACATAGACGCCTGCAGGAAAAACCGCGCCGACGGATTTTTAAGGGAGTGGCCCGACGACCTAAAATTTTAATGTTGTAAAAATTAAGCCTACCGCAATAATTTGCCGAAAAGAATGAGTGATTTTAAAGAGATATCCCAGTCGATAGCAACCGCGCTAGACAAGGCATGGAATTTAGCCGAAGAGTTTTTTTCGGATACCGACAACATAGTTTGGGCACTTGCCCTGCTGGCTGTGCTGTTTGCCGCGGCACTTTTTGTAAAAATAAGCAATTACTTTAAACCCGTAAGGCTTTTTACAAACAATTCTGGCATTGTAGAAGTTTCACGCTCGGCGTTGGGAAAGCTGGTGCAAAGCGTTTGCTACAATTTGGGCGCACTTAACAAACCTAAGGTTAAAATTTCGCTTAAAAGGCGTCGTTTGAACGTGTTTGTTTCGCTTAAGATAGAAAGCGAGCAACGCCTTT
>JAXFOH010000138.1:0-13587 GCA_034180465.1 Opitutales bacterium
CATATCCAATGCGTCGAACGAAAAATCAACAATAAAGCCGTCGAAAGCGTCGGGGAAATTTTTGTTTAAAACTTCGCACTCCGCTTCGGCGGCGTCGCAATAAATTTCGCTAAAACCTCCGCCTTGCACGGGCGACAAATAAAGTTTTTTCCAGCATTTGTTTTCGTACAAAAATCTGTCGAAGGGACGCGAATCGAGCAACTCGTTTGAGAACACAAAAATATTTTCGCCCGAAATTTCAAGCTCGCTGCCCAGCCTAAGCGACTCGGAATTTTCGAAAAGCTCTCTATTCGGTTCTGCCCCAATTTCTATTATTTTTTCGGGAATTTTGCCCAAAATGCTTTTGGCGGCATCTAGCAAAAGTTCGGCAAACATTGCGCCCTTTAGGTTCGAGCTTGTGTAAAAGTCGCCCTTGGTGCCGGTGCGTATTCTCTGCGCCCTGTAATACGAATATTCGTACTCAAAAAGGCACTTTTTTACAAATTCCGAAAGCGGGATAAGCCCACTGTGAGCCGCAGCATATCCGCCGATTTTTCCGAGTATAAACTTTGTAATTTCTTCGTCGTTCATTTTAAAGAAAATATTTGCCGTTTTCGGCCCTAATGTCGAACCAATCTCCGGCTGGCATATTCGAAGTTGAAGTTGCAATAACTTGAAAGGATTTGTCTATGCAATTCCAGAATGCCTCCTTGCGATAGTCGTCTAGCTCGCCTAAAATGTCGTCGCAAAGCAAAACGGGGGCTTCATTTTTTCTTTCGTAAATGGAGCTAAGCTGGGCAAGCCTAAGCGAAAGCGCAACCGAGCGCTGCTGCCCGTCGGAGGCGTATTTAATTGCGGCTTTGCCTGCAAGCAGGGGCAAAATGTCGTCTTTGTGCGGGCCTGTTTTTGTGCTGCCAATAAGCTTTTCTGCCGCGCGCGAAAGCTTCAAACTTTCGGCATATTCGCTTGCGTCTTTTGCCGACGACGAACGCCTTAAAACAACCGCAAGTTTTTCGCCCGATTTTTTTGCAAGCTCGCCGTAGTAGGCCGAGCTTTTTTCGCTAAGCTCTTTTAAATAAAATTCCCTCTTTTCGGTTATAAGGGAAAACGCCTGCGCCATTTGAATTTCGAAAGCCGAAAATTCGGCGTCGCTTGCGCCATCGCTTTTAAGCAGCATATTGCGGCTTGCAAGGGCCTTGTGGTAGTTCCTTAATGCCGCAAAATATTCTGCGTCTAGCGAAGATATGTATACATCTATAAACCTGCGCCTTAGGGCCGGGGCTGCCTTTACCAACTGCAGGTCGTAGCCGCCCATTGCAATCACGGGGTATTTGCCTATAAAGTCGGCAAGGGTTGGGCACTTGTTGTCGTCTATTGCAACCGTATTTTTTTGCTGGGTTATGTTTATTAAAACGGTGCTTGCGCCCTCGGTTTTTTCGACGTCTATTAAAGCTTGCGCCGACTTTTGCCCGAAACGTATAAGGTCGTTTAGCGTGGCGGTTCTAAACGAGCGCATTGCCGCCAGCAGAGACAAAGCCTCTAGCATATTGCTTTTGCCCTGTGCGTTTATGCCGTATATGCGCACATGCTTTGCGCAAAGCGGCACATCGGCAAACTCTACGTTTCTAAAATCTGAAAGCCTTATGTTTTTTATTATCACTTTGCGTGCAAGTGTCGGGGAGCTTTGCCTACGCGTTCGCACACCGCGCGCGATTTGTCGGCGGCAATTCGTTTGCAGATTTTTTCGACGTGCATTTTAAGCCATATATATGTGGGGCTTTCGGGCGTGTATACGCAAGGACCGTAGGCGTCTATGCGGCCGTTTTCCAAAAGCATATCGTTTTGCTCGAACTCGGCTTGGCATTTTGGCGAATATACGGCGTAGGCCTTTCCTCCGTTGTTCTTTACAACCGAAAATACGGGAATATCGCTCGGTCCATCGGCAATATATATCATATTTTTTATTGGAACGCGCCTGTCTTCTTCGGCAACTTTTGCGTTTACGTCTATTTCGGGATTCTTGTTTGTGCCCTTGTTTATCTCGAAAATAAAGCGTGTTTTAATTGTATTGTCCACCATAGAGCCTATCTGGTTTATCTGTGTAGACAGGCACGAAAAGTCGAATTCTCTTTGCTGCAAAAAATACGGCGGCATAGGCTCTTCTATAAACTCGCAGCCGAAAATTCCGTCGCAAAAAGGCGCAATGGCACTGCCCTTTATCATTTCGGCCAAACCCGTGCTTACAATGTAGTGCTCTAGCTTTATATCCAGCTTGGCGTATTCGGGATTTTCCGAAACCTGCTTTTTTAAATTGTCGAAAAATTCGGGCAAACCTTCGCAAAACTTAAGGCGCGCACCCAATTCGCGCAGCTTTGCGTTTGAAAGCCCGCACATTGGCCCGTTCTTTACATAGCTTAAAATGTGGTTTAAATATACGGTTTCTGCACTAACCCTTATGCCCTTTTTTGCATATATTGCCGGCAGCGAATTTACCTCTTTCCAAAAATCCACGGGGTCTATGTTGTATTCTTCAAACAACGGCGTTTGCATATAGCCGTCTATCAAAGTTTTGTCGAAATCCCAAACGCAGGCTATAACCGGCGGATTTCTTATTGCCCCTTCTGTTAAGTCTTGATTCATCGCTAAAAATTCTATTACCTGTAAGTGATAGTAAAATAATTTAGATATTTGGAAAAAATGCAAGGAATACCTTCTATAGACCCATTTCTTAAAAGACTTGCCCAGCTAGACGAAAAAATGGCGGCTCCCGATTTTTATAACGACCAAAGAGCAGCCAGCGCAATCTCGCGCGAACACAAGCAGCTAAGCGAGCTTAAAGACACATTCCAAACCTATCAAGACGCGAAAAAACAAATAGAAGAAAACAAGGCCATTATTGCCGACCCTTCGAGCGATGCCGATTTAAAAGAACTAGCGCAGGAAGACTTAAAAGACCTTGAGCAAAAACTGCCGCAGCTGGAAAAGTCGGTTTTGGTCTTAATGCTGCCCCCCGACGAAACCGATTCCAGAAATACCGTTGTTGAAATCAGGGCGGGCACCGGCGGCGACGAAGCCTCGCTTTTTGCGGCGGATCTCTACAGAATGTATACCCGCTTTGCCGACAGCAAAGGCTGGAAGATAGAGCAACTTAGCTCTAGCGAATCGGAGGCGGGCGGCTTTAAGGAAATATGCTTTTTAATGAGCGGCGACTCGGTTTACCGCTACATGAAATACGAAAGCGGCACGCACAGGGTTCAGCGCGTTCCCGCAACCGAAGCCAACGGCAGAGTCCACACATCGGCGGCAACCGTTGCGGTTTTGCCCGAAGCCGAAGAAGTGGATATTCACATAGACCCGCAGGACATAGAAATTTCCATTGCAAGGGCAAGCGGCCCCGGAGGTCAAGGCGTAAATACTACCGACTCGGCCGTTCAAATTTTACACAAGCCCACGGGTATGATTGTTAAATGCGCCGACGAAAGGTCGCAATTAAAAAACAAGACCAAGGCTTTAAAAGTGTTAAGGTCGCGCCTGTTGGAAATGAAACAACGCGAAGAAGCCGAAAAATATGCCAAAAACCGCAGGGAACAAATTGGCAGCGGCGACCGTTCGGAACGAATCAGAACATATAACTTTCCGCAAAGCCGTTTAACGGACCACAGAATTGGCCTTACGGTGCATTCTTTAGCCCAGGTTATGGACGGCGATATTGGCGACATAATAAAGGCGCTGGAAGAGGCCGACTATTCCAATCGAATTAAGTCTCTCATGGAGGAAAACGCCTAACAAATGGCGCTTTCGGTTATAGAGGTTTTGAAGAAAACCGAAGAGTTTTTTCTTCAAAAGAACATTCCAAACGCCAAGCTAGACGCCCAGTTGCTGCTGGCAAAAGCGATGAACAAAAGGCGGCTGGAACTTTTTCTGCTGTTCGACAAACCCATGCAGCAAAACGAGCTTGATTTGTATAGGGCTTTTGTAAGGCGAAGAGCTAAGCGGGAGCCCCTGCAGTATATTGTTGGCGAATGCGAGTTTTATAACGCCGTTTTAAAATGCGATAGCCGCGCCCTTATACCGAGAAGCGAAACCGAAGAACTTTGCGCGCTTGTTTGCGAAAAATATTTTGCCGATAAAAAAGACTGCCATTTAAAAATTCTGGATATGGGAACGGGAAGCGGCGCGATTGCCGTTGCCCTTGCAAAGAATTTTAAAAATGCAAAAGTTTTTGCCTGCGACATTAGCGAAAACGCGCTTTCGCTTGCGGCAGAAAACGCAAATCTAAACAGCGTAAATATAGAATTCATAAAATCAAACTGGTTCGAAAACATAAGCGGCAAATTCGACATAATAATTTCGAACCCGCCATACCTTACAAAAGAAGAGGTTGAAACAGCCCAAAGCGAAGTGAAAGACTTTGAGCCCTACAACGCCCTGTTTAGCGAAAACAACGGCTTTGCCGATTTGCAAAAAATTATAGAAAACGCAAAAAACCGCCTAAACGAAAACGGTTTTTTGTTTTTCGAAACGGGAATTGCACACAAAGCCCCACTTGAACTGATTGCAAAAAAATGCGGCTTTTTGTGCGAAGCATTGCCCGATTTAAGCGGCAGACAACGCTACGGGATTTTGCAAATTGCAAAATAAATTAAATCTTAAAAAGAAACTACAAGCTGACCGCCAACAACAAGGGCATTGTCTATATTTTTATCGCCGTTGGGGGTTATAACATATTGCAAGTCGGACTGAATTGAAATGTTTTTGTTTAGCTGAATTACATAGGTTAGCTCTACAATATTTTCGCACGAAGCCCTTTCACCCGAAGCAGTTTTGTAGTTTTCGCTAAACAAACCGCCCGTCCACGAAAAGAAAAGTGCATCGTTGGGTCTAGTGGGGGTAAATCCCTTAAAGCGCACGCACGCATACGCCATATAGCTTACCGCGTTTACGCTTTCCAGCGGCGCATATTGCAATCCCGCCCAAAGCGAAATGCTTTTATTGTCTGAACTTTGCCAAATAGTTTGCTGGCATTGCAGGTAAAGCCCGTAGGTATTTTCGCGCGTGCTATTGCCTATGCCGCCAACATTGTAGCCGCTGTAAAACCAGCCGCCAACCTGATATTGCCCTTTAAGGGCAGTGCCGCTTTCGGCATAAAACGCGGGCGACCACTGCGCCTGAAACATACAAGCCGCTAAGCGAAAGCAGAAAAATAAGGATGGCTTTAACAGATTTCATAATGGCTATTTTAGGTTATCTACAAAAAACTGATTCGGCAAAATTCGCCACTTTATGGAATCAGCTTTTTGCAAACTAATTAAAAAAAAGGCGACCTTTTTAAGGCAGCCTTTTGTTTTATTGAAATCTGTTTTGCCGGTTAGAGCGATTCGCCCGTAACGGGGTCAACCTGAGAATTGTCGGGCAATGTGCTTGAGCTGCTGTCAGAAGCCGAGTCTACATTGCTGCTGTCGGCAGCATTTGTGCCCGAAGCGGGAACTTGTGCGGAAGCGGGAGCTCTGTCTTCCGCTACGCTGGGGGCTGCGTTCGAACCTGCGACAGTTACTTCGGAAGCATTTGCTACATTGCCGTCGGTTGTTTTTGCGCTTTCGCTTACAACGTTGCCAGCGGGGTCTTTATCTACAACAGTCGTCGTGTTTGTGCCGTCGGGATTGTTAACAACTGTGGTTTGCGATGTGGAACCGTTGTTGTTTGTTGTTGTAACGCTTGCGTTCACCAAAGCGATTTCGGTTGTTGGAGCCGAAGAGGAAGTGTCTTTTACCTGCTTGCCTGCAACTGTGCCCGAAACTGTTGTAACGTTGCCGTTGTTTGCAACAGTTGCGTCAACTGCAGCATTGTTTATTGTGCCTTGAACTTGCTGGGAACCGTCTGCATTGTTTCTTACAGAAACTTTGCCCGAAACAATCTGCTTGCCCGCGTTCGATGCTTTGATGTCTACAACGGGGTTGTCGGGCTTGCTTGTGTCTACGTTAAAATCCAACGAAAAGTCTGCAGCCGCGCTATTGTCTGCGCTGGCTATTGCCGATTTAAGTGAGCTTAATACGTTTGCAACAGCACTTGCCGCAACATTGCTATTTTTAAGCGAAGCTTTTACAGCGTGTTCGATGTCAGACATGTTGTCGGCAATTGTCGAAGAAGTGCCCGCCAAGGGAAAGAATTTTACGCCGAGCTTTACGCCTGTGGCTGTCGAGAATACTTTAACGGCAATCTTGCCTTTTTTAGTATTGTAAACATATTCGCCGTTTTCGGTTTTAACCAATTCTCCGTTTGCGGCTTCTGTCGCCTGCTGGGGTGCCACAGGAGCCGACTGTGCTGCAAACACAAATCCCGAAAGGGATATTAACGAAAGTAATGCGATTGTGTACTTTTTGCTTTTCATTTTTTTTGAGGGTTTAATTTTTATGTTTAAATTGTAAAATAAATAGTCCAATATCCTTTGTACGTCACTTTATATTGAACGCATAATAGTGTTTTGCAAGTCTTTTTTGGCACTTTTTTTTGGAGACAACTAAATATCGTTAAAACGGCATACTTTTGCGCCCAGTTGCGCCAATTTTTTGTCGATGCTGTCGTAACCGCGATCGAGATGGTATATTCGGTGTATAACTGTTTCGCCCTCGGCGCACAATGCCGCAATAAGCAAAGCGGCACTCGCCCTTAAGTCGGAAGCCATAACATCGGCACCCGAAAGGCGACTGGGACCATGCACTATCGCGCTTGCGCCCTCGCGTGCAATGTCGGCCCCCATTCTGAGAAGCTCGGCTACATGCATAAACCTTTCGGGATAAATTTTTTCGGTAATTATGCTATTGCCGCTTATCTGGGTGCATAGCGCGCAAATTTGAGCCTGCAAGTCGGTCGGAAAGCCGGGATACGGCATTGTTACCGCGCTTATGGGTTTTAAATCTGCATCGGTGGCGTCTATATGCAAGTCGTTTTTGCGCCATTCAAACTTTGCATTGCATGGATCCAAAAGGTCTAGCAGTGCGCTTAAATGCTCTTTTACAACGCCTTTAACTACAACCTTGCCCTTTGTGGCAAGCGTTGCAATTATCCAAGTACCCGCCTCTATTCTGTCGGCAATTACGGTGTGCTCGGTGCCGCACAGGCGCGGGACACCAGTTATTTTAAGCGTTGGGCTACCTATGCCATCTATAATTGCGCCCATACTTTGCAGCATATTGCATAAATCGGCAATTTCGGGCTCGCAAGCCGCGCTTTCTATGACGGTTTCGCCCGGGGCGCAAACGGCAGCCATAATCATATTTGCAGTGCCTGTTACCGTGCTGCCAAACCTGCCGCCCAAAAACACGGTATTGCCGCGCATTTTTGCGGCGTCTACATTAACATAGCCAGATTCTATAGAAACTTTGCATCGCAAAGCCTTAAGCCCTTTTATGTGCAAATCTATGGGGCGCGCTCCTATAACGCAACCGCCAGGCATAGAAACCTTTGCCGCGCGCTTTCTTGCAACCAACGGGCCCAAAAGGCAAATGGAAGCCCTCATTTTCCTTACCAAATCGTAAGGAGCAACGTTCGAAATTTCGGAAGCCTGAATTTCCCATACGCCATTTTCGGGATTGGATATTTTTGCGCCCAACGCCCCTATAATTTGCGCCATATAGCGAACGTCGCTTAAATCGGGCACGTTTCTAAACACGCACTTTTCGGGCGTCATAAGGGCGGCAACAAAAAGGGGCAAACAAGCGTTCTTAGAACCCGACACTTGCACTTGCCCCCTTAAAGATGCGCCCCCTTCTATGCGGAGAGCTTCCATCTTAAAAACTGCGCCTTATTGCTCGGCTTTGGGAGCCTGCTGCTGTTGCGGAGCGCGACGTTTAAAGTCGTTGCGGCGGCGGTTGTTAAAGTTTTTGCCGTTTTTGCGGTAGTTGCCTTTATAGTTGCCGTCTCTGTGGAACTTCTTGTCGCCGTTGCGGTGGAAGTTCTTTTTGTTATAGCGGTCGTTCTTAAAGGTCTTTCGCTTTTTCTTGCCGAATATGTTCGACAAAATTCTCTTTATTCTGGCAAAAAGCCCCTTGTGCTGTTTTTGGCTTTCCTTGTCCAAAGCCGCGCTTGCCGAAGCGTACGAAACCGCGCCTTTTGCGATATTTTCGCGCTTGGCGGGCATTTTTTTAAGGCCTACTTCCAAGGTTCTGTTTTGAGAATCGGCCTCTTCAAATTCGGGGCCTTCGCGTTCGGGAGTTTCCGAAACGGGCTGCGAAACTTCGTCGGAATTTGAATTTTGTTCGTCCGAAACGCTTTCTACAACTTCAATTTTTTGCTGTTCTTGAACTTCGTAGCCTTTAGTATGTTGGCCGCTAAGTTTTTCAGAGAATGTGCTTATGTCGTCTATCACGCCGCATACGGGAGCGGAATTTGCCGCAATTTTAGATTGGCTGCGGCGTTTGTTGCGGCCGTTGCCGTGAAATGCGGGCTGCGTATTTGTGCTGTCTTCCATGTTAGTTGTGCTTTTGATGTGTATGCCGGCTTTTATTGTTATATATGTATGGCAATATAGTTCTTATACCTAGGTGCAGGCTAAAGCCAAGGCAGTTTAAGCCGACTCGAAAACTGCGCAATAATAAGACGAAACCCGACGGATGAGGTGTGGGAGAAAAGCCCTTTTGGGCAAACGGATATTCGCCATAGATTTATGAGAGCATATTTTGGAGGTGAATACAACATTTTTTTGTTGCCCCGCTCAAAAAGTCTTGACTGCACTGCCAATTTATAGAAAATTTGCCTTTTAAAACAACAAGCGAGCATAGTTTAGTGGTAAAACCCCTGCCTTCCAAGCAGGTTACGTCAGTTCGATTCTGTCTGCTCGCATTTTTTGTGCCCGAATATTGCCGAATATTTTTTGCTTAAAGAAAACGCCCACTGTTTTAAGATAGCAAAAATCGGGCAAACTTAGAACATTGTAAAGGCATTTTTGCTCTTACTTGTTGATGTATTTTGCCAAAGCTATTGACTGCTCGGCATGATAAAGATTTTTACGGCACTATTTTTAGGCGTTGCCTCTTGCGCGGTATACAATACGTTGTTTTCGTTGCCTGCGCCCGACGCAATATTTGTATGGCCCCTGCGCGAAAAACACTCCGTTATGCGTTCGTTTACATTTTCGCAGTTTTCAAGGCTAAATTGGTTTCGAAAGAGTGTTGTTGGCATATACGCTGTATTGTGCCCGGGGCAGATTCTCGAAATAATTATACGGCTTGCAAGAATTAAAATACGACACAGCGGAAAATTTTTTGTTGACAGTTATTGTTAAAGATTTACGTTTAGCAGACATATAAAAATGGCAATTATGCCGAAAAAAGAAAGACAGATATGAATATAAAAGGCACAAAAACCGAAAAAAATCTAATGGCAGCATTTGCGGGAGAATCGCAGGCGCGCAACAAATACACCTACTTTGCATCGAAGGCAAAAAAAGAGGGCTTTGTACAAATAGCCTCTATTTTTGAAGAAACCGCAGCCAACGAAAAAGAGCACGCAAAGATTTGGTTTAAACTTTTAAACGGCGGCGAAATAGGCCCTACAAAAGAAAACTTAAAAGAAGCAGCCAGCGGCGAGAACTACGAATGGACCGACATGTACGCCCAATTCGCAAAAGAGGCAAAAGCCGAAGGATTCGACCAAATTGCAAAGCTTTTTGAAGAAGTAGGCAAAATAGAAAAAGAGCACGAAGAACGCTACCTAAAGCTTTTAAAGAACCTTGAAACAAACAAGGTATTCGAAAAAGACGAGGAAGTTGTATGGGAATGCTCTAACTGCGGACACATTGTTAAAGGCAAGAACGCCCCGCAGGTTTGCCCCGTTTGCAACCACCCCATTGCCTACTTTAAAGTTAGGGCAACAAACTACTAATTTTTTCGCTTGTAGATTTTGCGTTGCGTTAAGGCGTCCCGAAATAATTTTCGGGACGCTTTTTGTAAATATATTTGCCAAGCTTTGGTTTTATATTTATAAAAATTCGCGTTATGAAAAAATTGCTATGTATATTGACGGGGTTTTGCCTTTCGCTTACCGCGCTCGCAAAAGATTTTGCGACGCTCGAAATAAAAAAATTTGACGGCAAGATTATAAAAAAGGAAATACCCGTCGAAAAGATTTCGGATACACAGTCGAGAGTAAGGGTTGCAAAGGAATTGATAAACGACAATGCCGAATATGTTAAGGTGTTCCCAAGCTGGGCAACGGCAAACAAGGGCGACGAGGGCTATTGGGTTTTCGGCCGCGGCATTTACGGCGAATTTAAGCACGACAACGGCGTGTTCCACGCGGGCGGCTGGAATATGTATATGCCAGTTTTCGGCATGAAAACCCCGCAAAGAACCTGGTGCGGAATAATCACGGGGCTTGATTTGGAATATTCGATTTGCATGGCGGCCATAAACGGCAAATATACCCTAGATGTGCGGTTGGTAACCATACCCAAAAAACTGGGCAAGGCCTACGAAGACTTGGTTATAGACTTTTACGAGCTTAAGGGCGAAGATGCAAACTATTCGGGAATGGGCAGGCTTTACCGCAAATACCAACTGAAGCGCGGCATTGTTAAACCCATAAAGGAAAGGGCGAAAGAATACCCCAACTTGCTCTATCAGGCAGACACGTTCGATATAAGGCTTCAGTTCCATGCGGCAAAGCCGTGGATGGACGACAAGTACGGCTACAACGCAGGCGACCGCTCCATTCCCGACCAAACCCCCGAAACCGAACCTAAAGTGGAGGTGTTTTTGTCGTTTAAAGACTCCATAAAGTATCTCGAAAAAATGAAGGAGTCTGGAATAGACAAAATGGAAATCTGCTCGGCCGGCTGGACTACCAAAGGCTACGACGGCAGGTATCCTTCGCTATTTCCCGTATGCGAGGAAGCGGGCGGTGAACAGGGCCTGCGCGAATTGATAAAGCGCGCAAAAGAGCTTGGATATAAAATTCACGGGCACGCCGCAAATATGCCCGCGGTAAAAATTTCGCCCCGTTACAACGACAGCTATATGGCGCGCGACTGGAAGGGCGATTTTGTTCCCCACATGAACGAAAGGGGAGGCAAGGCAAATAGAGTGTGCCTTAAGGAAACATGGAAAATGTGGGTAAAGGAAGACATCGACAAAATGGCCGACCTGGGCTTTTACGGCTCGCACTACATAGACGTATTTTCAGCGGTAGTTCCCCACAACTGCATGTCTAAAGAGCACCCCTGCACAAGAAAGGAAAGCGCATACTACCAAAACCTGACGCTAGCATACGCGAAAAAAGTTATGGGAGGGGCTTCGTCGGAATCGGGCTTCGACCACGTTATAGGCAATATAGACTATATAAACTACGTTTCGAACGTAATGAAAATTTACGAAGAAAGCAAAGAAGAACCCGAAGGCTCGGTATTGCGCAAAAAATATGCGCTAGTAGACGGCATTGTGCCACTCTGGGAAATTGCATACCACGGCATAGTTTTGTATAATCCAGACAGATACACTCAAAACCACACTCTGGGCAAAGTGGGCAAGCACGAAAACAGTTCGATGCTTGACTTTTCCGACAAAGAAAAGGGGGCGGTAGACCCAAAAATTGCCCTAAAGCTTGTGGAATTCGGCGGCAGACCCATTTTCTACACCTTCAAGATGTCGGATATTCCCGCAATTAAAAAGGCATACGACGAATTCCAGCCCGTAAAATATCTGCAAACGGAATTTATGGAAAGCCACACAAAAGTTGCCGATAACGTATACAGCATAAAATATTCGGACGGCAGCGAAATTGTGTGCAACTACAACGACACCGCCTACGTTTACGGCAACATAAAGGTAAACCCCGCTTCGTATGCAATTATAAAGCATAAAAAACAATAGTCTTTTACTTGCAAAAATTCCGATTAAAAGGCAGCGGCGCAACCCAGCGCCTCTTTTATCAACAACAAAATCCCTCGTAAAAAATGACAACAACAAAAAAACTGTTTTTAATTCTTGCGCTTTTTCCGCTTTTTGGGTGCACCAGCGTAAGCACTACAAAGCAAAATTCGCAAATACCCGTACAAACACTTAACGGTAGCGAAAACGGACAAATTCTGGTAAGCAACTACGGCTACTACCTTTTCAACTGCATTCCGCTTTTTTGCGGCGGCAAAGACGAAGATTCTCTTTCGTTTTTTAGCGACAATGTAAATGTAGACAAAGCAATGCAGTGTTTGTCGAAAAAGTGTGAGCAACTTAACGTAAAAAACGTTGCCGACATACAGGCAACAACAAGCTCTACCTGCTTTTTGTCGTGGGTGCCAACAATAGGTAGCACGCTGGGCATATATTGGTATAAGCAAGTGCAAATATCGGCTGTAGTGGAAAGGTAGTTTATGAGGAAAATTTTTGCTATTGTTTTGCCGTTTTTTGCGGCGTTGCTTGCTGGGTGCGCTACAACCGAAAGCACAAATGCCCTAAGCGGCACAGTTTCGGTAAACGGATGCGAAACGGCAGGCACAATTTGCGCCGAAAACTACGGGTATTATCTATTTTCGGTTGTTCCCCTTTTTGCAGGCAACCCCGAAAAGCCCAACCAAACAAGTATGTGCTTTTTTAAGGATACCGTTAACCTGGAAAACAACAAAAAGATGATAGACAAAGAAGCGGCAACCCTTGGCGGCGGAGTGCTCTGCAACCTGCAAAACAGCGTAGACTGGACAGGCTCGTTTTCGCTTTGGATAATTTGGAAACAGGTTTTGTACTCGAACGCAACCGTGCTTAAACCCCGCAAATAGTTTTTGGGAAAAGCTGTTTGCTTTTGCCTTCATAGCAACTATGTTTTGCCCGATAAAATGAAATCGGCCTTTTTGTGCGCATATCTATTTCTTGCGGTGTTCTTGCTTTACGCCTTGGGCGAGTGCATTGTGTTTGCCTCGCTAAACGGCGAAAACCTTAACTGGTTTTTGCCAAAACTTAAGGGCAATTTAATTTCGACCGCAATTTTATGCGCGCCCTACTTTGCCTTGTATATTGCAAAGTTTTTTACAAAAACAGCCCAAGCGCGCAAGGCATACGGCGTTTTTGTGATTGTTTTTGCGTTTGTTTCGGCTTTGATAAACTCGTTTTTCCACGAAGAATATTCGGAGAACTTCGGACACAACGTAATTGCGCTGTTCCTTAACGACTACGACAAGTTTTTGCTGTATTTGTGGGGTAAAATTACGGTTCTAAAAATTTCGCTTTGCATTGTGTCGGGGCTATTTTTGGTAATTTTCGGCTTTTGCAGGCTAAGCAAAGGCGAAAAATAGAACCTTTTTATTTTTAAAAATTTTGTGCGATAAATTTGACAAAGGTTGTATAATTGCATCTGTTGAGCTATGCGGAGCGCGCGCGCAAAGTTGTGCGCGGTATCCCCCTCCGCGCTTTTACCCATACAAAAAAAATGAAAAGAATTGCATTTCTATTATCCGCTATAGCTTTGCTCGCCCTTTGCGGGTGCGGAGCAAACGTAAACGAAAACCAAACCCCCGAACAGGCAAAAACACATGCAGCTGCTATGGACGCCGCCGCCCTTCAAAAACAAGTATACGCTCTTAAAGCCTACATTGAAAAGAAGACAGCCCAAGCCAAAGAAGCAGCC
>JAXFOH010000016.1:0-23262 GCA_034180465.1 Opitutales bacterium
CGCCCTGCGCAAAATTTCCACATACATTTCGTACTTGCCGCCAAAATAGTAGTTTATGCAGGCATGGTTTACGCCCGCTTTTTTTGCAATCTGACGGGTAGAAACCCCGTGAATGCTGTGCAGCGCAAACTCGTGCAGCGCACACGACAAAATTTTGTCGACAGTTTCGTTGTCGCCAACAACCTTGCGGCGCGAATTTAACTTTTCCAATTTAACCATTTGGTTTAAACTCTTGGTGAAATCCTTTTTTTGTCAAGCCAATTTGCAAAAAAAATCCGCCACAACCAAATGGCGGATATACATGGCAAAGCTGTAAGGATAATTAACTAGAACAATCAAAAATCACCTCTTTTACGCCGACTTCATTTTGCTTATATCGGCTAAAGCTATTCGTGCCTGCTCTATCAATCCCGACGAAACCTGCATAATAACACGTTTTCCGCTTCGCTGAAAAGCGTCGCCTAGCCTGTTGCTTTGCGTGGTATTTCTAGAAAATCCGTCGGCTGTTATATTCAAATATTCGTTGTCTTGGTTCTTTGCCGTAAAAAACCAATCAACCGCACGCTTTGCCGCAGTTGCCGCCTCTTCGGGCAAAAGCCCCTCAAGATAGCCTATTGCCAAGCCCGCGGCAATCCCCGACGTGCCAGACGCCTCCGAAAGTGTTGCAGCATCGTCGGCAAAACAATACCAAAATCCCTCTTGCGTCTGCAAACCCAGCATTCTTTTTACAACCAAATTAAGCGCTTTTTTAACATCATTAGCACCGCGAACATTCGCAAAACCTGCCTTTCGCATGCTTTGCAGCGTCTTTACAATGCCGAGTATATACCAAGCCACCCCGCGCGACCAATTTTTAAGACCCGTTTTATCGGGCAACATACCCCGTTGCGAAACGTCGCCAATGTCGCTACGCAAAATGGCGTCTCTTTTCAGGATTTCCCCTATTGCATATTCCGCACACTTAGCGTCGTTGCCTATTCTGGCCATTTCCATTAACGGATACGCCAGCGTATAGCAACCTTCGGTTGTAAACTCTTTGCGCTTCGGGTTTTTTACGTAGTTTAAAATCCATTGTTTTGCTCGTGCAATACAAATATTGTCGGGCATAGTGCGCGCCAAATGCGCAAAGGGCAGCAAATCTTCAAGCGAATTTATCGCCCCGTTCGACATTTTGCGCGACTGGTAGCTGTCGAAAGAAAGATTCCCGTTTTCGAAGAAAAACTCTGTATGCGCCTGCAACGCCTTTTTTGCGCGCACTTGCCCGCGCTGCGCCGCATCGGAAAGCCCCTCTAGCAGGCAACCTTCCATCCAGCCAAAAGGATTTAAAGAGTTTAACGAATATAGGTTGTCTTCAAAAACATTGTATGCCGAATCTTCGCATGGATTGCCGAAAATAAGCAAGTGCGGCAACAACCCGTTGGCATTAGCCGCGTTAATATCGCGAAAGGTTTTAAGGAAATGTACCTTGTCGCTTTTGCCTCCCGAAACGGCAAGCTCTAGCCCGTATTTTGCAACCTTTTTCAGTGTCGGCGCATCTATTTTTAGCCGCCACGGCTGCAGCGAAAAGCTGTTGCACATAACAAAATCCCCAAAGGGCTCGCTTTCGTTTGCAACAAAGGCGGAAATTTTAACCGTGTCGAACAATTCAACGCCAGTGGTAAACGAAATTTCCGCCCTAGAATATTCGCCAATGCACGAATCTTCAAAATAAAGCCTGCAGTCTCTTCTGTTGCGCGAAACCTCAAAGGAGCAAAGCCCCCCAATGGTTCTTCGCCCGTCGTTAAAGCGAGACTCTTTTGCCTCTATTTTTACCGCCTTTAAGCGGGAAAAAGGTCTCTTATCGGAAACCCCAAAAAGATTTGAGCAACCAACGGCATTCGAAAATCCCGCAACAACGGCAATCTTCGCCAAGCACGAGACAAAATCCCTTCTTGAAAGGCTATTCGACATACCGCAAAACTAAACGCTTCGGATACCCGCAGGTTATATTGCCTCTACTTAAGATTTTTTACAACTTTGCCGTTTATCGTAAAGTTTTTTAGCTCCTCGATAGACGAATTTTCAAGCCCAACCGCGGGGCGTTTGTCGGGGCTTTTGCAGCTTATTGCGAAATTTTCAAACTTTAAGTCCTCTGCATTCTTTGCAAAGAAACCCCAATAGGGCAAAATGTATATCTCCGTACGGGGAGCTTTCTTTGTAGACGCCTTTACCGCATAGTCGGGAGCGTCTCCCACATATTCAACCGAAACGTTTTTGAATGCAACGTCTTTTATGGAAGTGCTTTTGCGCCACGTTGCAATCGAAAGGGGAATGTATCTGCAATTTGTAGCCTTTATGTTTTCGAACAGCACGCCGTCAACTTCAACGTCAAAATTTGCAACCATATATAGCGGGCATCCAACGTTGTCGATAGTAACGTCTTTTATCTTTACATTTTTAACTTCGCCCGGCGAATAGCCCCATGCCCCTGGCTGGATGGCAAGGCCGCAAAGCATATTCTTGCGCCCGTCTTTGTTGAACTTATACGAAGTTCTGTGCGCGTATTCGCCAGGGCCTTTAAGCTGCAGGTTTTCCATTAAAACGTTCTTTACCGGGTGTACAAACCTTACCCCGTTGCATGCCGAATTTAGGTAGCAGTTTCTAATAATGGCCTTGTCCCAATAGCCGCCCGCAAGAGCGTCGTCGCCCGAACGCACTTGGCAATTTTCAACCAAAAGATTTTTGCATACCCTAACGTGTATGCCGTCCCAGCCTTCCCTTATGTCGATATTTTTTACAACAACATTTTCGGTTGCAACCATCATCAAAGCGTAGTTCGAAGCCCTTTTAATTTTTATGTCTTTAACCGTAATATCTTCGCACTCTACAATGAAAACTGCATGCGGCCCCCTGATTTGCTCTTCGCCGGTGGGGTCTTCAACATGGCTGCCGTCTATAGTGCCTTCGCCGCAAATTTCTATATTCTTTGCATACGAGGCAAAAATAAGCCCTCTTGTCCACTTGCCACCCCTGACAAGAGCTTTGCCCGTGAAATCGTCGTGGCAAACGTAGTCGTTCAAATTTGCAGTACCTTTTAACACGGCATCTTTTTCTATCTTAAGCGAAACGTTGTCCTTTAAAACAACGCTTCCGGTGGTATATTCGCCGCCCTTTACCAGAACTGTTCCGCCGCCGTCTTTGCTGCATTTTTCTATGGCGGCGTTTATCTGCTTTGTGTTGCAAAAACCGCTTTCTGGCTTTGCCCCGAAATCTCTAATATCGTATACGCCGCCGCCGAACGCACATTGAAAAATTAAACATATAAACGTTGCGTAAAATATTCCTCTTGTCATGGGCAGATATTATTGTTTTATGTGAAAGGCTTTTCAAGAAAAAAATGAATAAATTTCTTAGATACATAAAATATGCGGCAATTTTGTGCATTGCGGCGGTTGTCGGCATTTCCACACTATACATTCCAAACTGTCTTGTTGTAAACAAATACGAAATTGGCGTAAAGAACTGGAACGACAATTTAGGCGGTTTAAAAATTGTATTTTTTTCAGACAACCATACCGACGGATTTTTCGGAACTTTAAATAAGCTAAAGAGAATTGTTCGCACAATAAACGAACAAAAGCCCGATATTGTTTTTTACGGCGGCGACATTATGCGCAATTTTACGTCGCCATTTATAACCCAGGCCGAAGTTGCCGCCGAATTTGCAAAGATAAGAGCAAAATACGGAGTTTACGGCGTATACGGCAACCACGACTGGCAAATGGGCATGCTAAAACTTAGAGAAAGTTTTAAAGACAGCCGCATAAAGTTTTTGGAAAACGAAAGCGTTTTAATCGAAACCGACAAAGGCGCGTTTGCGCTTGTGGGCTTGGCAGACTATTCTACGCGCTACATAAACTACACGGCGTCTTTTAGGGATGTAAAAAACTACCCAAAAAATACGCCAATTATAGTGCTTTCGCACTCGCCCGACGCGTTTCCAGAATGCCCCAAAGACTTTTCGCTTATGCTGGCCGGACACACGCACGGCGGGCAAATTATTGTTCCGTTTTGCGGATCATTACTAGTTCCCTCTAAATACGGCAATAAATACGCATTTGGGCTTTTTGAAGAACGCGGCAAAAAATTGTTTGTTACAAACGGTTCGGGCAGCGCGCTTATTTTTGCGCGCATTCCCTACAAGCCCGAAATTGCCGTTTTAAAGCTTGTACCCGAAAAACCGTAGCCAAGCAAAACCCGCAAACAAAAAGGCCGCCCCAAACAGGCGGCCTTTTGCAAAAAGCTTATTCCGTTTTACCTTTGCCATTTTTGCCTAGCGATTTAGAGATTCGCATTGCGCAAAACTTAGGGCCGCACATCGAGCAAAATTCCTCGGAGCCGTTGCATTTACCTCTGAATTCGCGCGCCCTTTCGGGGTCCAGCGAAAGGTTGAACTGGTCGGCCCACCTAAACTGCGCGCGGGCCAAGCTCATTGCGTTATCCCTATATTGAGCCGCCGGGTGCCCCTTTGCCAAGTCGGCGGCGTGGGCTGCAAGCTTGTAGGTTACAACGCCCTCTCTTACATCTTCTCGGTTTGGCAGCGACAAGTGTTCCTTTTGCGTTACATAACAAAGCATTGCAGTGCCCTGCCAGGCAATCATTGCAGCCCCTATTGCGCTGCTGATTTGGTCGTAGCCTGCGGCAATGTCGGTAACAATCGGTCCCAAAGTATAAAACGGAGCTTCGTTGCACCAATCAAGCTGGCAGTCCATATTATGTTTAATCATGTGCATTGGAACGTGCCCAGGGCCTTCGCACATAACTTGAACATCGTATTTCCAAGCGGTTTTGCAAAGCTCTCCTTGAACTTTAAGTTCGCCAAGCTGGGCTTCGTCGTTGGCGTCGGCCTGGGCACCCGGGCGCAAACCGTCGCCAATCGAAAACGAAACATCGTACGCCGCCATAATTTCACAAATTTCGTTCCAGTGTTCGTACAAAAAGTTCTCCTTTTTGTGGGTATCGCACCATTTTGCCATAATTGAGCCGCCGCGCGAAACGATGCCCGCCATTCTCTTTTTGGCTATGGGCAAAAACTTTTGCAGCACGCCCGCGTGTATTGTAAAATAGTCTACACCTTGCTGGGCCTGCTCTATTAAAACGTCTCTAAAAATTTCCCACGAAAGGTCTTCGGGGTTGCCGCCAACCCTGTCTAAGGCCTGATAAATCGGAACCGTACCCATGGGGATTGGGCAGTTTCTTATCAAAAACTCCCTTGTGTCGCTAATGTCTTTGCCCGTCGACAAATCCATAATTGTGTCCGACCCCCATTTTATCGACCACAGCATTTTTTCTATTTCCTCGTCGATGGAAGACCCCATTGCGCTGTTGCCGATATTGGTGTTTATTTTAACCAAAAAGTTGCGGCCTATAATTGCTGGCTCTAGCTCGGTATGGTTTATATTTGCGGGAATAATTGCCTTGCCGCACGCAACCTGCTGCCTTACAAATTCGGGGGTTATTTCTTCGGGAATGCTTGCCCCAAGCGAATTTCCCTTGTGCTGTATGTATAGCGAATTTCTGGGCGCGTTTGGCGACATTTTGCCCGACAAATTGTTCTGCAAAAGCATATTTTCGCGCAGGGCAACATACTCCATTTCGGGGGTTATTATACCCAGTTTTGCGTAGTGCATTTGCGTTGGGCGCGCATTTGGCTTTGCGACAAAAATCTTCGACTTGCCGAAGGGATTGTTGCTTGTTTGAAATTCCCTTTCCTTGCAAACAACATCGTTGCGGGCAAGCACCCAGTCTTTCCTAAGCTTTGGCAGACCCTTTTTTACGTCGCCTTCAAAGGCGGGGTTTGCCCACTCGCCAGCGGTGTCGTATATTCTAACAGGTTCGTTCTTTGTGCCTTTGCCGTTTTCGTCTAAAGTATCCGAAAGCAAAACTTCGCATAAGCCCACTTTTACGCCGTTTCTTTCCGCATAAACCCTGCGGCGCGCGGGATTGTCCAAAAAAAGCTTCTTAATATCCATATTGGTTTTGTATTGAACACAAGTATAAAAATTTTCGCAACGTTTTTCGTTAAAGTATGTTTTCCATTATATTTTTCTTAAGATCTTCAAGCCTTTCGCGGGTGGGAACGGCGCCGTCGGAGCTGTGAATATGGAAGTTGTCGAACGCCATTCTGTGGTCGGTATTTACCATTGCGTACGAAATGCTGAAGCCCGATTGCGAGATTATGCGCGCGCCTCTCGAAAGCAGCCCCGTGCTGTCGGGTGCTTCTATTATAAGAATTGCGTTTTTTTCGCCGTCTTTGTGCGAAATTTTTACAACGGGTTTTATTCTGCGCCCGCCCTTTTTTATATTGAAATTTCTAAGCGAGCTTATTTCTTCGAACAGGTCTTCTCCGCTTAATGCGCGCAGCAATGCCTTGTCGAACACCATTTTTGCGGCGTCGCTTTGCACAAAGCCGCCGTCGGGCCCTGTTATAAAGAAAGAGTCCATTGTAATGCCGTCCGACCTAATCAAAATCCGGCAGCTTAATATGCTTAAATTTGCGTAGGCAAAAGCGCTTACATAGCGGTAGAAAAGCCAGGGCTTGTCTCTAAACACAATTGAGGCAACGCTTACGCTTCTGTTTGGATCGTCTCTCCACTCTATTACGGGCGAATTTAAGTCGCCTGCCGCCTCTTTTGCCTCCAAAGTTTCTATCATCTTTAGGTGCATAAGCAAGTCGTCTTTGCCGTGAAACAAAAAGTAGTTTTCGGGCAGCATTTCCATGCACTTGTTAAGCTCGTCTTCGCCGCCTAAATATTCGCCGCCCGTTAAAACGTCTTTGTAGGCCGATTTTTTCCTGTTCTCGTAAAATTCGCGGACGTGTTGCTCGTCGTTTGCCAACTGCATTAAAGTACCGTAATAAAGCCCCTCGTGCAAGGATTCCTTATACGAATTCCACAGATCGGGCGAAGTGGCTTTCGAGTCGCAAAATGTTGCAATAAACAAATACCGCAGCTTTTCCTCGCTTTCTATGGCGGCGGCAAATTCTTCGGTTGTTCTGCCGTTTTCTATATCGTGCGTCTGCCAAACTCTGGCAAAGTCTAAATGGTGCTCTATTATAAAAAGTACAAGCTCTTTGTCGCTTTCGGGCACGCCCAAACGCTCCATTGCAATTGCCGCCGAAAGCAAACCGTTTTTCGAGTGGTTGCGTATGCCGTAGGCCTTTCCTATGTCGTGCAGCAAAAGCATAAGGTATAGCAGCGACGGGTTTTGCAATTCGGTGCTAACCTTGTGGTATATGCCGTAGGTGTTGTCGCTAACCGACGCCGAAAAAACTTTATCGAGCTGGAATATGCAGTTTAAAGTGTGTATGTCGGCGGTATATCTATGGTATATTTCGTGCTGAACCAAACAGGTAAGCTTGCCGAATTCCGGAATGAACCTGCCCAAAACGCCGTGGTAATACATCAAAAACAAATATTCGCCAACATAGCCCGTTGCCGATATTAGCTCCATAAAAGCATCGCAGGCACCGCGATCGAAGCGCAGTTTTCCGTCTATCAACCCGAGCGAATCTTTTATTAAAAGCTCTAGCCTTTCGCCCAGAGGAGCGGCATATTTTTGCGCATACCTAAAAACCTTTATCAGGCGCGCGGGCTGGTGCTTAAACACGCTTTTATGGGCATATTCCAAAACTCCGTTTTTTATCACAAAGCCGTCTATCTTCAGCTTCGACACTGGCGAAGGCGGAATGTAGTGCATTTCGTTCGGAGCAAGAATGTCGGGAGGCAATGCAATGCGCAAACGCTTTCGCGAGGCTTTCGAAACCGCATCTATGTATCTGAACGAAAAGTATACTTTGCGCATAAAAGTTTCGTCGGCCGAATTGGAATTTTCCGAAGAAAACCCCAAAGCCTTTGCCACCGAAACCTGCGAAGCTAAATCTAGAACGTCGTTTTCGCGCTTGGCTTCGTAGTGCATTTGGTTGCGCACTCTAAGCAAAAATTTTTGCGCGCGCCTTACATGGGCATATTCCAACGGCTTTAAATAGCCTTTTTTTGCAAGCGCAAACGCGGTGCGCACTTTGAAGTTTAGCATACCAATCCAAAGCATTGTCTGGTAGTCGCGCAAGGCCCCAATGCCGTTTTTTATGTTCGGCTCTTGGTAAAACGGCGTCCATTCGTACTTTTTATGGCGCACTTTTTTAAGCCTAAGCAACCCCGTTATAAATTCGTTGCGCGTTTTCGAAAACAAATTCCATAACGCCTTTTCCAACCTGCCAAAAAGCCGCTTGCTGCCGCAAACAAGGCGCGCGTCTAAAAGCGATACCTTTATAAGGATTTCGTTCGAGGCGTCTTCGATGCTTTCGGCAACGGTTCGGCTTGAATGCCCCAATTTAAGTTTGCCGTTCCATAAGCCATACATAATTTCGTCTACAACCGCCTTTTTAAATTCGGGAAGTTTTTCAAAAGGCTCGTCGCCATAAATAAAGGTTATGTCTATGTCGCTTTCGGGGCAGAGCTCGGCGCGGCCGTAGCCGCCAAGGGCAACTATTGCCAAATTATTTTCGGCATATTTTGCAAAGTCGGGGTGCTTTTCGCAAAATTTTTCGTATAGGGCAAAAACCAAATTATCCACCGCGCGCGAATTTGCGGAACAAACCGCAATTCCCGACGAGCCAGATTCGTGCGCCTTTTTTATGGAGTCCCGGGCGGTTTTTAAATATTCCAAAACCGTATCCGAATCGGAGTCGTTTTTAAAAGAGATTTTTGCCAGCGAATCCACATAGGCTAGCAACTCGTTCTCTGAAGGGCTTTTTCGCATACTTGCGCTTATAAGAGCATAGCTTTTCGCTTTTCTCAACATAAAAACGCATATCCCAACAGGCATTTTGTACAGGACACTGCCACAAAAAAATTCGGACAAACAATATTTTTAACTTTACTAAGCGCACAAAAAGGTGTGGTATATAGCGAAAATTCTGTGCGGGCGTAGCTCAATTGGCAGAGCGCGAGCTTCCCAAGCTTGAGGTTATGGGTTCGACCCCCACCGCCCGCTGTTTAAAATTTATTTCTTATTTCGTCTTATTTAATAACTTGCGCAAAATTAGGGCGCAGTTAACGCTCTTCATAATTTGCGACAAAATTGTCGTTTTTTGGTGTCATCTGGTACCAGGCGCCAGTATTTGGTACCGAAAAAGCTTGCGCTCATTCGCCGCCGAATTTATTGCGCCGCTGCCGCTAATTTTAGAGCCTTGCCCCTTAAAAGAAACCGAGCTTTTCTAATTAAGCGTGCCTGTAATTAAAACTTGGTTAAGGTATAAATTTGTGATGTTGTAGTTGAATGTACCGTTTACATTAAGCTGCGAGCCGTAGGCTGTCATATACAAAACGCCGTTTACAGTCAGCGTAGAACCTTTGTCTACCGGCATGGCGGCGTTTGTTTTAAAATACAAACCGTAGTCTCGCCAAGGTTGTCGGAGCCTGCAAAAGTAAATTCGCCAAGGTCTACTTTTGCAACAACACTATCCCCACCGAATTTACTAATTCAATTTGCGAATTGCCAGCCAGTGTCATAGACCCTGTGTTCACAAAGGCTTCGCTTCGTATTCTCCTGCATATACCCATATTTCACTAATTGCTATCCTATTGCAAAAAAAATATGCTGCTTTCAAAAAAAGCAGTCCTGTGAATTGACTAATTTAAATCGCGCAATATTGTTCGATACAAAAAATTTTTTCTTATGCACGATATTTGGAACCCGTGGCACGGCTGCACTAAAAAAAGCGAAGGTTGCGCAAACTGCTATATGTATTTTTTAGACAGACTGCGCAACATAAACCCGACGCAGGTTTTTAAGGTAAAAAACAATTTCGACTACCCTTTGCAGCGCAATGCCAAGGGCGAATATAAAGTTAAAAGCGGCGAAACGATTAGAGTTTGTATGACTTCCGATTTTTTTATTGAACAGGCCGACCCTTGGCGCGACCAAGCCTGGGAAATTATATACAGCCGCCCCGACGTGATTTTTTACCTGCTTACAAAACGCCCCGAGCTGGTTGAAAAGCGTTTGCCGGGAAACTGGAACGATGGCTACGAAAACGTGATTTTCAACGTTACCGCCGAAAATCAAACCCGCGCCGACGAGCGTTTGCCCATTTTGCTAGAGCTGCCATTCAAGCACAAGGGCGTTATGGTTGCCCCCTTTATAGGCGAAGTTTCGCTTGCAAAATATCTTGAAAGCCGCGTTATAGAGCGCGTTGTTGCAGGCGGCGAAAATTACGACGGCTCGCGCGTGTTAAAATGCGAATGGGTTGAAAAGCTCTACAACGAATGCGTGGCTGCAGACACAACTTTTTGCCTTATGGAAACGGGCACACATTTCGAAATAAACGGCAAAATATACAATTTACCCGACAAGAAAGTGCAAAGCCTAATGGCGTATAAATCGGGCTTTTACTACGAAGGCCGAAAATTCCAATACAAGCTTAAAAAGCCAATACACCAAGCGGAATTTGACTTCGCAAGCGCCCAAAGCTATGCGCCCTATTTCGGCGAACAATGCAAAGAATGCGCCAGCCGCCCCATATGCAACGGCTGCTCTAAATGCGGCAAATGCAGCTTAAAATTTTAGGGATCGCCATTCAGCCAACTTGTTTTTTACAATCGACACTACAGCTTTCCGCTCGTCGGAATTCATACCAAAAAGCCATACTGCACTCAATGAAGAAACAAAAGTTAGCGCGCAATTTGCAGCTACTGCAATGAGGCTTGCCTTAAAACATAAGTAGAAGATAACAGGTAATAGCGAAGACAAAAATGAAACCAGCAGCATCGGCAAGATTATGGATATAACATACTTAGCAACAGGAAAACCGTTTTCGTGTCCCAAAACGCACAATCTGGCAAAAAGACTTACAATTGCCGTAAACACCGAAACAATAAGTGCGGCATACACCGGCAACTTACAGCAGAATAGTATATAGCAGGAAATGAATGTTAACAAAGAAACGCCAAAAATTGAAATCTGATATGTGCAAATATTTCCAGAAGCTTGGTTTACCTGCGAAATAGGCAGGTATACAGACATAACCAACAGCTCCAACAATGTTAGCCTGGTAAACAATGTGCAGTATTCTGGAATATTTCCAAGCCACAGTCTTAATATATAATCCGCATATAGAAACGTCGGCAGTACAACCAAAAACAACAGATAGTACGAAAGCTTGGAAGATACAAAAACCAAACTGTACATATATGAATTGGCTTTTGCCGAATAGCTCTTTATTATTTGCGGACATACCGCCGTCATAAAATTTGTCGAGAACATATTTACCGCTGCTTGAACCTGCATTGCTATTGCATACGATGCGTTGAATATGGAGCCAAAAAACAGATTTATTAAAATATTAACCCCCTGCTTGCTGAGAATGTTACCCGTACAACCGAAAAACATCCAGCCGCAAAACGAAAACAGTTTTTTTACTATTTCAAAGTCCCAACAGGCAAAATATCTGCACCAGTCGAATTTCCTTATACAATATATTGCAAACAAGCCCCTAATTATAATGTTAACTGCAAAGATTAAAACTGCATACAAAACCAGTCTGTCGCTTGCAGCCAAACTTAAAATATAAACAGCCCCAAGCTTGAGCACGGCTTCGGCCATAGTTAAATAGGCATATATGCCCATTTCCTCGCTGGCTATTATCGCCGAAGTATATGGAGTTGTAATTACATTTGTAAAGAACGACAATACGCTAAAGTGGTACACAAATATTGCGGCGTTTAGTTGTTCGGCGGACACATTAAGTTTGTTACATATAAACCACAAACCAATTGTTTCGAAAGCTATAAGCGAAATTGCGCCTATTATAAAGTGCACGTTAAGGGAGTTCGAAAAAACTTTTTTTAAACTGCCCGAGTTTTGCAAACCCATTTCGTAGTTTAAAAAACGCTGCGTGCTTATGCTAAGCGATGTGCTGAAAAAGCCCAACATTGCAACCGCACCGCCCACAACGTTGTATATACCGAAATCTTCTACGCCAAGCGCGTTTAAAACAACCCTGCTTGTATATAGCGTTATTGCCATTATAAAGAACATGCGCAAGTACAGCAAAATTGTGTTTTTTGCTATGCGCTTTGTGTTGCCTATACTATTAGATTCGCAAGTTCCCATAATTGTTGTAAGCAGTTGTGTTACAACCTTTGCAAAGATAACTCAACAATAAAAATTTTTTTACGGCGGCATTTATCTTGCAAAACTGCAAAAAAAGAGCCTTTCGGGATTGCCGAAAGGCTCTTGAATTATCGTAACAAACTTAACTACTTTCTTCTGCGATAAATTGCCAAAGCCAACGCCAATGCGCCGAATATTGCAGCCCAAGTTGAAGGTTCGGGCACTTGCGAGATTGCGTACGAGCTAAAGCCGTCTACAACAATGCTTGCAAATTCGTCGGCATAGTCGATAACCGTGTCGAGTTTTGTCCAATTGCCGTCTTTGCCCTTGTGCCATGCAACAAGCTGGCTTGCATCTTCAAGCGCGCCTACATAGGCTGCAAATACAACGCTATAGTCGTTGCCGTTGTCGGTTAAATCAACATCGAATGCGGCAAGAACATTGCCCTGTATTCCGCTTATGTCGGCAGATTCGCTTATATTGTTCAATGTAAGGGCGTTTTCGCCCAAGTTTGAAACATCGAAATCCAAGGCAAGCTTGCCGGTAAGATTTACGCTTTGAACATCGCTTGTTCCCGTACCTATTTTAATTGCCGAAGATTCGAATGCGGCACTTTTGCCCGCGGTAAATGTGTTGCCTTCAACCATACCGCCGAACGCATTGAGATTGCCAGAGCCGGAATAGTTGTTAAGGGTAAATGTTGCGCCGTCGGCCAGCGAACCGCGCTTAAGCGAAAGTGTGCCGTTGTTTACAACGGTAGAATTTGCCAAAGCATTGTTGCCCAAAGCTACGCCGAGGGTTGCGGCAGCCGCAATATTTACCGATTTTGCGCCCAAACCGTTGTTTACCGACATTGTGCCTTCGTTTACATTTAATGTACCGGCAAAGTTTGCCATAGAGCCGTTTACAGTTAGGCTGCCTTGCCCGCTTTTAGAAAGCACTGCAGAATCAACGCCTTCAATAGAGTCGCTTGCGCCGTTTGTTGTACCTATTGCAATATTTGCGCCGTTTGAAACGTTAAAGGAAACATTTGCCGTAGCTGTGCTGCCTTCTTCTCCATTATCCATATAAAGGAAGCCGCCGTTTGCAGCAGTGTTGCCCGCAAAAGTTGCCGACTTTGTGGCATTTATTGTAAGGCTTTCGCCGCCTACATAAATTGCGCCGCCCTTACCTGCCGTGTTGTTGCTAAACACAACATCGTTTAAAACAACGTTTACGCCCGCGCCTTTTGTTTCGCCGCTTTTAACGCGCTTTACAACCGACAACGCGCCGCCCCTTGCCATGGCCGCATCGACGGTGTTTTCTGCCGAATTGCCTTCGAACAATGTATCAGAAACCGTTACAAGCTTTTCGTTTGCGCTTTGGTTTTCAACATAAAACGCGCCGTTTGTAAGCTTCGAATTTGAACCTATAGATTTATTGCCTATAAGTTTAGAACCCGAAATGTTCAAGTCTTGCTGGTATACAAAAATGCCCGAGCTTTGAACCTGCGAAGCTGTGATGGTGTTGTTTTTAAGAACAGTATTTAATACTTCGCCGCTGCCCGAACCGTTGTAGTAGAGCATGCCCTGAACCTTGTCGCCGTCGGAACGCGTTATGTTGTTGCTTTCTATAAGCGTGCCGTCGAACGCCATTTTGCCGACGCCCCAGTGCAAGAATACACCATAGGAGTTCATATCCAAACTATTGCCGGCAAATTTAGAGTTTTTAAATATAACGTCCAACGGAGTCGAACCCGTAACATTTACCAGGCATTGGTCGGTTATATTTACATTTTGCATATCTGCAACAACCGACAATGTGCCCGTGCCGCCAAAGTTTGTGCGTTCGGTAAGCTTCATGTTAAGGTTGTTTACATTGGAGTTGTTTGTAAGAACAACTGCGTTTATGTTTTCGACTTTGCCGTTAAAGTCGCCTTCCCACTTTTCGCCGTTGCCCCAACCGCCAAATGTTAAAACTTTTTGGCCTATAACAGTTGCGCCGTTTTCGCCGCCGCCATTTACTACGCCTGTAAAGTCAACATTGCTTACAAAGCGTATGGAGGAATTTTTGGTTACGCCGCCGTCTTTGCCGCCGCCGTAAATATCGCCCAAAATTTTGCCGCCGTAGATTTCCATTTGCGAGGTGCCGTTTGTATCGGCATTTTCGCCGCCGCCATATAGGTTGCCGGCAATGGTTGCGCCGTCGTATACCTTTACATAGGTTTGCTTGTTTACAACGCCACCGTTTTTGCCGCCGCCAAACACATCGCCGTTAACAACCGCGGCAGCGCCTGCCGTAGAGCCAATGCTTACAACCGCCATACCGTCTACCGAACTGCCTTCTTTGCCGCCGCCGTAAACGTTGCCGTTAATTGTGCCGCCTGCAACAGTTGTGTAGGCATTGTTTTTAACAACGCCGTATCTACGGCTGCCGCCGTAAAGACTGCCGTTTACGGTTGCATTGTCGGCAATTGTAAGCCAAGTGTTTGTGCCTACATAGGGCAAGTTGCCGCTATTGTCGTCCGAAACGCTGTTTGCGCCAGCATAGATATCGCCGTTAATTGTGGCGTTTTCGGATACGTTAATTAAAGTGTGCTCTTTAACCGAGCCGTACGAACCGCCCGCACCCAAAATTGCTATATCTCCATCGCCTACAGTAGAGTTGCCCTTTACGCCAATCGAAACCGAGCCGCCCAAAACCATTTTCCCTTTGGCAATGTCTTCGCTTTCCTGGGCCGAAGTATTTATGCCGCCGCGGATTTGCCCTACCTTGGCGTTGCCGTCTACGGTAATTTGAACGTTTCCGTTTACGCCTTCGAATTTTGTTTGGTAAGACGGGTCGTAGTGGTAGTTCGAACCGCATATTTCGCCTACTTGGGCGTCTTTAACTTCTATGTATATGTTGCCGTTTACAGTGCCGCCTGCGTGGTCGCCTCCGTGTATCCTGCCTACTTTGCCGCCACTTACCTTTATCGTGGTAGAGCCGTTGTGAACGCCGTTCATTCCGCCGTAGATTGCCAAAACTTCGCCGGAATCCATAGCAAGAAGCGTGTTGCCTTCAACAACTGCGCCGTCTGCACCGCCAAACACAATGTTGCCCGCTTTTATATTGTCGGTAACAGTAATGTTTGCGCCCTTTGCCATTACAGAACCCGTACCGCGGCCGCCTATTGTAACGTTGCCAGCGTTTTCGCCCAAAACCGTTGTTTTGTCGAAAGTATATATTACCTGATTTTCCTGAGTATGGGTGCCGTTGCCTCCGAAGTAGATTGTGCCCGAATTTTCGCTAACTTCGCCGTTGGCTGCATTGCTTTTAATTACGGCCTTGTTGCCATACATATAAACATCGCCGCTTGTGGTTGTTGTAGAAAACGAATTTACGGCAATTGTCTTCCTTGCCGAGTCGCTGCCGACAAGCTCTAAAGAACCGTTTGTTGCTCCCCTAAAATCTACACTGTCGGCAAGGGCTGTTTTTAGAATTATTCTGGATTTGTCTTCGGCCTGATAGATTCCGTTAAATTGAGAAATGTCGCCCTCAAGAGTAATGTTCGCAGGGGTGGCGTCTTTAATTATATATACGCCATCTTCAATCTGGTTGTCGGAATACTTTATTGCGCGAATTGTGCCAGAGCCTTTTATTGCACTGCCTATAGCGTAGCTGCCGCTGGTAAAATTAAGCTGCGTGTTGTTTGCCAAATTTATTTCGCTGGCGTTTACCGACGCATTGCTTTTTGCATTTGCAAACCACAAGCACCCTCTTTGAATGTCTACTTTGCCGGCAAAGCTGGTAAAGTCGTTGTTTTCGCCAATAAATAAAGCCGAATTTATATTAAGCTGCCCGTTACCCGAAACCTTTTTAGCGTCTAATAGGCTTTGCGCACTTGCGCTAACGTAGGTTTCAAATGTACCGTTTATTGTAAGCGTACCTACATTATAAACGGGACCTCTATGCTGCTCGCCGGTAGTATTGTAGTAGTAGCCTTCGGCTTGTATATATTCGCCCGCGTTAATCGTGTACGAATCCTGGTTTTCTATGCTCCATATTTTTGTGGGGTCTTGCGCAAAGGCCGCCCCCGCAAAAATTGCCAGAGTTGACAATGTTAATATCTGTTTTTTCATATAACCTGTAAAATTTATAAATTTGTACATAGCGGTATATACAATCTCGCTATTGCTATATTTATTCTAAAAATCCACAAAAATCTTACACGTTTTTTAAAAAATTCAGAAAAAAGAGATATACAAAAACAAAAAGGCGTTAAAAAATCACAAAAGTGCAATTCCTTAACGCCTTTTCTCCTGTATTGTCTAAAAAGAAAGAGCTTTACGCCAATTTGCCCATTTTATAGGCTTCGGCTATAGCTTCTTGCGAAATATCGCCTATATCGGTTGCGCCAACGCCGCGTACTACGCCTTTTAGCGAACACTTTTCAAAGCAGCTTACCCAACCTGTTATGTCGCTTACGGCTCCGTCTACCGCGTTTTTTGCATCGTCGGCAGCCGAGGCAAGCAAATATATGTCGGTAAACTTATAATCGCTTGCAAAAAGCGGGTTTGCCCTGTCTAGCATAGTCTTTAGCTGCCCGCAAACAGAATAGTAGTATATGGGCGTAGCAAACGCTATAACGTTTGCGTTTTTCATCTTTTCGGCAATCGGCACGGCATCGTCGTTTATAACACATTTTAGCGTTTTTTGGCATGCCAGGCAGCCCCTGCAAAATGCAATGTTTTTGCCCGCTAGCGAAACTATTTCAACCGAGTTTCCCGCCTCTTTTGCACCCTCGGCAAAAGACTTGGCCAGCGCGTTTGAATTGCCGTTTTCCCTTAAAGACGATGTTATTACCAAAACCTTTTTTACCATGAACAAACTTTCTATTTTTCGTGTATTTTACACCAATTTGCAAAAAAGTAAACTGGCAAAACACAGTTAAAGGTTGTATCCGCCTTCAACAAGTATGTTTTTTACGCATTCAACTGCCTCTTTAGACGGCGGCTTCATATCGTTTAGGGCATATTTTAGCCCCAGCTTTTCCCACTTTTGCTTGCCCATATCGTGATATGGCAAAAGCTCTACTTTTTCGATATTATAGGGCTTTAAAAATTCAGCCAGCACCCTTGCGTATTGCTCTGTAGCGGTAATATTTTCAAGCAAAACCTGCCTAATCCAAATTCGCTTGTTTTGCGCCGATATGTAATCTAAAAATGCCCTTGTTTTGGCGAATGGCTTGCCCGTAATTTCAAGATGTTTTTGTTCGTCCAAGTGCTTAATGTCCAACAAGAATATGTCGGTTAGCGCAATCGCGTTTTTTACGGAATCGCTTAAATCAACCCCGCCGCAGGTATCGGCGCAAGTCGAAATATTTTCGGCTTTTAACAGGGCAAAAAGCTCCTCTAAAAAGCCGCTTTGCAAAAACGGCTCGCCACCCGAAACCGTAACGCCCCCGTCGCTAAATTTAAAAAATTCGGCATATTTTTTTACGTCTAAAAAAACCTCTTTTGCCGACTTTTCGTTATGGGCATTGGCAGCCCACGAGTCCGGGTTATGGCAAAAAATGCACCTAAAAGGGCACCCCTGCAAAAACAGGACATACCTTAACCCCGGCCCGTCTAAAGCCCCCATTGTTTCTACCGAATGTATGCGGGCTTTTGGCATTCTAAAAGCGGCTGTGGAACGTGCGGCTTATTACGTCTTGCTGCTGAGGTTTTGTAAGCTTAATAAAGTTTACGGCATAGCCCGAAACCCTTATGGTAAGCTGCGGATACTTTTCGGGGTGGTCCATTGCGTCTAGAAGCGTTTCGCGGCAAAGCACGTTTACGTTTAAGTGCTGCCCCATTTTTGCGGCATAGCCGTCTATAAGCGAAATCAGGTTTTCTACCTGCTGCGTTTCGTCTTTGCCGAGCGAGTTGGGCAAAATCGAAAACGTATTAGAAATGCCGTCTTTTGCGTGTTCGAAAGGCAGTTTTGCAACAGAACAAAGCGAAGCCAAAGCCCCGTTGCAGTCGCGGCCGTGAAGCGGATTTGCCCCTGGGGCAAAGGGGACGCCTGCGGGGCGGCCGTCGGGGGTATTGCCCGTTTTTTTGCCGTAAACTACGTTCGAAGTAATAGTTAAAATCGACTGCGTGGGCACCGCGTTTCTATACATATAAAGCTTGCGGATCTTATCCATAAACCTCTTTACCAAGTTTGTGGCAATGGCATCTACGCGGTCGTCGTTATTGCCATATTTGGGGAAGTCACCCTCTATTTTAAAGTCTACTGCAATTCCGTTTTCGTCTCTTACGGGTTTAACTTTTGCATATTTTATTGCCGAAAGCGAGTCTACCACAACCGAAAAGCCCGCAATGCCGCAGCCTAGTTTGCGCACGGCGTCTTTGTCCATAAACGCCATTTGCGCCTTTTCGTAGTAGTATTTGTCGTGCATGTAGTGGATTATGTTTAGGGCGTTTACATAGGTTCTGCTAAGCCAATCCATCATTTTGTCGAACTTTTTATCTACTTCGTCGAAGTCGAGATACTCGCTTGTAATGGGTTCAAAGCCGTCGGCAACCTTTATTTTTAGGCGTTCGTCGTAGCCGCCGTTAATGGCATATAGCAACGCCTTTGCCAAGTTTGCCCTGGCTCCGAAAAACTGCATTTCCTTGCCGATAATCATCGGCGAAACGCAGCAGGCAATGCCGTAGTCGTGCCCGAAAATCGGGCGCATTAAGTCGTCGTTTTCGTATTGAATTGCCGAAGTTTTAATCGAAGTTTTTGCGCAAAATTCCTTAAAACCTTCGGGCAGATTTACAGACCAAAGCACCGTAATGTTTGGTTCGGGAGCGGGTCCTAAGTTCGACAATGTATGCAACAACCTGAACGAATTTTTTGTTACAAAAGTTTTGCCGGAATTATTCATTCCGCCAACCGATTCGGTTACCCAAACGGGGTCGCCGCTAAAAAGCTCGTTATATTCTGGGGTTCTTAAAAAGCGCACCATGCGAAGCTTTATGATAAAGTCGTCCATAATTTCCTGCGCTTGTTCTTCTGTAATTATGCCGTTTTTAAGGTCGCGTTCGGCATATATATCCAAAAAGCTTGTTGTTCTGCCCAAGCTCATTGCCGCCCCGTTTTGGTCTTTAATTGCGGCCAAATACGCAAAATATACCCACTGCACCGCCTCTTTGAAATTTGCGGCGGGCTTAGAAATATCGCAGCCATACCCCGCCGCCATTGCCTTAATCTGCTTTAGGGCGTTTATTTGTTCGGAAAGCTCCTCCCTTAAACGTATGGTGTTTTCGTCCATAACGGCGTTGTCCGACTCGGCCTTTTGGGCGGTTTTATCGGAAATTAAAATGTCTATGCCATACAGGGCAAGGCGGCGGTAATCGCCTATAATGCGGCCGCGGCCGTAGGCGTCGGGCAAGCCCGTAATAATCGCGCTATGGCGCGCCGCCTTAATGTCTGGGGTATATGCGTCGAAAACGCCCTGATTGTGCGTTTTTCTGTATTTTGTGAAAATTTCGCGAACAAGGGGGTCTTCCTGTAGTCCGTATGCCTGACACGACGACTGCACCATTCTGTATCCGCCAAATGGCATAATTGCGCGCTTTAGAGGGGCGTCGGTCTGCAAACCTACAATAATTTCGTTTTCTTTGTCTATGTAGCCTGCCTTGTGCGAATCTATTTGAGACGGGGTTGAAACATCGGCAGCCAAAAGCCCGTTGTTTTGGCGTTCCTTCTCCATAAGGGCAAGAACTTGCTTCCAAATCTTTTCGGTGCGCGAAGTTGCCGCCTTTAAAAACGAAGCATCGCCCTCGTATGGAGTATAGTTAAGCTCTATAAAATCCAAAGTATTTACATTGTCGCACCACGCGCCCTTGCAAAAGCCGTCCCATTGTTTTTGATATTCCATTTTTTAATCCTGTTCTCTATCTGACCACAAAAATATTGTTAGCAGTTAATATTTATATTCTATAAAGCCACTATTGCAACTTTTATAGCCTTTGTAAAATAAAATAAAACCTTCAACAAAATATTGTCGCAACATTATGAAAACCAAACGTATACAATTTTCATAACTTTGCTCTCTTTTTTAACTCTGTTTTTTTGCGATATATAGTTAATATTAAATCTTTGCCTTGCAAAATACTTAAAAGCAAGATAAACAAATCTCGAAAAACGTACTTATATTATGAAATTTCTCGTAAAAATCTTGGCTTTCACAGCGGCGGGGCTTGCCCTTTGCGCGTGCAACTCGCTAAACAAAAGCGGCTACGAAACAGTTAGGGTTGCCGCCCCCTTCGATATGCCCGACATTGTTCTTGCCGACTTGCCAAACAGCGATTTTCCCATAACCGATTTTGGCGCAAAAAGCGGAGGCAAAATAGACAACACCAACGCCATTGCGGCTGCAATAGACGCCTGCAACAAAGCGGGCGGCGGCAGGGTTGTTGTGCCCGCGGGAATATGGAAGACGGGAAAAATACACCTAAAAAGCAATGTAAATTTGTATCTTAGCGACAATTCCGAACTTGTGTTTTCGGGCAATCCCACAGACTACCTGCCTGCGGTGCTTTCTTCGTGGGAGGGCATAGAATGCTACAACTATTCGCCGCTTATTTATGCTATAAACTGCCAAAACATTGCAATTACGGGCAAAGGCACTTTGCGCGCCGAAATGCAGGTTTGGAAAACTTGGATGGGCCGACCGCAAGCGCATATCGACGCATTAAGGCAGCTTTATACATATTGCTCTACAAACGCCCCCGTAGAAACCCGCCAAATGGCGGTTGGCGAAAACCACCTTCGCCCGCAATTTATACAATTTAATCGCTGCAAAAACATAAGGCTTGAAAACTTTAAGATTGTGGAAAGCCCCTTTTGGACAATACATATTTTCCTTTCCGAAAACGGGATTGTACGCAATGTAAACATAAAGGCGTTAGAGCACAATAACGATGGCATAGATTTTGAGTGCAGCAAAAACTTTTTGGTTGAAAATTGCACATTCTATCAGGGTGACGACGCCATTGTAATTAAGTCGCTGCGCAACCAAGACGGCTGGAGAATAGGCACGCCCTCTAAAAACATTGTGGCGCGCAACTGCACGGTAAAGGCGGGGCACGCATTGCTTGTTATAGGCAGCGAGCTTTCGGGTGGCGCAAAAAACATATTGGCGGAAAACTGCCAGATTAAAGACAGCCCCGATGCCAAAACTTGGCGCGTTTTAAGGATAAAAACAAACGAACGCCGCGGCGGCGTTGTAGACAATATCTACATAAGAAACATAACTGTAGACAATGTTTCGGAGGGCGTTGTTTCGATAGAAACCGATGCTCTTTTCCAATGGAAGGATTTCCCCACCTACGAAACGCGCCTTACAAAAATAGGCAACGTTTTTGCCGAAAACATAACCTGCAAATCGGCAAACTACCTATGCTATATAGATGGAGAAAGCAAGCTGCCGCCCGAAAATATTTCGCTTAAAAACATAAAGGTAGGCACAATTAAAAAATTCCCCTATATGCTTAAAAACTGCAAAAATTTAAGCGTTGAAAACACAGGCTACGAAAAAATAAGGTAATTTTTTTGCGAATTGCAACGCCGCATATTGCCTGTGCAAAATATTTTGCGGCACAAAAAAACGGCAAAGCCATTTAAACTTTGCCGTTTTCTGATGGTCGGGGAAATGCCTATTTAAGCAATTTTGCCAGGCGGTCTTCGTAGGCTGCCCAGTCGCTTATCGGGGTGCGGGCTACACCCGAGTCGATTGCCGCCCTTGCAACCGCCGCCGAAACCTTAACAATAAGCCTCTTGTCGAAGGGCTTGGGCAGGAAATATTCCCTTCCGAAAACAAGGTTTTCGCTATTAAAGATTTTCTTTACGTATTCGGGCACGGGTTCGTGCGCCAACGCGGCTAAAGCCTTTACCGCGGCAATCTTCATTTCCTCGTTAATGCACTTGGCGTGAACGTCTAGCGCGCCCCTGAAAATATATGGAAAGCCCAAAACGTTGTTTACCTGATTGGGATAGTCGGAGCGTCCCGTGGCAAAAATTATGTCTTTGCGGGTTGCCGTAGCCAATTCGTACGAAATTTCAGGCTTGGGATTTGCCAAAGCAAAAACAATGGGGTTTTCGTTCATGCTAAGCAGCATTTCGGCAGAAAGCACATCGGCTTTCGAAACGCCCAAAAATACGTCGGCACCCTTTACGGCTTCTGCCAAAGTCTTTGCCGAAGTTTCAACAGCATAGAACTTCTTTTGCTCGTTCAGGTCTTGGCGCGAAGTGCTTATAACGCCTTTCGAGTCGCACATAAAAATGTGTTCGCGCTTTACGCCCAAGGCTATGTACATTTTTGCACAGCAAGTGGCCGCCGCCCCCGCCCCGCTTACAACAACCTTAACGTCTTCGGCCTTTTTGCCCGCAATTTGCAGGGCGTTCAACAAGGCGGCTCCCGTTATAATCGAAGTGCCATGCTGGTCGTCGTGCATAACGGGTATGTCTAGCTCTTCTTTTAAGCGGCGTTCAATTTCGAAACATTCGGGGGCTTTGATATCCTCCAAATTTATGCCGCCAAAAGTTGGAGCAATGGCCTTTACCGCCGCAACAAATTTATCCACGTCGGTTTCGTCAACTTCTATATCAAAAGAGTCTATCCCCGAAAAGATTTTAAAGAGCAAGGCTTTGCCTTCCATTACGGGTTTGCCCGCAAGAGCCCCAATGTTGCCCAAGCCCAAAACGGCGGTGCCGTTCGAAATAACCGCAACAAGGTTGCCCTTGCCTGTATATTTGTATGCATCGTCGGGATTTTTCTGAATTTCCATGCACGGTTCAGCCACACCGGGGGTGTAGGCAAGCGACAAATCTTCCTGCGTGGAATGGGGTTTTGTGGGCACTATTTCTATTTTGCCCTTTTTGCCGCAACTGTGATATTGCAATGCTGCTTCTCTGTTTATTTTAGACATGTTTATGTTTTCCGTTTTCCCTTGCAAAGGAGGCGTAATTGCACACCCCCCGCTTATATGTAAAAATAATCCCACCATACTTGCACAAAACAAAAACTTTTCCAAGTGTTTTTATCGCAAAAGCCTCCAAAAACATCCCCGCTCCCCAAAACTACCGCAAAAATCAACAATTTTGTAGATTTTA
>JAXFOH010000036.1:0-5471 GCA_034180465.1 Opitutales bacterium
TTTACAACTTTTCTGCGGTAAAAAAGCTTGCAGTCAACCATAAAAAATTCCAACAGTTTTCAACAGTTCGTTCGGTACGGCAATCACGCTGTGGCGATTGGTTTATATGTTTATGGGGGAAATGGTAAAATTTGTAATATATGCGGGTGCGCTGCTTGCAGCCTGTATCCTTTCGGCGGAGGAAAGCGTTGGCGATACAATTTCGGCGAAGTTCGGCAATACGGTTTCGGGGGCGGCTCAGGCGAATGTATATTTCGAAGGCAACGGCAAATCGGGCGGGCTTTTGTGCATAGGACACTCGCAGACCAAACACGCTCCCGCTCCCGAACCATATTGCCGTTGCGAAAAAGGAATATTGGTTGGGTTGACAAGGTGATTTCCAACATACAAAAGTATGAATCATTTCAAGATTCGGTAATATCCGACAAAACAAAATTATTTCAGACCAAATCAGTCGAAGGTTAAAACAATGAATCGAAAAAAAGCCTTTCGGGATTCCGAAAGGTTTTTCTTTTACCACTTTCTGATGGGGCATTTTTCGGAAGCGAGTTTAAGTTTTGCGGAGGAGCAGCCGCATTTTAGGCATTTGCCAAGTACCATTCGGGCTGTGGGATACCAGAAGTTGCACTTGTTGCAGATTGATTTTCTTCTTTTTAATTCGGATTCGGCGGAAAGTTTGAAGCCCGATTTTGCCCAGTTGTAGTCTGCCTTTGTAAACTTTTGCACCATTTGAAATGTTGTAGGCAAAGTATCAAAAATTTCCAAAAAAGCAAATTTTCGCTCTTAGTCAAAAGTTATGGAATGGATAAAATAGGATGAAAAAGAAGGGGAAATCTTTTACAATGCCATTTGTGCAATTTAAGAATTTTAAGGTGTTAAAAAAGGGGGGGCAAGTGTAAGTCAAAGATATTCTGTGGCTCAAGTGCAAGCAGTGCAACAGGGTTTTTGCGGCTAATACATTAGGATTCGTATGAAAAGCGAATAAAGCACTACAATTAGGCAAAGTATTTGCTAGTTGTAAAGAGCAAGCGATATAAGTGTAAATACTGCAAGGTAAACGGTTGCGCTATTTACCCCAATTCGACGCTTGGCGTAGGTGTTGTGCTTGGGCGGAAAACAAAAAACCGCCCAAACAAATTTTGTTTGAACGGTTATGGGAAATTGGGTGCAGGGACTGGATTTGAACCAGCGACCTTCAGGTTATGAGCCTGACGAGCTACCAAGCTGCTCCACCCTGCGTCGAATAAATTATTAAAGTGCCTATGCAATAGATTTTAAAAAATTTTGCAAGCTTTTTTTGTAAAAAAATAAAAATTTTCCCGAAAACTGATTTTTACGATATAAGCTATATGTTTTGGCGCAAAGAGAACGAAATTTATTACGAAATTTGGAGCACAATTGTGCTGTTGGCTTGCGGCTTTGTTTTGTTTGCTGCGGCATTTGAATATTTATATTCCAACACCGAGGGCGGGCTTGTTTTGCGCTTTAGGCATTTTTGCAATTTGCTGTGTATTATATTCTTTGTAAATTTTATACGCAAATACGTTTTTTTCAGAAAAGAATATTCGTTTTGGCGTTGGGGGTGGGTAGACCTTTTAATTTGTGTTCCGTATTTTACTAATGTAAAATATCTTACGTTATTTGTGCAAATCTGTTTTTTGCTTAGAATTGTGCGCTGCATAGAGTGGGTTTTTGAATTTCTCTTTAAGGGGAAAACAAAGGCACTAATTTCAAGCGCGTCTACGTTGCTGTTTTCTAGCGTTCTTATATGCGCGGGGCTGGTTTTTAAGATAGAATCGGCGAGCGAGTTCGGCAACATTAAATCTATGCAAGACGCCCTTTGGTGGGCGTTCGGCACCGTTACAACTGTTGGCTATGGCGACAAATTTCCCACCACTCTCGACGGCAGGCTTGTTGGCATTGCCCTTATGTTTGTGGGCATAAGCTTGTTTGGTATGTTGTCGGCATTGCTTGCAAGCTGGCTGTTGCGCTATTTTGTTAATAATAAAGAAGATTCTAGCGTAGACGAAATTGCAAAAAGCGTAAAAGAAATAAAAGACCTTTTAAGCAAAAGGCTGCCGTAAACCGTAAATTTTATGCGAAAATTGGGGCAGAAAATATTTGCAGCTATTTTGGCAGTAGCATATGCAAGTCGCACAAATTGTTTTTTAAGATTTTTTCTATAAAGCGTTCGCCCCTAAAGTTGTAGGCGTTTATTTTTAAAAGAATAGATTTTGTTCTTACACCCTTTAGCGTATATGAAAATTTTGTCTTTAACTTGCGCTTTTTGGGGTTGTAGGGATATTTTGTTTCGGATTCGTTTACAACGCTAAGTATATATTTTTTGCCGCTTTGTTTGTCGCAAATAACCCTGTCTTTTTGCCTGTATTTTGTGCCTATCATTGCCGTTTCTTTCCAGTTAGTTTATCGGCAAAAACGGCGCATTTTTTCGGATAAATTATCAAACATATTATAGAGCGATGTATAACGCAAATACGTTTTCGCAATATTAGGGGTTATACAAAAACAACTCAATAACCGAGGGCTTCCATAGGAAGATGAAACTGATACAACGAATAGCTTACGGTTATAAAAACTTCCAAAATTACAGATTGAGGGTCTTGGTTCTATGCAGCGTTTTTTATTAAAATCCGCTATCTTTGGGGGTTGACCCTTATTTTGTGCACAAAAAAACCTTTTGGAAGTTTCCAAAAGGATAGGGAACGCGGAGAGGATGAGATTCGAACTCACGGTAGGGGTTTAACTCCCTACACCGGTTTAGCAAACCAGCGCGATCGGCCACTCCGCCACCTCTCCTTGTTCCAAATCGCTTTAACACGATTTAAAGCTTTTCAGTCTGCCAAAAATTTTGTGCCTTGCAAGCAAATAATTGCAAATTTTGATTTTTTTGTATCAAAAAATTCCCAAAAATTATTTCCATTTTAGGTTTGTAAAAATTGCATAAAATAAAAATAATTGTCGCCAACGTTTATGAATAAGAAAATTACACCTTTTATGTTTTACATAGCCTTTGTAGCGTCGCTAGGGGGCTTTCTTTTCGGGTTCGACACAATAGTTATTTCGGGTGCCGACAAGGGAATTCAGGCGCAATATGCCTTGTCGGATTTCCTGCACGGCTTTACAATGGCAACCGCATTGTTCGGCACAATTGTAGGGGCATTGTTTTGCGGCAAACCAGCCGAAAAACTTGGCAGAATAGAATCGTTAAAAATTATCGCCTATTTATATTTTATTTCGGCGTTGGGCTGCGCGCTTGTCGTAAATTGGTATGCGCTTATAATATTCAGGTTTATGGGCGGCTTGGCTGTTGGCGCGTCGTCGGTTGTAGGCCCAATGTATATAGCCGAAATTTCGCCCTCGCAATGGCGCGGCAGGTTTGTCGGGTTTTTCCAATTCAACATAGTTTTGGGGGCGTTGTGCTCGTATATTTCAAACTGGTATATAAGCAGCCTTAATTTGGGCGCGAACGACTGGCGCATTATGCTTGGTGTTTTGGCATTGCCCGCATTTTTGTTTGCCGTTTTGCTTTTTACCGTGCCCGAAAGCCCGCGCTGGCTTGTTAAATATGGCAAAGAAACTTTAGCCTACAATGTTTTAGACAAAGTTGGCGGCGCCAATATTGCCGAAACTTTTGCCACAATTAAAAGCTCGCTTTGCGAAACAAGCATTAGCGAAAGGCTTTTTCAAAGCAAATATTTTAAGCCTCTTTTAATTGCGTTTTTTATTTCAACATTCAACCAATGGTCGGGCATTAACGCAATAAACTACTATGCGCCCCGCATTTTAGAAACCGCGGGCATTGGCAGGGGCTCGGCAATGTTCCAGTCTATGTTTATTGGGGTGGCAAACCTTATCTTTACTATAGTAGGCATGGTGTTAATCGACTGCGTTGGCCGCAAAAAACTTTTGTATGTTGGCTCGGTTTTTATGACCATTGCTTTGTGCGGCGTTTCTTACGGCTTCTTTAACAGCCAAGCCGTTTCGGGCTATTATATGCTGGGCCTTTTAATGCTGTATATAGGCGCGTTCGGCGCGTCGATGGGCGCAGTTATTTGGGTGCTTATTGCCGAAGTTTTTCCAAACAGCGTGCGCTCTAAAGGGCAGGTGTTTGGCAGTATGGTTCACTGGGTTTGGTGCGCCGTTATAACTTGGATTTTCCCGATTGTTGTAGAATCGGGCTTTGCAACCTACACATTTGGCGTATTTGCGCTTATGTCGGCGTTAACATTTGTTTTTGCGTTAAAGCTGCCCGATACAAGCGAAAAGTCGCTTGAAGAAATACAAAAAGAGCTTGTCGGCAAATAAAACCTATTTTTGCAAAAAGCATTGTAAATATTTTTAAGCACCCCCCAAAAAAGCTAGCGCGTGAACTACAAGCGCAGTAAAAGGCGGGTGTTTTTTGCATTTTTTAGGGTTGCCTTTGCTTTTTTTATGAACGTAAGAATTGTTTTTTACGGGGGAGATTACCTAAGGGCCATCTCTAAGGGTTTCCGCCAGAAAAATCTCCGAAAGTACGCCTGCAAGCAGGCTACTTTGAAAGTGTAAGATTGCGTTTGTTGTGTAGTGGAGATTGCCTAAGGGCCATCTCTAGGAGGGCCGCCAGAAAAATCTCCGAAAGTTGCGCCTGCAAAGCAGGCTACTTTGAAAAGTGCAAGATTGCGTTTGTTATGTGGGAGATTGCCTAAGGGCCATCTCTAGAGAGTCTGCCAGAAAAATCTACGAAAGTACGCCTGCAAAGCAGGCTACTTTTTTTTGTAAAAACTTTCCTTAAAAACGGCTGCGCCGCTTTACGAAAAGTTTTTACAAAAAAAAGCAAAACCTTGCGGTTTTGCTTTCTGCGATTTTTCTGGCGGAGAGGGGGGGAATTAGACAAGATTTGCAAGTTCTTTATTACCAACAACAGTACCTTTAAAGAGGTGTCGTTCAGTTGCACTTTGGTTGCAGATTTTTACCAAAAGCTTTTCAAAACAGCACAGAAGATAGCTACCAAAATACCTATCTGCCATACGGCAATTCGCTTGAAGGTTTCGATTTGGGTTTTGAGTTCGATTAGTTCAGCTTTAAGCCCCTTATGTCCGTTGCCGTAGACTGTGTGTTCTAGGGTTTCGAGGCGTTTTACGATATGCTCGATTTCCTTTTCAAAGACTTCGTTCATTTGCCGAGTGTAAACGCCTTTCTCGTTATTCCCGCGCCTATGTAAGCGGAAATCAAATTTGCCATAAGTTCTTTCCAAACATCAGCCAAGTAGAACCCGTTTATGTAGGCAACTGCGAATGTTTCCTTTTCTGGGAGCAGTCCCCAGAGCCAACCTCCCGATTGTTGGACGGTTTCGACGGCTATCGGGATATCCCCGAAAAATGCGAAGATAAACGGGCATACCGCCAGCACGAAGAATGCCATAAAAAGCATAATGCGCCTGACGACAACGCCCTTATCTCCGCTTCTTGCAA
>JAXFOH010000057.1:0-10855 GCA_034180465.1 Opitutales bacterium
CCAAAGAAGTGGACCAAAATTACAAAACGCGACAAGGCGTCTATATTATTGCAAAGAACTGGACCAAACCGCTTTCTTGGGTCATTTTTTCACGCAAGATAGACGCCCTATCGGGCGTCATTGGCGCCATCTCCGCTTACGCTTCGTGGGGATAAATCGCTACGCGATTGTAATGTTCGCTGCCTACGCAGCTCGAAAAATTTGTCGGGCTACGCTCGATTGAAATGAAGTCGAAGCAATAGCCGAGATGCAAAAATCCTTGCAGAACCAAAGTCAAAATGGGGCGAAGCAAACGATTGCAAGCTCGACACTATTAGGCGCGTTTTTCGCAAGCAACGGAACGAGAAATGGCAAAATATTTGAGGCATGTCTGTGGCAAATTTTGCTACGAAAAATCCCCATACGCATAGCAAAATTTTGGGAAATCAAAACGCTACTTTATAGAAAATTTTAACGTGAGATGAAGTAAAAATGATAGTGTAGGTTGGTAGAATCATCTTACATCAGCTTCACGATGACACCAGCTTTGTTGCCATCGAAAAGAGTCTGTTCGTATCTCTAATACCGACAAAACCTACAGGTAAAATTCTTTAAAGGATACACATTTAGTAGCGTAAATGAGCTGTATTTTGCCAAATAAATGGTGGGAAAATGTAGAGCGGTTAAGGGCAATATTTAAGCAAGGTTTTGCAGACGAGAATACTATATCCGCGTCCTTGGCTTCATAAAAATCCATCCAAAATTTGCGGTATCGGTTGATGGGAATTGCCCCAGCGTCTTCAAGTTGACTCCTATTTTCTTCCACCAAACTTTAAGTAGCCCTTATGGCATTTGCGGTCAAAATACCCCATAATTTAACGTCGTAAGTTGTTGATAAAAATTTCACACTATGGAACGATGTGGGGCGAAAAAAGCCTCAATTTTGGGCGCGGGGAGGTTCAAAATACAGAATGAAAACACGAACCGTGTTAAATGGGTTGTGCGCCGCAAAACCGTTTGCTGCGCGGATTAGCGGCGAATGGGCAAAAAAAATTCACACGGGTTCGTGTGAAATTTAAAACGCGGAGAGAGGGGGATTCGAACCCCCGATAGGCTTTTGACCTATACGCGATTTCCAATCGCGCTCGTTCGACCACTCCGACATCTCTCCGTTTAGTGGTAAAAATATCTTAGACATCATTTATATTTTTAGTTTGCAGTCAATAAAAATTTCTTTTCTTTTCGAGAATAGCTGCAAAAAAACTTATAAAAACTAAGAGATTTAAAAACCAAAGTTTTGCGGTTTTTGGTTTCAATAAAAAAGCGGCAAAACTTTGTTTGCCGCAAATTGTTTATTGTTCGAACTTAATGTAGGCGTCTTTCCTAAGTTTTTCCACCCACTTTTTATAGGCCTTTGTGGCATTTTGCCCAACTAAAGCCCACTCTATTTGCTCCCTAACGCTGTCTAGGTCTTGCACACCTTCTTTTCGGCGATCGGCTTGTTTTAAAATAAATATTGTGTCGCCAATCAAAATGGGGTCGCTCACCCGTCCTTTTTGCAATGCAAACGCTGCGGTATCTAGCTGCGGAACAAGTTCGCCCTTCTTATACCAGCCCCAGTCGCCGCCCTTTTTTGCGGTGTTTTTGTCTTTGCTGAATTTCTTTGCAAGGTCTTCAAAATTATTTTTTTCTTTTGCCTCTTTAACTATTGTTTTTGCAAGCTCACCATCGCTAGACGAAAGCGTTATTTGCTTTAGATTTACGCTTTCAGGTTCGAACCATTTAGACTTGTTTGCCTTGTAATACTCCAATATTTTTGCGGGGCTTATTTCCGAAACGGAACGTCTTTGCTGACTTTGCATGTAGTCGACAATGATGTCTTCTTCCTGCTCTTGCCTAAATTGTTTTACGGTTTTGCCCTCGTTTTGTATATATTTTAAAAACTCGTTTCTGTCGCCGTGAAATTCGCTTTTAATATATTCGTCGAAATGCGAATCCAAATAGCTTTTTGGGATTTGCATTCCTTTTTCCCTAAAGTTTTTAACAATCAAAATCTTGTTAACCAAATTATTCAAAATTTCGTTTTTAAGGCTTTCGTAATTCTTTTCGTACTCGTATTGTGTGCGCGCCGAAGCCTTTAGGCGCGACAAAAACGGAGCCATTTCCTTTGCCAGTTGCGCATTTGTAATAACCTTGTCTTCGACAATGGCAACAATGCTGTCGTAGCCCATCTGTTTTGCCTGCGGCTTTTGCGAATATTGATTAAAAGTGCCGTAGCTTTGTGCATAAAGTTGTATGCAGGCAAAAAACGCCGCAGCCATATATAAAAATTTATCTATCATTTTCTGACGCTCTTAACTGTGTATCTTAAATAATTTTCTATTTCTGAAAGTTTTTCGTCAGGACTTTGTTTTGTCAATCTCGGAATAGCACCTGCTACCCTAAAAAATACGTCTTTTGCGTTAAAAGCCTCTCTTAACTTTAAAATATCGCCTTCGCTTGCAACGCACGAGAAGGAATTTTGTTCCGCCAAAATTCTTATCTTGGCTAAATTAAAAAGCCTTTCGGTTTCGGGCGGAATTTTGCCGAAGCGGTCTTTAAAAGTTTTTTTAAGCTCCTTTAAGTCGCTTTCTGTTTCCAAGAGCGCAATTTTTCTATACATATCTATGCGTATTTGCGCCTGCGGGACATAGTCTTTAGAAATCAACGCCATTGCCAATTTTAGCGGTTCTTTTTTCTCGGCAAAAAGCTGTGTTTCGCTTGCTGGTGCTTTTGCGCGAGAAATAGCCAAAGCGGCTTCGTAGTCGCCCAACTTTATGAAGTCTAAATCTATTTTTGCCCTTATTGCAAATGCAACCTTTTCGCCCTTTAGGCGGGCAACGCTTTGCCTTAAAAGCGAGCAATATAAATCGAAACCAACCCCCGAAATATGCCCGCTTTGGCGCGCGCCCAATATGTTGCCGCAACCCCTAAGCTGCAAGTCGCGGGCGGCAATTCTAAAGCCTGCCCCAGGCTTATTATATTGCCTTATAGCCGAAAGCCTTTCCTTTGCCTTTTGCACAATAATGTCTTTATCGCGCAAAAAAAGATAGGCGTAGGCTTGCCTATTAAAACGCCCAACCCTGCCCCTTAGCTGGTAAAGCTGCGCCAAGCCGAACCTGTCGGCCGAATCTATAATTATTGTATTGCAGTTTGGAATATCTATGCCCGATTCTATAATTGTAGTGCAAACCAAAACGTCGTATTTGCCGTCTATAAATTCGCACATAAGTTTTTCGAGCTTGTGCTCGCCCATTTGCCCGTGGCCTACCGCAACCCTTAAAGACGGGAACATTCCCCTGATTTGCTGCGCTTTTTGTTCGATTGTCTTTACTTCGTTGTGCAAGTAAAAAACTTGCCCGCTTCGCAAAATTTCTCTGCTAATTGCCTCTTTTACAGCCAAAGGCGAATACTCTCTTACAAAAGTTTCTACAGGCAGCCTGTCGCGCGGTGGAGTTTCCATAACGCTCATTTGTTTTGCGCCCATCATTGCAAAATATAGCGTTCTTGGAATTGGAGTGGCACTCATTGTAAGAATGTCGATATTCGACGCCAGTTTTTTGATTTTTTCCTTATTCTTTACGCCAAAGCGATGCTCTTCGTCTATAACCAGCAGCCCCAAATTTGCAAAGTTTACATCGTCGCTTAGCAATGCGTGCGTGCCTATAATAACGTCTATTGCCCCCGAAGCCAACTGCGCTTTAATTGTATCGGACTGCGCCTTTGTTTTAAAGCGCGAAAGGCTTTCTACAACAATGGGGTATGGCGCAAATCTGTCTTTAAAATTCATAAAGTGCTGTTGGCACAAAATGGTTGTAGGGCACAAGATTGCAGCCTGCCTGCCGCTGCTTGCCGCCTTGAACACGGCTCTCATTGCAACCTCGGTTTTGCCGAACCCCACATCAGCGCAAATAAGGCGCTCCATCGGATTTTCCGACTGCATATCCTTTTTAACGTCTTCTATGGCGTGCAGTTGGTCGGGCGTTTCAGCAAAGGGAAAAGAATCGTCGAAGCTCTTTTGCCAATCATCGTCTTCGGGGAAGGCAATGCCTTTGGTGCTTTCGCGCTTTGCCTGCACATTTAGCAATTCTGCGGCATAGTCTAGCGACGCTTTTTCGGCAGAGCTGCGAACTTTCAGCCACGACTTTGCGTCTAGTTTAGAAAGCTTTGGCGATTTTTTGTCGAGATTTAAATAGCGCGTAAGCAAATATGCGTTGTGTAGTGGAACATACAAGAAGGCATTTTCGTCGAATTCCAACTTAATTGTTTCCTGAACGCCCGCCGGAGAGTTTACCGAGCAAAGCCCCCTATATTTGCATACGCCGTGGCCAACGTGCACAAGAATGTCGCCCTCGGCAAGTTCCGAAAAATCAAGGGCTGTATCTATCTGTGTTTTTACGGGTTTTACCTGCTTGTTTGCGCCAGCAAACACCTTGTTTTTGCGGCCAAAAAATTCCGACTGGCTGACAAAAACCGCCCCTTTGTTTGACTTTGCATTAAGCTTAAAGTGCGACTTTTCGAAATCCAAAATAAAGCCTTCGCCGAAAAACGGTCCAGTAAAAATAGGGCTTAGTTTTAGCGAAAGGCTTTTTATCTGGTTTTTTACAAGTTTTTTTTCGGAATCGTTTGCGGCCTCAACAAAAACATCGTAGCCGACTTTTTGCAAGTCTACAAGCTTTTGCAGAAAATCGGCCCTTGCCTGCGATTCCGACCTTACTCTTTCAACCCCTATCAGATTGCCGAAGTTTACATTTAAGTAAAGCGAAACTGGGTCGCCCGAAATTTTCACAGCCTTTGCTTCGTCGAAAAGCTCGCTCGCCGTATCTAGCGAAGTTATCGCAAAAAATTCGAATTTGCTTAGGTCGCTTTTCGAAAAACCGCTGCTTGCCGTGCCGTTGTCGTTGTACAAAAAAACTTCGGGACATCTGCGATACATATAGGAGATGTCTACAAAGCCTATAAGCGAGTCTTTTTTTAGCAAATTTGCAAGCGTTTGAGCGCGCTCGGTTTCATAGGACGCACTGTCTATTCTTATAGAATCTACCGTGCTTTTTGTCATTTGTGTTGCACTGTCGAAACTTTTTATGCCGTCTACTACGTTCCCGAAAAAGTCTAGCCTATATGGGCTAAGAGCCGAAACCGGGTATACGTCTAAAACCGAGCCTCTCAGCGCGTATTGTCCCGGGCTTTCGCACAAAACTTCGTTGTAGTAGCCGTATTTATTGCCCAACGTGTCGGCCAAGTCCGACATGGAAATTTTTTGCCCTTTTTCTATAACAATGTGCGAATTGTCGTCTGGCATTGCAAACTTTTCGAACAGGGCGTCTATTGAAGTTAAAATTACAAGCTTTTCGCCATTAACGGGCGACGAAAGCGCGCCTAAAACAGCCGCTCTTGCGCAATAGCTTTCGAATGGGTTTAGGCTGGAGTTTGCCGACGGAAACAAGCGCAAAACATAAGAAACATCGCCATCTTGGTTTTGCGATTTTAAAAAGCTTTCAAGCTTATAAAACGCGCTTTCGCACTGCGAGTACGACTCGTAAAGCAAAACGCAAACATCGCGCCTTTGCCCGCAAATAACGTTTGCCGCCACGGGCGAAGTTATTGCGGAGGGCACTTGCGTAAATAATTTGCCGTTAAATTTACACTTAAGCATTTAATATTCTTAAAAGTTTTTCGGCGGCGCTTATCTGCGCTTCTTTTTTGCTTTTTTTGGGGCTGCCCGTTTGGCTTTTGCCCAGTGCCGAAACTTTGCATACAAATTCCCTGCTGTTCGACGCCCCTGTTTCCTTTACAATTTCGTATATGGGGTTGGAATTCCCTTGTTTTGCGCACAATTCCTGCAAAGCTCCCTTTGGGTTTTGCGAAATTTGCGCTTCGAAAAGGCTTATGCTTTGCCCGCCATACCACGCCAAAACGGTTTTTTTTGCGGTTTGGTAGTTTGAATCTAAAAATATTGCGCCTACAAGAGCCTCGAATGCGTCTTCAAGCGTCGACCTAAGTTTTAAAAGTCTTTCGGCATCTGCAATGTCTCTAAATTTTATTACGTTGGCAAAACCCATTTTTAAAGCCATATTTGCCGTATGCGCGCCGCGCGTATACGCTGCGCGCAAGGCGGTTAAAACACCCTCGCTTTCGTTTGGATATTCAATATAAAGCCGTTCCGAAACGATTGCCGACAATATTGCATCTCCCAAAAACTCAAGCCTTTGGTTCGAAATGCCAATATCCGCCGAAGGATGCACCAACGCAAGCTTAAGCAAATTGACATCTTTAAAGGCATAGCCTATTTGCTTTTCGAAATCGCGCAGCGCGCCTTCGTCGAAGCCAAGTGTATCTTTTAGATTTTCCGGCACTTATTTTGTCTTTAACGAAAACTTTTTAATGCACTCTTTTGCGAGCTTGTCGTAGGCGAATGCCCCTTCGTTAAAACGCGCATATTCGAATATTGTTTTGCCGAAACTGGGGGCTTCGGCAAGCCTTACCGTGCGCGGGATAACCGTTTTAAATACGTTGTCGGGCAAAAAGTTGCGAACTTCGTTTGCAACCTGTTTAGAAAGGTTTGTGCGCGAATCGTACATAGTTAAAACAACACCGCCAAGCTCCACATTCGCAACCGAAGCCGTCCTTAGCTGCTCTACAACGCTAAGTATTTGCCCCAAACCTTCCATTGCCATATATTCGCATTGCAGCGCAATCAACAGATAGTCGGAGGCCGCAAGCGAGTTCATCGACAACAGCCCCAAAGAGGGCGGCGCGTCTATAACAATCGCATCGTATTCGTTCGATTCCTTTAAAGGCTCTATTGCGTTTGCAAGCCTTACCAAATAGTTTTCCTTTGCCGAAAGCTCCACTTCTATTGCCGAAATATCAACTTCCGACGGAATTAGATGCAAATTTTCCCTATTGGTTTCAATAACCTTGCTTTTTGCGGTGTTTTCGCCCAACAAAACGTCGTATAGGCTTGCCCCGGGTTTCTTTTCAAAGCCAAGTGCGCTTGTTGCACTTGCCTGCTGGTCCATATCAATCAACAAGGTACGGACTTTTCTGCGAGCGAGCGCTGCCGACAAATTTACCGCCGTTGTTGTTTTACCAACGCCGCCTTTTTGGTTTGCTACTGTAAAAACTTTTGCTGACATAAAAATTCTATGATTCGTGATTAGGGCGCGAGCATAAACCCGGATACGGTTCAAAAGCAAACAGTTTTTCCGAATTTTCTCCGCCTAGATGTTTTTCGCATATTTTCATAAGTTCGTCGGTCGAGCAAGCTTTTCTCATCTCGTTCAAAAAATTGCCGTCTTTGTCGACACCTACGGCAACAAAATTTAAAAATTTTTTCATTCTGCCCGACAACTTGCATTCTCTACATGTCTTTAAATTATCGTTTAAAAGAGCGTATACATATTTTAAAACATCTCCCAAAGTAGGTTTGTAGATTTCACTGCCGCACAAAGCTTCCGAAATTTGGCGGAATATCCACGGGTTTCTTACGCTTGAACGTCCAACCATAACGCCTCGGGCGTTTGTGTAGCTTAAAACCTCAATGGCCTTTTGCGCGCTGGTTATATCGCCGTTGGCTATTACGGGAATTTTTAGAAATTCCACAGCCTTTTTTGTATACAAATGGTCGGCAACACCTCTATATAGCTGCTTTACGGTTCTTGCATGTATTGTAATAAAATCTACCCCCTCGCCTTCGGCTACGCGCAAAATTTCAAAAAAATTCTTGTCGTTTTCAAAACCTACACGCATTTTAAGGCTTAGGGTTTTCGTCCAATTTTTGCGCATACACCTTAAAATTTCGGCAATTTCCATCGGCTCTTTTAAAAGCGAGCCCCCAACGTTTTTTTTGTATACTTTCGGGGCGGGACACCCAGCATTCAAATCCAAACAGTCTATTTGCGGGTATTGCGCATAGTCGTTTACAATGCGCTCTATATCGGGAATGCTGCAGCCTATAATTTGGGCTGCAACGTCTTTGCCCGCGGGTTTGCTTAAAACGGCGGCTAAAATTTTTGGATCTAGTTTTGAAGTTGGAGTAATCCTTAAAAACTCCGAAACAAAAAAGTCGGGCGCGCCGCACTCGGCTATGCGCGCAAAAAAACCGGCGTCGGTAATATCCTGCATAGGAGCCAACGCCGTAAGAAAGCCCTTTTTATCGAAAAAATCGGCAAGCATTCTAACCTTTTAACTGGGCGAGAATTTCGGAGGTGTCGTTTACCTTTTCTAGCACGTTTTTTGAAACGTATACGGGAGCGTTTGCGCGAAGTGCCAGACTTACCGAGTCGCTGGGGCGTGCGTCTACTTCTATGATTTTCGTGCCAAGTTCGTTTGCAACGTTTGCCCTTATTGTAGAATAAAATGTACCCTCGTTTGTATCGCCTATTAAAACATATTCCACAGAGCAATCCATAGAATCCAACAACGACAACATAAGCTCGTGCGAAAGGGGTCTTACACCCTTTTCTCCTCCCATGGCCTTTTCGATGTTCGAGCCGCCTGTCCTATCCATATAAATCACAAAGGTTTTACTTGGGCACGAGATAAAAACCGCGTAGCCGAACGGCGACGGGCATACGAACGCAACCTGTGCCTTTTCGGTATCTTTAATCATCTATTCCTCTTTCGACATTTTTTTTGTTCGTTTAAGTCGGGTTCGTAATTATATTCAAAACCCTCCAGCCTGCGCCTCGGAATTGGGGCGTTTATAAAGCGTTCTATTCTGCGCAAAAAGTCTATTTCGTCGGACGAAAACAAGGTTATTGCCCTGCCCAAGTGATGGGCGCGCCCCGTTCTGCCTATGCGGTGAACATAGTCTTCGGAGTGTTCGGGCACATTGTAGTTTATTACAACCGAAACCGAGCTTATATCAAGCCCTCTAGACGCTATGTCGGTTGCAACTAAAATGTTTGTTTTGCCTTCTTTAAACTCTGCCAAGGCCAAGTCCCTCTCGCGCTGCGATTTGTCTGAGTGCAAAACCGAAACTTTGTAGCCTATGGCAGCAACCCTTTCGCCTATTCTGTCGGCGTCTATTCGTGTTCTTGTAAACACAATAATCCTATCAGTTGGCATAGTCTCCAAAATCTTTAAAAGCATATCGTACTTTTGCATTCTGTCGACGGGATATATAAAGTGCTCTACCGTTTCGGCGGGAGTGTGCACAATGCCTATGTCTATCCTTACAGGGTCTTTCAACGCCCAAGACGAAAGCTTTTGAACGGCTTCGGGCATTGTGGCCGAGAAAAACAGCGTTTGCCGTTGTTCGGGGCAAGATCTTATTATATAGGTTACGTCTTCTATAAAGCCCATATCGAACATGCGGTCTACCTCGTCTAAAACAAGGTATTTTATTGTTTTAAGGCAAACAAGCCTTTGGCGCATAAGGTCTATTATTCTGCCGGGGGTGGCAACAATAATGTCGGCGCCCTTGCCTAGTTCGTCTACCTGTTTTTGCATCGAAACGCCGCCTTGAATAAGCGCGCAGCGCAGATTTGTGTATTTGGAATACGAAACTACCGCATCGTGTATCTGCGAAGCCAGTTCGCGCGTTGGAGCCAGCATTAAAGCAGAAACCGTTTGTCCGTGTTCTTTAATTTGCTGCAAAACCGGCAATGCAAATGCCGCCGTTTTACCCGTTCCAGTTTGCGCTGTGCCTATAATGTCGCGCCCGACCAACGCCGAAGGAATTGCCGAGACCTGAATTTCGGTAGGCTCGCTATACTGCATATCGTTTATAGCGGCCAAAAGAGAGTCGGCAACACCCAAGTCGGCAAACTTTTTTGTGTTTTCTGCAAAAGTTTCTTTTGTTGGCATTTCGGCAGCCTGCGGGGTTTCGGGGGAGGTTTTGCATACAACTTTCCTTTCGCAAGAACTGCGACGCTGAGACGTTTTTCCCTCAAAGCGTTTGCCGTTGCGCGAATTGCGTTGCGTATTTGGCTGCTTTTTTTGCCTTCCTTTAAAATTGCCGCGTTTTTTTGCGGGCAAAGTTTTCTTTTTGCCCAACCCCAACAACTTTTGGGTAATCTTCTTAAATAAATTCATTCCCACAATATAAAATCCATTTAATATTGGCGTTCAAGAATAATTTTATTGTTGAAAAATCGCCAAAGGTGTCAGATTATCCTAAAAATGAACGGCCAAACCGACAAACGAACCAATTTATACCTTCTCGGATTTATGGGAACGGGCAAGAGTATGATTGGCAGAGCCTTGGCCGACAAATTAAAAATGCGCTTTATAGATTCCGACGCCGAAATAGAGTCAAAAACTGGAATGTCTATAAAAGACATATTCGAAAAGTTCGGCGAAGAGCATTTTAGAAAGCTTGAAAGAGAGTTTATTGAAAGCGGCCACCCGCCCTTCGGGTGCGTAGTTTCATGCGGAGGCGGTATGCCCTGTCGCGACAGCATGCCCGAACTTATAAAGTCTAAGGGTATTTCCATTTGTCTGTTTGCCCCGGTAGACATAATCTACGAAAGGGTTACAAAGTCTACAAAACGCCCGCTTATGAATGTAAAAAACCCGCGCGAGCGCATAGAAAGCCTTTTGAAGGAAAGATACCCCTTCTATATAAGAAGCAGCATATGTGTATCTTTGGGCAACCAAAGCGCAAAAGAGTGCATAGAGCTTGTTTTAAGGGCATATAAAGATGCCGTAAAAATGCGCAAAACAAAAAAGCGCAGGCTGTTTTTTAAGCAAAAACGCTAAATAAAAGCTCGTTTTGTGCCGCATATGCCATTTTTTGCTTGAGCGAAAGCCGCAAATAATTTTAACTGCTTCCAGAGATTTGAACGTTTGGCAGCCTACGTTCACTTCGCAAAATTTTCAAACAGTAAAC
>JAXFOH010000074.1:0-8232 GCA_034180465.1 Opitutales bacterium
AGTCTTTGCAGGCATTCGCCCGCGCGAAGTTAGGCGTTTAACTTGGCAAGATATTGATTTGCAGGAAAACACAATAACAGTGCGCTCGTTGTGTTCCAAAACTGGCGGGGTGCGCCAAGTGGAAATTATGCCTCAGCTAAAGCGCATTTTGCTAAGCTATAAACCACAATCTCAGCAAAAGATATGTCCTGTAAACTGGCAACGTTGTTGGCGCAAAATCCGCAACCATTCGGGCTTTAGCGGCTGCTGGGTGCAAGACGTTCTGCGCCACACTTACGCCAGCTTTTTTGCCAAGCGTTTTAAAGACCTGCCAAGGCTACAGGTAAACATGGGGCACAGCAACCAAATGCTTTTATGCAGTCGCTACATTAACATGCGCAACATTTCGCGCTTTGAGGCCGAAAAGTTTTTTAACTAGGGCTTTGCATTTTGCAGCAGCCAAAATTGCGGCGCATTTTTAAACGTCTTAAATTGTTCTTTTATTTGTTTTGTTTTTTCGCGCGAGAATGGTTCTTGGTGTAATTTCTTTTCTAGCTCGGCAACCTTTTGCGCATTGTTTTCGGCCTTTGCCTGTTTAAATTCGCTAAAAAGTTTTTTGCGCTCTGCCAAAAGCTTGTAGGCTTTTTTTGTAAGCTCTAGCTGGGCTGTTAGGCATTCGTTAGATGCGTTTTTTGAGTGAAAAGCAGCAGCCCTTGCCAAGTCAAAACATATAAAATTTGCGGTGTTCTTATTTTTGTGGCGGAAAACCACTGTGGCGATTTGCAATTTTTTATCTACGCAAACTGAAAAGTTTTTTTCGATTATATCGCAGACAGACAAGTTGCCGTAATCTTTTGTGAAATTTTTTGAACTTTCGCATTTTACGCCTTCCGCCCAAACAATAAGCTGCCTTACAATAGGCGAATTTATTTGGGCTATGGCTTTTTTTGCAAATTCTGGCTTTTCGGAATCTGGCATATTTTCGGGATAGGCAATTTTTAAAGTTTCGCAAAATTCAAACTCGCCGCCCTTTTGCCCCAAAAATTGCGCGGCATTTAGCGAAAAACACACAAGAAAAGACGAGGCAAACATTATAGCTTTCATGCAAAAAGCGTAGGGGCAAATGCGAGTTCTTGCAAGGTTTTTTGGGCAAACATACTAGCTTAATCTTATTGACCAAGTTTTGCGGATACTAAGAATATACATTTTCCATTCCATGCAAAAAGTTAAGATAGACAGCACCCTGCACCAAATTTACCCGCAATTTTTAGAGCTTTACAAAAAAAGCTTCCCCCTTTGCGAACAAAGAACAAATGCCGAGTTGCAAAAGGCAATAGCCAACAAAAACTTTTCGCTTTTTTGCTATACGCAAAACGGCGCGCTTTTGGGCTTTGTGTCGTTTTGGGATTTTAAAAACTGCGTGTATATAGAGCACCTTGCAGTAAACGACACTATGCGAAACTGCGGCATTGGAAGCAAAATTATGCAGGACGTTTTGGCAGGCAGCCCCAAAATTTTTGTGCTTGAAGTAGACTATGTTGTAGACGAAATTTCGGCAAAAAGGATGCGCTTTTACAAACGCTGCGGCTTTTTTGAAACGCCGCACAAGCACGCCCACCCTGGCTATGGTAATGGGCCAAAGTGTCCTATGGCAATTTTAAGCACCCAACGCCCCATAAGCGAAAGCGAGTATGCCGATTTTTACCACAGTTTGCTGACCATAGCGATGGATAACCAAAGCTAAACGCAAAAAAGCGGCTTTGCCCTTTTAAAGGCCGAGCCGCTTTGCATAGTATTTTGCGCTTTTGTATGCTAGGGTTTTACAAGCCTGTTGCCCTCAAAAACAAAGCCTTTAACGTTGTCTTTGTCTACAAACACCCCGGGGGTTTTAACCAAAGGCGATTCCACCCAAGTGTTGTTTACTACCTTTACATTGCTTGCAAACGCCACAAAGATAGAGCCCCTGTAGTCTTTTTCGTTTTTGCGCGGCGTTTTGGCAATAAACGTGTTGTTTGCAAACACAACATTGCCCGCCGACGAAACCGTTGCCATAACACCGTATGTGTCTATAAAGGTGTTGTTTTCGAACAAAAGCCCGTCTACAATCGGGTACATTGTTTGGTATTGGAACGAATTGCGCCTTGAGTACGAGCCTATAAAAATATCCCTTGCCTTTTTGTAGTCTACAACGCCGTCGGGGCATCCGTCTTCGAAAGTGCAGTTGCGTATTACTATGTTGTTTGCACCAAAGCCCTCGCTCCACAAGTGGTTTGTGTAGCCCGACTCTATTTTCATGGCTCCGTGCTCGTTATGCTTAAAGCGGCAGTTTTCCAAAGTTACGTCGCTACACTCTATAATTACGCCCCTTGCCCTGTTGTCGTGGAAATAGCAGTTGCGCACAATCATATTCCTTGTGCCGAAATTGCGGTTGAACAAAACAAAGCCCGTGTTTTTCGCCTTTGGCAGTTTTCTGTCGAAACAAAGCAAATATATGCCTTTTTTGGCGTCTATTTGTTTTCTGTCTACAATCCTGCCCGTATAGTTTGCCGGCGAAAAATCGTCGTGCCTTAGTTCCACATTTGCGCCTTTGTTGTAGGCGCTTTTTGTAAAGCCCATCATGCCGCGGGTCTGCAAAGTGTAGTCGTCTTTTCGGGTGGCGTATGCCGACTTGTCGTTAAAGTTAATGCAGTCGTCGGCGCCGAAAGAAATTTCACAGTTTTCCATCTTAAAAAAGCCGAGCGTGTTGCTTATGTTGCAGTGGTCTGCCGTGCATGTTATGACTCTGCGATGGGCATTTTTGGGCTTAACAATATTTACGTTTTTAAACTGCCAATACTGCTGGTAGTCGTAAACGGCCAAAGCAAAGCCGCAGCACGACCATATATTTACATTCTCAAGCGTAAGGTGCCTGTTGTTTTTCATGTGAATGCCGCCCATTGTATAGTAGTAGTGCTGCATTCTAAAGAACTGGCCAACCCTGTATTTTTTGTGTATTTTGGGCAAATGCAGCCTAAGCAAATTGCCCTTTAGCCATTCCTTTTTCGGAACTATAACTTCGTTGCCTACGCCGAAATCGTAATATACGTCGAAAGACCCCTCCATGCCTACCGTCTGCGTTTTTTCGTTATACAGCGACAAATTTATTATTTTGCAGTCTTTTTTTGGGAAGTCGTCGTATTCGGTAAATTCGAAATCCACATACTTGTCTTTGCCTTTGTCGTTTATTGCAACAAGTTTTACAACGCTTGCCAGCGGCGACTTTTGCCAGTCCCAATCCATATTAAAGTTGTGTATTTTAATGCGCTGGCAGTTTTGTATGTTCATATTGTTTACTTTGCCGTTTGTTTTGTAGTAGACAAACGTAGAGCCGCCGCCGTCGAATTCGAAGTCGTTTATGCCCTTTATTTCAACCGCCTTTTCCTCGTCGAAGTAATAGGTGCCCCTGTCTAAAACAAGCTTTGCCGCCCCTATTTTTTTGCAGTGGGCTATTGCGTTATTTAATTTTGTAATCAAATCTTTTTCGCCCGCTTTTACGCCGAAATCGGCTGCCTTAACCGTTGTGCCATTCGGGTTGTTTGGCATATCTACAACAAAGTCCTTTGCGCCCGTTGGCAATGTTTTGCGGTTTAGTTTGTAGGGCTTGGGGTTTTTGGTTGCCGCGTAGAATGTTTCTATTTTGCCCTCTTTAATTTCTATATCTTTAACCTTTGCCGAAATTTTACCCGCGGCGTTAAAGGATATTTTAAAGTTTGCTTCGCCGACGCCCGTAAAAAATTCGCCCCGCCGAGGCAAAAATTCTCCGTCGCTATCGTGCTGCGAAATATCCATTACAAGCTCGGGTTTTTTGCCGGGCACAACTTTCCAAATAAAAATCTGCAAGCGGCTTTTGCCCTTAAGCGATTTTACGTCGGAAAGCATATTAAAAACATAGTGCGTATTCGGCTTGAATTTTACGGGCTTTGTTTTAAACAAAACGTCGTATTCCTTTGCCGAACTTTCGTTCGAGGCAAAAATTTTGCCGTCTTTAAACTCGGCAAAATTTGCGGCTTCGTACATTTGCGGGCATAGGTATGCAGACTCAACCGCCTTTTTTTCGGCGGCAATATCCGCCTTTTGCAAATCGGAACACCCCATGCAAAGCACCGCAAAAATTGCGGCAACAAACATTTTTTTAAGCTTAAATATTTTCATACACGGCCTGAGTTTAGGCTAAAAATTTCCATTTGCAACAAAAAACGATTAATCTGCCTATTTATCAGCCTTATTGGCAGTTTTGCATGCGGCTTTTTTTTGGGAAAAACTATCCATAAAATTGCGAAAAACTTTCGCTTTTAGCTTAAAAAGTTTGGGGTTTGTGCGAAATAACACAAAAATTTTTTGTAAAACCAACAAATAAAAATTTTGTTGCCATTGTGCCTGCCATTAAAAAAATTCCGGGCATGCTGAATATTTCTTTATGCAGGTACGATTGCATTTTAGGCGAGCTGCTTTTAGCCGCCCAAGACTGTGCATTATGCGGGCTTTGGATTGCCGACGAAAAACACTACCCTTGCAAATTAAAAGACCTTCCCGAAAAAAACTCGAAAATATTGAGCCTTTCAAAAAAATGGCTGGATATTTACTTTTCGGGCAAAGAGCCGAATTTTAAGGTTCCAATTAAGATGTCGGGCACGCAGTTTCAGCTAAAAGTTTGGAAGCTTTTGCAGAAAATTCCCTACGGAAAAACAACAACATACGGCCGCCTTGCCGAAGAAATCGCAAAGGAATGCGGCATAAAAAAGATGTCGGCACAGGCCGTGGGCAACGCGGTCGGCAAAAACAATATTTCGATTATCGTTCCCTGCCACAGGGTAATGGGTGCAAACTGCAATCTTACTGGCTATGCGGGCGGCATAGAAAACAAAATAAAGCTTCTTAAAACCGAACATATAGACACAACACACTTTACAATGCCAAAAAAAGCGCGCAAATAAACTTTGCACGCTTTGAATGTTTTTTAATGCTTTTGGGTAATAAGCTTATTTGGTTTGGCGCACAACCCTAAACCCTACATTGCCGTAGGCCGAATTTGCATCGCGCGTTTCGTTTCTATATTCGGTTCTGCAATTCATTCTGGGCGAATCGAATGCGCCGCCTTTTACCTTTATTTGCGTTTTGCCGTTTTTGCTTACACAAGTAGAAGTCATTTCCCAGCAGTTGCCCCACATATCTATTGCGCCGCTTGCCGAAAGCGTTTTCGAGTATGCAAACACATTGCTTAGCGACTTTTGAACGCCCGAAACGGATATACCGCCAAGTGTGCCCAATTTTTTTAAATTATTTTGTGGCAAACTCCATTGTTACAACGCACTTTACGTCTTTCTCGTAGGTAGTAGTATCGTAGGTACCCCAATCGCTTGTATTGGTCGAAAGAGGTGGGGTAATTTGAAAAACTCCCTGCGAGGCCGAAATTACGCCGCCCAATTTAGAACCGCTGCCCGAAACCAGTTTTTGCGCCCTTTCCTTTGCGTTGGCGGCGGCTTTTTCAAGCAACTGCATTTTAAGCGATTCAAGCTTTGTGTAGAAATAGCTTGTTCCGTTGTCATATGCCGAAACGTTGTTTTTAAGCAATTCGCCAATGCATTCGGAAAGTTTTTTTGCCTGCTCCAAAGTTTTGGGCTTAAACGAAAGATATATTGAAGCCGTATATCCTTCTATTTCGTTTGTCTCTTTGCCGTCAACTTTTTTGTAGGTTGTAAACCAACGGGTTGTACTAAACTCCACATTGTCTAGTTTGTTTTTTGCAAAAAGCTCTTTTGCCAAAGCGGCGTGCTTTTCGACTTGGCAAACCGCCTCTTTTATTGTGGGTTTTAACTCGCCGTCTAGCGAGCCCGACCACGCCATGGCGTCGCTTTGCACGCGTGCAACAGCCGTTCCCTTTACCCTTACGCCGCTACCATTGCGCAAAACAATGTTGGGCTTAACCAAAATTGCGGCACATGCTATTAAAGCGATGGCAACTACCACCGAACAAAATACAACAGTTTTTTTCATACGCGAGAGTTTCTACCCAAGCGTCTTTGCAACATCAACAAAAAATTAAATATTTTTAACTTATTTATATGCAATATGTTAACAATGTACTCTAAAATTTTGCAGCCTTAAATTTTAGACGTTAAAAACCCGAAAAAAGCTTCTATAACGTGGGTTATTTTTTGGATAAGTTTTGAATATAAAACATTTATGCGCAAAATTTCCGCAACCTTTCGCCGCAGCAAATCAGCCGCAAAGCAAGCAATAAACAAAGCCACGCAAGCAAACACAAATTCAAAAAGAAACCATTTTGAAGCTATATAATCTTTTAAAGGGAAAATATATTGCCAGATAATCTCTTTAAGCAAGGGGTGTTCGTGTATTATGTAAACCGCAAAAACCGATTTTGCTACATAGTTTACAGAATATGAACTAATCTGCAATCTGCTAAACACCGCAAACATTGAAAGCGACAATACAACCATAAAAAAGCTGTAGTTTGCCATAGGATACGATGCCGCTTTAAGCAAAAGCCTTTGACCAAACACAACGGCCAAACATATTGCAAGCAAGGTAAATGAAACCGCACAAAAAAGCGTGCAAATATTTATGCAAAGCGGTCGCTTTTCAAGCATCTTTATTTTATGTTTCTTAACAAATGCGCCAAGCAGATATAGGAAAACAAAAGTGGCAATAGCAGAAGTATAGGAAACAAAAAGCATTGGTCTTATGCAAACATATAAAAAGCCAACTACCAAAATCGTCTTGTAAACCTTTTCGTCTATATTGTCGATAACAGCGTTTAACAGTGGAGACAATACATACAATATTGCGTATGCCGTTATAAACCAATATGTCCACATAGATATTGGGAAAACGCACTCTAGAATGTCTTTACCTGAAAATGTAAGTGGCAAATTAAAACCCTTGACTATTGCGATATAAACCAACAGCAACGAAACCGAATATAAAAATACAAACACAAACAAATTTACCAGCCTTGAAAGCTTAAACTGTTGCCCGCAAAGGAAATATCCCGAGATTAAAATAAAGCAATCCACGCCAAATTCGCCGCCAAGGGTACATAGTTTTGCAAACAGCGCACCCGCCGAAGGCATCATATAATCTATAGACGGTATATCGCATCCGAGGAATGCAACGTGCGAAATAATAATGCTGAAAATGGCAAGAAGCCGCAACAATTCGAAATTGCTTTGGCGAGCTAGGGGATTTTTGTTGTACATAGAAAACAAATTTATAGTGCAAGCTTGTGTTATAGTTTTCGCATTTTGCCGGCAATTTTTTATAAATGCAATAATAATTGTGCAATAGATTGCTTGCATTGTAAAGTGCAATTTTGCATACTTATTATAAGTATTATGAAAACTTTGCTACAGGTAAATACGGTTGGCAACTGCGGCTCTACGGGAAAGATTGCAGAAAGCATTGGCGTTGCAGCCCAAAATCTCGGCTGGAAGGCAATATCGGCATTCGGCAGAAAAGAAAGAATTAGCCGGCTGAAAAAAGCAAAGTTGGCAAGCAATGCCGAAATTTTTGCAAATGTTGCTTGGACACGCTTTTTCGACAGCGATTCGCCGTTTTCCAAACTTGCAACAAAGCGTTTAATTAGCCTTATAAAATCCGAAAAGCCCGACATAATACACCTTCACAATCTGCACGGATATTATTTAAACTGCCCCGACTTATTCGAATTTCTTTTAAAAATCGACACCCAAGTTGTTTGGACTTTGCACGATTGCTGGTCGTTTACGGGGCATTGCGCGCATTTTGACGACTGCAAAAAGTGGCAAACTCTTTGTCATAATTGCCCCAAAAAGCACGACTACCCAAAATCGCTTTTGTTCGACAATTCAAAAAACAATTTTCTATGCAAAAAGCGTTTTGCGCAAAATGCAAAAAATCTTACAATGGTACCCGTTTCGCACTGGCTAGACAATCTTCTTAAAAAGTCGATTTTTTCAAACCGCGAAAGCGTTGTAATACACAACGGCATAAACACAAAAATTTTTGCGCCGCAAACAGACTTTAAAGACATAAAAGCCAAATTCTCGCTGCCCGACAAAAAAATAGTTTTGGGTGTTGCCAATGTGTGGAGCCAAAGCAAAGGCTACAACGATTTTATAAAACTTGCCCAAAGGCTAAACGACGCGCAAATAGTTTTAGTGGGCGTAAATAAATCCCAAAAAAGCGAGCTGGCAAAACACAATATAATAGGCATAG
>JAXFOH010000111.1:0-22052 GCA_034180465.1 Opitutales bacterium
ATGATGAACAACAAAAACATATTGGGCAAAGATACGCCGCGCGGAATTTCGAGAATTGTATGGAACATACTTATGGGCTTGGCGGTTCTTACTTCGGGCTCGGCAAGCTTGTATATTTTGTGGAGCAAGCAGGGTGTGTTGGGCATTTGCCTATTTGCATTGTTTGTTTTGTTGGTTGCAGGCTATAGGATTGTAAAGAAACCCTCTTCGGGCAAATAAGCCGCAAAAATTTTTCGATTGAAAAAACCGCTCCGCAAACTAGGCTTTGCGGAGTTTTTTTATTACATAAAACTGCGGCAAAACTATGCTTGAAGATTGCGGACTTATTTTGGAGGGCGGCGGAATGCGCGGTGTTTTCACCTGCGGCGTGCTAGACTGCTTTATGGATTACGGCGTAAAATTTCCCTATGCAATAGGTGTTTCGGCGGGAGCTTCAAACGGATTGTCGTACGTGTCGCAACAAAGAGGCAGGGCGCGGTTTTGCAATATAGACATTTTAAGACGCCGCCACTATATAGGCTTGCGCTATCTTTTTACACAAGGGTGTGTAATGGACTATAAATTTTTATTCGGCGAGCTTCCGTTAAAGGTGTGTCCCTACGACTTTGCCGCCTATAAAAAAAGCAAAACAAATTTTTTAATAGTTGCAACCAACTGCCAAACGGGCAAGGCAGAGTATTTCGGCAAAAGCCAAACCGAAAGCGATTTGCTTGCAAAATGCAAGGCTTCGTGCAGTTTGCCATTTGTATGCAAAAAAACTCTTGTAGACGGCAAATATTATCTAGACGGCGGCATTGCAGACCCTTTGCCCATAGAAAAGGCAATTTTAGACGGCTACAAGAAAAACGTGGTAGTTCTTACCCGAAACTACGGATACAGAAAGAGCGAAAAGCCGCCGTTTTTGCCCAAATTCGTATATTCCGACTACCCGAAGCTTAGAGAGGCGTTTTTAACCAGAACGCGCCGCTACAACCAAAAGATGCAAAAGATAGAGCAGCTTGAAAAAAGCGGACAAATTACGGTTATACGTCCCCAAAACAAGCTTGTGATAAACAGGCTTGAATCCGATCCCGACAAACTACGCCTTTTATACGAAGAAGGCTACGTTTTTGCGAAGGATTTTTGCAAAAAGCTTTGTTCCGAAAAATAATTTTGCAAAAAACCACCAAAAGACCGCTTTTTTTTGGGCTTTTTGGCTTTTATTTTTCTACCATACGGCAAAAAATGCTTGCTCAAGGCCGTAAATCGGGTTTTATTAAGGGTTTTAATTTTCTATAACAAGGATATAATTATGCAATATTTTTACCTTTTCGCACAGGCGGCGCAATCGGGTTCTGCCGCACAAACACAGGGCGCGGGCTCTTCTTCGCAATGGCTGTTTTTAATTTTGCTGTTTGCGGGTATGTGGTTTTTGCTTATTGCCCCACAGCGTAAAAGGGAAAAGCAACGCCGCAAAATGCTTGCCGAAACCAAAGTTGGCGACGAAGTTGTTACCATTGGCGGCATATACGGTACAATAACAAACAAAAGCGAAAAAACCTACACTTTAAAAATTGCCGACAATACAAAGATAGAAATTCTTATTGCTGCCGTAAACGAAAACCTTACTCAGGCACAGGCGGCGCAGTCGTCTAAAAAATAGTCCTTTAATTATATCACAATTATGAATCGAAGCATAGCTTGGAAACTTATTATAACCGTTGCAGTTGTCGTATGGGCGGCATTTGCAATGATTCCGCTTAAAGACACTCCTTTCGACGAATACATAAGGGGAGCTGCCACCAGCGACAAGGCGGAATTTGCGCAGGTAATAGAAAAGGCGCAAGCTTGTGTTGACCCCGTCAACTACAAGACTCAAAAAGACAAATATCCTACCTTGTACATTGCGTTAAGGGAATATTCCAATAAAAACGAAGTGGACTTGGCAAAGTATTTTCCCGACATAAACGTTAGGGACATTAAAATACTTAAAAAGAGAAACACCATTTTGTTAAAAGAGCTTTACAAGCGCAGCAAAAGCGCGCTAAAGCAGGGCTTGGACCTTCAAGGCGGCGTTTCGTTTACATTGCAGATAGACGAAAACGAATTGTCGGGCGAACAGGCTATAAAGGAAAACCAGATTGAAGACGTTATTGCCGTTATAAACAACCGTGTTAACGGCTTGGGCGTTACAGAGCCCACAATCCGCGCGGTTGGCGGCAGCTCTATTGAGGTTCAAATGCCCGGCGTTTCGCTAAAAGACAATCCCGAGGCTATCGAAGAATTGTCTAGACCCGCCAAGCTTGAATTTAGGCTTGTTCACAGAACCATAAGGCCTTCTAGCGCAAAACCGCCCAAAAGCGAAATTCCCGTTGGCTACGAGCTTATGCTTTCCGAAAACGAAAGGGGCAACACGGTTGTAGAAGTTCCCTACTATGTAAAAAAACGCCCCGAAGCTACAGGCGAAATCATCAAAAAGGCGGGCGTTGCAATTCAGGGCATAAACCAGTTTTTAGTTACAATGGACTTTACCGACGAAGGCTCGAAGGTTATACAAAAAATTACTTCGACCATCTTGGAGGAAGACAAAAAAACCGGCATAAAGCAGCCTATGGCGATTGTTTTGGACGGCAAGCTTATGAGTGCCCCCAACATTCAGGGCGTTTTGGAAAAGTCGGGCCAAATTACGGGCAACTTTACACATCGCGAAGCCGTTGAATTGGCAAACGCCTTAAACAACCCCCTTTCGGTAGGCTTAAAGAGAACTTCGCTTAACGAAGTAGGGCCTTCTTTGGCTGAAGACGCAAAAGACGCATCTTTGTTTGCCGCCTTTATGGCGTGCGTAACGGTTGTTGTGTTTATGTTGGCATGCTACCTAAACTTTGGCGCGGTTGCAATTGTTACAATTTTTGTAAACTTGTTCTTGGTAGTGGGCGTATTGGCAAGCTTCGGCTCTACAATGACACTCCCGGGTATTGCGGCTTTGGCGTTGACGGCAGGTATGGCAATCGACGCAAACATTCTTATATTCGAACGTATACGCGAAGAATTAAAACTTGGCAAAAACCTGCTTAGCGCGTTGGAAAGCGGCTATTCTATGGCGTTTTCGACCATTGTAGACGCAAACTTAACAACGCTTATTACAGCTTTGATTTTGTGGTATTTCGGTTCGGGTCCGGTAAAGGGCTTTGGCGTAACATTGGCAGTTGGTATTTTAACAACAATGTTCTGCGCTTTAATTCTTTGCAGAGCCTTGCTGGAAATACTGGTACGCACGGGCATATTCAAGAACGGCTTTAAGTTCTCGATTATGAAGGAAGACACAAAGTTCAAGTTCCTAAACTATGCAAAACTTTCTTGCAGCGGAGCATTGATTCTGTTTATCGCTTTTATTGCCTTTATTGCCTACCAGGGCGACAAGTGCGTTGGCATAGACTTTACCGGCGGCGAAGTTATCTCGGCACAGTATAAGGAAAAGTTGCCCATAAATTCGATTTTGGGCATTTCAAGCGAAAACCACGACTTGGGTGAAATTCAGGCTGCCTATCAAAAAGATATTGCCACCGGCGGCGAATATTTAAGCCTGCAAACTGAAGCCGACAAGGGCGATGCCGTTTTGGCGGCATTGGAAAAGAAATATCCGCAGGCTGGCTTAAAATTTATGTCTAAGCAAAGCATAGGTTCGGCCGTAAGCGACAGCATTGTTAAAGACGCCTTGATTGCGTGCTTCTGGTCTATGATAGCCATTATGCTTTATGTTGCTTTCCGTTTTGAATGGGGCTACGGCATAGGAGCGTTGGTTTCTACCTTGCACGATGTGGTTATAACAATAGGCATTTATGTGTTTATAGGCAAAGTGTTCGGGATTGGCACTGGTCAGTTTAGCGCGCCTATGGTTGCCGCAATTTTGATGATTGTCGGCTATTCTATTAACGATACCATTGTTGTATTCGACCGTATCCGCGAAGAGTTGCAGCTTAAGCCCGATATGTCGTTGCGCGACATTATTCACTACGCAACCAACAGAACGCTCTCTAGAACAATGCTTACCAGTGTTTCTACACTATTGGCTGCTTTGGCTTTGTTCTTCTTTGGCGCCGAAATTATACGAGACTTTTCTTTGGTATTTATAATCGGTATTATAGTTGGCACTTTCTCTTCGCTGTTTATTGCAACACCCGTGTTCTATTGGTGGCACGGGGGCAGCAGAAAGCGCGTAGAGGCAAAAGAACCCGCCGCTACAAAATATTCTTGGGAAAGCTAAATATTTTAAAAGAGGGGCGCACAAATTTAATGCGCTCCTTTTTTTGCGAATCTTTATTATAAATGGCGGTTTTTAGCGATGAAGTGGAATTTTATAGAGTACGATGCAAAGTTGGCGGCCGACTTGGGCGCATATTTGGGAGTAAGCCAAATGATGGCTGCTTTGCTTATTCAGCGCGGGTTTACAGATCCCATTCGCGCTAAAATGTTTTTGCGTCCCAAACTTGCCGATTTAGACGATCCTTTCAGGGTAACAAACCTAAAAAGGGCAGTAAACAGAATAATAGAGGGTATAAACAAAAAGCAGAAAATCCTTGTTTTTGGCGATTACGATGTAGACGGCATAACAAGCACTGCCTTGCTGGTAAGCGTATTAAAGCATTTCGACATAAACCCTTCCTACTTTGTTCCGCGCCGCATGTACGAAGGCTACGGGCTTAGTAAATCGGCTTTGGAAAGGGCGTTGGCCGAGGGCAAGCCCGACTTGCTTATTGCCTTAGACTGCGGTACAAATGCCGATGATGCCATAGACTATATCCACAAAAAGGGTATAGATATGATTGTGGTAGACCACCACCAGGCAAAAGACTTTAACCCGCAAAACTGCATATTTTTAAATCCGCACGTTTTAGACATAAATTCGGCTCCATGGAAACAGCTTTGCACGGTTGGATTGGTATTTAAACTTGCGCATGGGCTTATCAAGGCAATGCGCATTTTGGGCGATTTGCGCTCGTGGACTTTTATCTTAAAAGACTATCTAGATTTGGTTGTAATGGGCACTGTTGCCGATCTAGTTCCCCTTACCGACGAAAACCGAATTTTGGCGAGATACGGCATAAAAAGGCTAAAATCTTCGAAAAGAACGGGAATTAGGGCCCTAATTCAGGCAAGCGGCATAGAGCTTGGCGAAGATATTACACCCATAGATATTTCCTTTAAACTGGGGCCAAGAATAAACGCTTCTGGCAGGTTGGCAGACGCTTCGCTTCCGCTTGAAATGCTTTTGGAAGACGACTTTACCACCTGCTACAGAGCCGCCTGCGAGCTTAACGACATAAACAAAGAGCGTCAGGAAATAGAGCGCGGCGTTTTTGAAGACGCAATCCGCCAAATAAGCGAATTTCACTACGAAAACGATAGCTGCATAATTGTAAGCGACAAAAATTGGCACCCCGGCGTTGTTGGTATTATTGCAGGCAAGCTTAGCCGCGAATACCACCGCCCAGTTATAGTTTTTGGCGAGATCGACGACAAGGGTTTTGCCAAAGGTTCGGGTAGAAGCATTGCGGGCATAAATTTGGTTGAGTGTCTAAATTCGTGCGAACGCTTTTTGGGTAATTGGGGCGGGCACCCAATGGCGGTTGGCGTTGCCGTTCGTCCCGACGATATTTCCGACTTTAGAAAAGCTTTAAACCGGCGCATAGGCGAAATGATTAACGGCGACAAAACCGTTTTCGAGCCCGAGATAGAAATTGCAATGGAGCTTAACAAATCGAACATAGGCATGGAGCTTTTAAACGAGCTTGAAATGCTACACCCCTTCGGCGAAGGCAACCGCGAGCCCGTGTTTATGGTAAGGAATGTAGTTCTTGAAAAGCAGCCTGAAGTTTTCGGCTCGGCAATGAACTACAAATTTCAAATGCCGCTCGAAAACGGAAGTTGGATAAACGCCGTTGCTTGGCGCGCTGCCGACGATATACCTCCTACGCATACCCAGCTGGATTTTGCTATAAAACTTTCGTGGAATAAGTGGAATAGGCACAAGCTGCCGCAGGCCACAATTATTGCGCACAGGCCAAGTATATCCTCCTAGCATTTTAAATTTGCAAAATTTCGGCAAATCCGAAATAATGCGCCGCAAATAATTATGGAAGACGGCATTTCTAGCATAAGAACCGAAAACCTCGTGAAAGAATACGGGGCGCGCAGGGTTGTAAAGGGCGTAAATATAAACCTTAAAGCGGGTGAAGTTGTGGGGCTTTTGGGCCCAAACGGCGCGGGCAAAACCACAAGCTTTTATATGATTGTCGGATTGGTAGAGGCAACTTCGGGCAAAGTGTTTTTAGACGGCAAAGACATAACAAAAGTACCTATGTATAAAAGGGCAAGAATGGGTATTGCCTATCTGCCGCAAGAGGCTTCGGTTTTCCGCAAACTCAGTGTATACGACAACATTGCCGCCATTGCCGAAACTTTGGATATGCCTCGCAAAGAAATTAAGCCCTATTGCGAAAAAATGCTTGGCGAACTTAATTTAACGCACTTGGCAAAACAAAAGGCGTTTACGCTTTCGGGCGGCGAACGCCGCAGGCTTGAAATTACAAGGGCGCTTACCGCAAAGCCCAAATTCATTCTTATGGATGAGCCTTTTAGTGGTGTAGATCCTATCAGCGTCGCCGAAGTTCAAGATATTATTTTATCGCTTAAATCTCGCGGAATAGGCGTTTTGATTACCGACCACAACGTAAGGGAAACGCTTTCGATTGTAGACAGAGCCTATCTTATTCACGAAGGCAAAGTTTTGCGCGAGGGCACAAGCGACTTCTTGGTAAACGACGAAACCAGCCGCAAATTCTATTTGGGCGAAAACTTTTCGATGTAGTATTATGGACAAGTCTAACGAAACAATTACCGTAAGGGAATTTTTTGAAGCCTACAAAGACGAGCTAAAGCTTGAAATTTTGGCGGGCGAGGGCGGCTTGGACAAAGTTATATTGGAGCCCGTTGTGAACAGGCCTTCGCTTGCAATTACGGGCTATTTCGAAAACTTCGGCACGCACCGCATACAGCTTTTCGGCGCGGGCGAAATAGGCTATATGCGCGACTTGCCCGCAAACAGGCAGTCGGCAATATTCACAAAAATTTGCGAAAAGGAAATTCCCTGTTGCGTTATTTCGCGCAGCATAGAGCCCATTCCTTCAATGAAGTCTATTTGCGACCGCAAAAACATTGTGCTTTTTAGCACGGGTATGAAGTCGAAAGACTTTACTTCGCACTGTGCAATTTTAATGGGCAGGCGTTTTGCGCCCAAAACCTCCATTCATGGAACTTTGATGGACGTTAAGGGCATTGGCGTTTTAATTAGGGGCGCTAGCGGCATAGGCAAATCGGAATGCGCTTTGGCTTTAATCGAAAGAGGTCATTCGCTTGTTTCCGACGACTTAACCTATTGCGAACTTTCAAACGGCATTGTCTACGGCAAAAGCAGCGAAATAAACCGCGGCTATATGGAATGTCGCGGCATTGGCATTATAGACGTTTCGAAACTTTTCGGCATTAGGTGCGTTCGTACCGAGTGTTCTATAGGTATGGTTGTAACTTTTTTGGAATGGAAGCCAGGCATGGTAGAAGAGCGCACGGGGCTTGCAATGCATTATTTCGACTTATTAGGTGTTAAAATTCCGCATATAGAAATTCCTGTAAGGCCTGGGCGAGATATGGCAAGGTTGGTTGAAGTTGCCGCAATGGTGCAGGCTCTGCGTCTCGTAGGGCACGACTGTGCAAAGGAATTTAACGAAAAACTTATAAGTTTAATGTCTAACCCAAATGGCAAAGACAATCTGTAGTTTAACAAAGCGCGGCGCACAGCTCGAGTCGCTTTTAAAAAAGCGCATTGTTTATCTCGACGGCGCAATGGGCACTTTAATACAAAAGCGCAAACTCGGCGAAAGCGACTACCGCAGCGCAAAGTTCTACATTCTGCAAAATTCGCAAATAGAGCTTAAGGGCAACGCCGACTTGCTTAATCTTACGCGCCCCGACGTTTTAAGCGACATATTCGAGTCGTACTATAAGGCGGGTTCCGACATTGTTACAACGTGCACATTCGGCGCAAATTCGGTGGTTCAGGCAGAATATAAAACTCAAAGCCTTGTGCGCGAAATGAATATAGAGGGTGTGCGCTTGGCAAAAGAAGCCGCAAAAAAATACTCTACCGAAAATTCTCCAAAATTTGTGGCGGCTTCAATTGGGCCTATGAACAAATCGGCGTCTATTTCGCCCGATATGGCAGACCCTTCAAAGCGCAGCGTTTCGTTCGACGAGCTTGTTGCGGCCTACAAAGAGCAAATGACGGCTTTAAAGGAGGCTAAGGCCGACCTATTTTTGCTTGAAACTACTTTCGACGGGCTAAACGCAAAGGCGGCTATTTACGCATATTTAGACCTTTTTGAAAACGAGGCCGAACGCATACCCATTGCCGTTAGTATGACGGTTTCCGACGCTTCGGGCAGAATTTTAAGCGGGCAGACAATAGAGGCGTTTTACAATTCAATAGAGCATTGCAACCCCTTGTTTGTGGGGCTTAACTGCTCGCTTGGAGCCGATAAAATGAGGCCCTATATAGAAACGTTCAACCGCATAGCAAAGTGCTACACGCACTGCTATCCCAATGCGGGGTTGCCCAACCCGCTTTCGGAATCGGGCTACGACCAAACGCCAGAAATGACTGCAGCCTATATTGCCGAATACGCTAAAGAAGGTCTTTTAAACGTAATAGGCGGATGCTGCGGGACAACACCCGCGCACATTGCAAAGATAATAGAATATACCAAAGATTGTGCGCCGCGAATTCCGCAAAAGGGAGACTTTTCGCTTAGAGTAAGCGGCCTGCAAGAGCTTGTAATACCCGAAAGCAACGCTCCCTTTATTTTGGTTGGCGAACGCAACAACGTTATGGGTTCGGGCATTTTCAGAAAGGCGATAAAAGAGGGGCGTTATAACGACGCAGTTGCAATTTCGCGCAAGCAGATAGAAAATGGCGCAAACATAATAGATATAAATTTCGACGAGGCTATGCTAGACGCTGTAGAGTGTATGCGTCACTTTTTGCGTTTGCTGGAAAGCGAGCCAGAAATTTCCAAAGTGCCTTTTATGATAGACTCGTCCAATTGGGAGGCATTAAAAGAGGGGCTTAAAAACGTTCAGGGCAAGCCCATTGTAAATTCGCTTAGCCTTAAAGAGGGCGAAGAAATTTTCCTTAAAAAGGCAAAAGAGGTTAAAAAATTTGGAGCCGCCCTTGTTGTAATGGCGTTCGACGAAAACGGGCAGGCGGCAACCAAAGAAGACAAAGTTAGAATTTGTCGGCGCGCATATTCGCTCTTGGTAGACAAAATTGGCTTTAACCCCTGCGACATAATTTTCGACGTAAACGTTCTTACAATAGGAACGGGCATTATCGAACACAATAATTACGGCAAAAATTTTATAGATGCCGTAAGAGAAATAAAACGGCTTTGCCCGCATTGTAGAACAAGCGCAGGCGTAAGCAACCTAAGCTTTGCATTTAGGGGCAACAACCCCCTGCGCGAGGCAATGCACAGTGTATTTTTGTTCCACGCAATAAAAGCTGGGCTTGATATGGGCATTGTGAACGCCGGCGTTTTGCCCCCATACGACTCTATAAAGCCCGAATTAAGGGATCTGCTAGAAGACCTGATTTTCAACAAACGCGCAGACGCCACCGAAAGGGTTATGGCAAGAGCCTCCGATTTCCACACCGAAAAAAAGGCGGAAACTACATCAAATAAGCCCCTTACTTTGGAGGAAAAACTGCAGCATTGCTTTATAGATGGCGACGATTCCAAAATTGCCGAATATGCCGAGGAATATTACGCGCAGCTTAAAGACCCATTGGCGGTTATAGAAGGCCCGCTTATGGGGGCTATGAAGGTTGTGGGCAAGCGTTTTGGCGAGGGAAAAATGTTTTTGCCTCAGGTTGTAAAAAGCGCGCGCGTAATGAAAACCGCAGTAGAAACTCTAGAAAAATATATGTCGAACAAGTCCGACAACGGCGGCAACGGCAAATTTTTGATAGCCACCGTTAAGGGCGACGTTCACGACATAGGCAAGAACATTGTAGCCCTTGTAATGGGCTGCAACAGCTACGCCGTACGCGACTTGGGAGTTATGGTAGACGCCCAAACAATTCTAGACCAAGCCAAAGATTTTAACGCCGACTTAGTCGGCATGAGCGGTCTTATTACGCCGTCTTTGGCAGAAATGGAAAACACAATAAAGCTTTTCGAGCGCAACGGTATGACCGTTCCCATTGTTGTGGGCGGGGCTTCAACAAGCGAGCTGCATACGGCCGTAAAGCTTTCCCCGCTATATTCCGGGGCGGTAATGCGCGTTGAAGACGCGTCTACTATGTCGGTTGCGGCCGCAGACTTAACGGGTAAAAATTCGGCCGAATTTATAGCAAAACTTAAAGAGTCGCAGCGCGTTTTAAGAGAAAACTTTTTGGCAAAAAAAGCCCATCCGCTTAAAAGCTTGGCGCAGTCGCGTTTAGATGCGCCAAAACATGAGGTGCAAGAACCCGAAATTGACGCCTTCGACGCAAAGTTGTTCGAGCCCGACTTTAAAACAATTTTGAAGTATTTGCGCTACGAGCCTTTCTTCGCTGTATGGCACTTTAAGGGCATAACATGCGCAAACTGCTCGGAAAACGAAGAGGCAAAAAAGCTTTATAAAGATGCCCAAAACGCCCTAAAAGAAATGGCAAAAATTGCAAAGCCCAAGATTGTTGCGGGCGTTTACGCCGCCGAAAAAGCAGGCCAAGACGACATTCTTTTAAAAAGCCGATCGGGCAAAACGGAAAAATTGTGCTTTTTTAGAAATCAGGAAAGCCACAATTTGTGCTTGGCCGATTTTGTCGGCAAAAAAGTGGGCGTATTTGCGCTTACGGCTGGCGGCGAACTTTGGCAAAATGCGCAAAAAATAAAGGAATCGGGCAATGAATACGAATATATGCTTTGGCATACGCTCAGCGACCGAATTGCCGAGGCTTGCGCCGAATATTTCCATACCGAAATTTTGTGCAACGGTCAGAAGTTCGGCATAAGACCCGCCATAGGCTATCCGATTTGCCCAGACCACACGCAAAAAACGGAAGCTTTCGAGCTGTTAAACGCAACAGAGCTTGCAAATATTTCGCTTACCGAAAACTATGCAATGACTCCGCCTTCCAGCATATGCGCTTTATGGCTGCCCGACAAAACCGCAAAATATTTCGATTTGGGCAAAATTTCCGAAGAACAAATAAAAGATTTTTGCCAAAGGCGCAAAGTTTCGGCAGAAGTTTTAAAGAAATATCTGGCACTAAGCTTGTAATGAAATATAACCACCAAATGCAAAAGTCGCTTAAAGAGTCGAATTTAAAGTTCGACTTTGTTACGCCTATTTTTCTTTTGCTTTTGGCTTTTATGGGAATTTCGTTCATATATTCAGCGCAATGCTATAATATCGACGAAGTTCCGTTTTTTAGGCAGTTTTGGCTTAGACAGATTTTCTTTGTGATTTTGGGCAGCGGCGTTTACCTGTGGCTTGCTTTTACCGACTACGAAGTTTTGATGCGGCATGCAAACTTTATATATGTTGCAGCCATTTGTTTATTGCTACCGCTTGCTATACAAGAACATACGCCCATAAAATTTCCGCTTGTGCAAAGCCGTTTCAACGCAACTAGGTGGATAAACTTTTCGATATTTTCGCTTCAGCCGTCGGAATTGGCAAAAATAGGCACGCTTGTTATGCTAGCTTCGATATTTGCAAGGGCAAAAATATCTAAAGGGTCGTTAAAATCTTTCTCGAAAGTAATTTTTAGGGTTTCGGCGGTATTTTTTATACCAATTTTGTTGATTTTTTTGCAACCCGACTTAGGCTCTACACTTGTTTTTCCACCAATGTTAATTTCAATGCTATATCTGTCGAAACTTCCGAAAAAAGTGTATTGGTACGGCACCGTTATAGGCGTGCCGCTGCTAGTACTTTTTATCGGGGCTTTGTGGATAGATATTTCCGGCTATTCGTCTTTCCTAAAAAATACAAATATGTCGGCTATTGCTTCGGCATCGCAAAACGCATACGGTTTAAGTGGCGATTCTCTATTGCCGCTAAAAGACTATCAACGAAACCGAATATTGTCGTTCTTTGCCCCCGAGGTTGTAGACCCTAAAGGACAGGGTGTAAGTTGGAATTACCGTCAAAGTTTAATTGCGGTAGGCAGCGGTGCCCTTACCGGCAAAGGCCACGCAGAGGGTACTCAGGCAAAGCTCGGCTATTTGCCCAGCGATGTTGCCTATAACGACTTTATTTTTTCGGTTTTGGCCGAAGAATCGGGCTTTATTGGCGGAATAAGCGCAATATTTCTATTGTCAGGCGCAGTTTTCGGGTGTCTTAGGGCCGCCGCATGCTCGCGCGACATGTTCGGTTGCTATTTGTCGGTGGGAACCGCCGCCATAATATCAACACATATATTTATCAACGTCGGAATGACCATAGGCATTATGCCTATTACCGGTCTTCCGCTGCCGATGTTAAGTTACGGCGGAACCTTTATTTTAACCTGCGGGATACTGTTTGGCATTGTGCAAAGCGTTTATAGGCACAGCCAATCGTATGCTTAGGCTAAAATATGGGCTTCGTCTTAGATTGAGACTAATCTAATGAAAGAAGAACAAGTTATACAAAAAACAAGCAAAATTGAAGAGGAACTTACGCAAAAACCCCATGAGGTTAACGTAGATCCCGTTCCCGTAGAACAGTTGAACGCCGAAGCAAAACTTAGGGCAAGAAAGCGTCCGCTGCTCGAAAAGATTATCAGACTTTTAAAACGCGACGAGTCTCCGTATAGAGAGCTTGTAATAAATGTTGAACCCCACGAAACAAGGGTGGTTTTGCTTGAAAACGGCGTTATGCAAAAGTTTGAAACCGAACGCAAGGGCGACGAAAGCCTTGTAGGCGCAATCTTTAAGGGCAAAATTCAAAATCTGGAGGCCGGCTTAAAGGCGGCCTTTGTAGACATTGGTCAGCAAAAGAACGCATTTTTGCACTATTGGGATATTTTCCCCTCTGCCACCGACAATTCCTACGAAGTTGTGCGCGAAAACCGCAGCAAAGAGCAAAAAAAGCAGGCTGGCAAGCTTTCGGCAAAAGATATTCCCGAAAAGTTTCCCATTGGCACAGATATTGTTGTTCAAATAACCAAAACGCAAATAGGCACAAAAGGCCCAAGGGTTACAACAAACATTGCAATTCCTGGCCGCTACTTGGTTCTTATGCCATATGTCGGTCAATGCGGTATTTCGCGCAAGATAGAAGATAAGCGCGAGCGCGACCGCATAAAGAAAATCTTGAAGTCTATGAAAATTCCCGAAGGTATGGGCGTTATTGTCCGCACGGCGGGTCAGGGCAAGCGTTGGACATACTTTGTTCGCGACTTGAACATTTTGCTTAAAACTTGGAAACAAATTCAGCAAAAGATTGAGACCGAAAAGAACCCATGCATTTTGTATAAGGAACCCGATTTGGTTGAACGTACTTTGAGGGACTTTTTAACCGAAGAGACCGACAGAATTCTTATAGACGACAAAGAAGAGTACGAAAAAATGCTCGAATCGGTCTCGGATATATCGGGCAGGGCAAGGTCTAAAATAAGCCTGTTTAAGGAAAACATTCCGATTTTTGAAAGATACAACATTGAAAAGCAAATTGCCCAGACTTTCCAAAGAAGGGTTGCGTTGCCTTCGGGCGGCGAAATCGTTATAGAGGAAACCGAGGCGCTAACTGCGATAGACGTTAATACCGGCGGACACAAGGGAACAAGTGCCGACGGCAAGGATTTTATTGTTCAGGCGAACATAGAGGCTGTTAAAGAGGCTGCGCGTCAGGTAAGGTTAAGGAATATTGGCGGGCTTATAATTATAGACTCCGTTGATATGAAAAGCCGCAAAGACCGCCAGCTTGTATACAAAACCCTTAAAGACGAAATGGACAAAGACAAGGCAAAGAGCCACGTTCTGCCCATTTCGCAACTCGGCATTTTGCAGATGACAAGGCAACGCCACCATATGAGCAACGCAAGCAGCATTTACACGGCTTGCCCCTATTGCTCAGGCAGGGGTCTTGTAAAAAGCACAATTACCGTATGTTCGGAAATTCAGCGCAAAATTTTGTCGGCAGCCCGTAATTTAAGGAATGCCAACAGCGCCTTTCCCGCCGACAAAGAGATTTCCATGCTTGTTATGCTAAATCCCGAAAATCTTAAAAGATTGCAAACCGAAGACTACGAATATTTGGCTGGGCTTGAAAAGGAATATAACCTAAAGCTTACATTTAGGGCCGATCCTTCCTTCCACGTCGAAAATTTCCGCATTCTCGACGCCGAAAGCGGCAAAGTGCTTAAGTAGCAATGAAAAGGGCCGACGAGCTTTTGCTTGAACTTGGGCTTGCCCAAAGCAGGTCTAAAGCTCGCGCCCTTATCGAAGAAAACGCCGTATTTTGCGACGGCGTTTTAGTCGACAAACCATCGCGCAAGATTGCCGAAACTTCTAAAATTTCGGTAAATGAAAACGCGCAAATACTAAAATATGTTTCGCGCGGGGGGCTAAAGCTTGAAAAGCTTTTAGACTATTGCTCGATTTCGGTAGACGGGCTAAACGCGCTGGACGCCGGGGCGTCTACAGGCGGCTTTACAGACTGCCTTTTACAGCGCAACGCAAGGCAGGTTTTGTGTGTAGACGTAGGCTCTATGCAGCTCCACGAAAAGCTGCTTGGCGACAAACGCGTTACGAATTTGGAAAAAACCGATATACGCACTCTTACTTTGCAAAATACCCCGAATGCGCCTTTCGATATAATAGTGGGCGACCTGTCGTTTATTTCGCTTGAAAAGGTGCTGGAGGTTTTATGGGCACTGCTTAAAAATAAGGGCAAGCTTCTTTGTTTGGTAAAACCGCAGTTCGAGGCCGACAAGACGCTTATGCGCAAAAACAAGGGCGTGCTAAGAGACGAAGCCGAGCGCGAAAAATGCCTGCTTAAGATAGAAAATTTTGTGCGCAAAACCCTTGTTCATTCGAAGATAATAGGGGTATGCGAGTCTCCCATTTTAGGGGGCGACGGCAACAAGGAATTTTTGATTGCTGTTTTAAAAGACGAAACTTTGTAGTCCGAAAAATGGCGCTTTAAAAAATTCCGCAAACTTCCGATTTGAAAGGCGAAGGGTTTTATATGGAAAAAATGGAAGAATCGGAAGTTTTGGATTTTAAAAATTCGGTGGAATACGAATTCGACAGTATTGTTAGCCGCCGCGTTTTTGATAAAAATTCGGGAACAATAACGCTTTTTTCTTTCGATAAAGGCCAAAGGCTAAGCCCGCACAGCGCGCCCTTCGACGCGCTTTTGCAGGTTTTAGACGGGCGCGCCGAAATTGTGATAGGCAAAAAATCGCTTTCGCTAAAAAGCGGCGAATCGGTTATTATGCCCGCAAACATAACCCATTCGGTATATGCCGTAGAGCCGTTTAAAATGCAGCTTACAATGCTTAAAAACTAAATTTTTTAATGCGGAAAAATGCCGCGTTATATATATTTTTGTTGAGGGCAAAAATTTTGGGCATATCGTATCTGCCTTGTATGTTTAATTTCCCCGAAATTTTTACCACATTCGAAAACGCCATACAGCGCGCAAACTATTGCCATTTGCGCAAAATTCCGTTTTTTATTATGGTAGACTACGAAATGCAAAAGGCGGTGTTTTTGCAGAAGTGCGATTTTTTAAAATATGCAAATGTTGTAAAATTTAGATTCGGCAATTTTACAAATTCTGCTGCAACCACCCCAAAACTTTTAAATGCAACATTAAAAGTTGTTCCGCCAAACAAAGCCGCATATTTTGCAAAATTCGAAAAACTGCAAAACGACATAAAGCGCGGCAATTCTTTTTTGGCAAACTTAACCGAAAAAACCGAGGTTGTTTTAAACGCCTCTTTTAGCGACGTTTTTTATTCGGCAAAAAGCGAATATGCAGTGTGCCTGGGCGAGGATTTTGTGTGTTTTTCGCCAGAGTGTTTTGTGAAAATCAAAGGCGGCAAAATATATTCGTACCCGATGAAGGGAACAATTAACGCAGATATTCCCGATGCCGAAAATATTTTGCTAAACGACCAAAAAGAGCTGCAAGAGCACAACACCATTGTAGACTTAATACGCAACGATTTGTCCGTTGTTGCCGATTCTGTTAAAGTTAGCCGTTTTAGGTTTGCCTCCCGCATAAAACGCGCAAACAAGCCCGACATTATACAGACAAGTTCGGAAATTTCGGGCACGCTAAAAAATATTTTAATTGGCGACATTTTAAAAAGCATTTTGCCCGCAGGCTCCATTTCGGGCGCGCCAAAACCAAAAACGGTGGAAATTTTAAGCGAGTGCGAGGGCGAAAAAAGGGGCTTTTACACGGGCATATTCGGCTATTTCGATTCCGAAAATTTCGATTCGGCAGTCGCCATTAGGTGTATGGAAAAATCGGGCGCAAAAACCTACTACAAAAGCGGCGGCGGCATTACATATTTAAGCGACGCAAATTCCGAATATAAGGAGATTGTGGAAAAAATCTATATTCCGCTTAAGCCGAAATTTATAGAAACAATAAAGGTAAAAGACGGCGTTGCCGATTTTGCGCTCAACGAAAGCCGCTATTTAAAAACTTTGCGCGACTTTTATCCCGAAGCTACGCCCGAAGATTTTTCGGAAATTGTAAAGACAAATGCAAGACTAGGGTGCAACGGAACATACAAGCTAAGGATTGAATATTCCGACAAAATAGAAAAAATTGAAATTGCAAAATATACGCCAAAAAAAATCGACTCGCTAAAGGTTGTAGACTGTGGCGATATAGATTATTCCTACAAATTTGCGGACCGAAGCCGCCTAAACGAGCTTGCAGCCCAAAAAGGTTTTTGCCAAGACGTTATTATATGCAAAAACGGCTTTGTTTGCGACAGCTCATATGCAAATTTGGTGTTTGAAAAGTCGGGCAGCTTTTATACGCCCAAAACCTGTTTGCTAAATGGCACAAAACGCGCAAAACTTGTTGCTGAAAAGAAGGTTAAGGAAATCGAAATCCGAAAAAGCGACATAAAAAACTTCGACAACGTCTACTTTGTAAACGCAATGCTAGACATTGCCGACAATGTGAAAATTCCCGTAAAAAAAATAGTCTTTTAACGGCTACTTTTCGGCGCAAATCACGGCAAAATCCAAAAACTCAAAAACGCATTTGCAGTTTTTAAAGCCCGCGTTTTGCAGCATTTTTATGTTGTCTAAAATTGTGGCGCACCTGTCGCATTTAAGGCGCGTTCTTGCAACCGAGGCCTCTTCGGGGGTCATATACTTTAAAATTAAATCCTCGCGGGACTGAGCGTTTCTTTTTATTTCAAATTCGTCTTTGCCTAAAATTTGCTCGGCGTTTACAAAAACAGAGCCTTCTTTAAGCGATTGGTAAATATTGTTGTATAAACTCTGCTTTTGCGCATTTTCTATGTGGTGGATTGCCAGTGCCGAAATCACTGCGTTGTAGGTGTTTTTCGGCAAATCGCGCTTGGTAAAGTCTGCAATCTTAAACGAAACATTTGCATTTTCGGCGAAACGCTTTTTTGCAACTTCAAGCATTTTGTCGGAAATATCGCTGCATTCAATTTCGGCATTGGGCAGGCGTTTTAGCGCTTTTGCGGCCAAAATTCCCGTGCCGCAGCCTAAGTCTACAACCCTTGCCTTTTCGGGCAGGGCTTTAAGCGCATTTACCGCTGCGTTGTAAAATTCGTCGAAGCACGGTATTAAGTTGCGCCTTTGCGAGTCGTATATTTCGGATATTTTTGAAAACTGTTCTTTTGTGTTCATAGCTTAAGCTTAGGGCGGTTTTTAAATAATGCAAAAATTTTATGCAAATGAATTTGATGGGTATTTGCAAATAGACAAACATAAAGAAAAAAGCGTAGTGTGCACATGAAAAGAAGAAATTTTGTAAAAAGCTTTACCGCTTTGCCGACTTTGGGCTTTGTAGGGTGTGCAAGCAATGATTTATTTAAAGACAATGCAAAGTGCCAAGCCAAGTTCGACGTTGTTGTAGTTGGCGGTGGCACTGCAGGTACAATAGCGGCGCTGCAGGCGGCAAGGCCAGTGCCGAAATTTTATATTACAGCTATCCCGAAAAAATCGAGGAGACCGAAAACGGATACAGGCTTTATTTAAGCTCGTCGTTCGGGCGCGGGTGTGTTTTGGCGCAAAAAAACGCCGCAAGGCGCGGTTTGCCTGCGGCGTTTTGGTTTGGCTTAAAATGCCGCTATTTAATTTCCCCTGCCAAGTTTAGCGAATTTTCGAAAGCCGATTCGCTTTGCTTTGCCAATTTTTCGAATTCGCCTTTTACAAACTTTTCCTTTTCGGCAAGCTGTTTTATGCGTATATCAAGCATTTTAACATTGCCCAAAAAGAATTGCGATTGCGAGAAAAGCGAAATGCCTTTTACAAGCAAATTTTCGGCGTTTTGCGCTTCATTTTCGGCTTGCTGGCGTTCGCTTTCGTAGGCAAGGCATATTGCGTTTGCAGTATCGGCTGCCTTGCTTAAAACGCGCGTTGTATATTCTATTTGTGCAAAACCCTGAATGATTTTGCCCGCATTGTTTGCCGCGCTTTCGCTTTCAAACTTTGCGTCTCTATAAGATGCCGACATTGGCAGCTGCGAATTTGCCGATTTTGAAAGATAGCGATTTTTTGCTTTTTCAGCTAGTGCAATAGGGTCGCTTTCGGCGCAATCGTCAAAGGCGAATGGCGACGAGTTTAACTTTGTGTTGCAGTCTTGAAATTTTGATGGGTTATTTATATAAGCCTTTGTAAATTCCGTAAATGCGGCAAGCGTTTGCGCCCTGGCACACGACTCTTTTTCGGAAAGGACTGCATAGATTTTTTTAAGCGATTTTAGCGCATCTTTGGATCCTTCAAAACTTTTCTTCATTTCGTCGAATTTTTCGTTTTGACCTTCCATTGCGGATTGCGCCTTTTTTGCATAGCTTTTTGCGTTTGCCAAAGACGAAGCCGCGCCATCTGTTGCAACCGCGCCCATAGGCGCAGTTAGCATATACGAAACCGCGCATTTTTGCGCGTTGTTAAGACGGTTTACCGCCGCGTTGAAATTTGCCTTTATAATTTCGAACTGTTTTTTGTTTTGGAAATTTTCGCCGGGGGAGGCCATAACAACCTTTTCGCTTTCTGCAATTTTATCTCTTGCAGATTGTATTGCGTCTTTCGAAAAGTCGTAGATATTGGCAACGCTTTTAAGCTTGTCGGCAAATTCGCCAAGGGCTTTTTTGTGCGCCTCCAAATTGGCTTGGGTATTCTCCAAATTGCAGTTAAAACTTTTCAGCGATTTTTCAAGTTCGCACAGCTGTTTTTTGTAGTCGGCATAAAGCTTTTTTGTAGAGGAGTATGCCGAGGAGAAATCCTGCGCCATATTGCAGGCGTTGTTCTTGGCTTCTATTGCCGAATTAAATTCGGCGGCAATGTCGCTTGGGTTGGCGGGCGTTTTTTGCGCAGTTTGTGCAAAGGCGCAAGAGCACAGCAACAACGCCGATATAAATAAAAATTGGGTATGTAAATATTGCATTTTCATTTCCCCAATTATACGGAATTTTCTTAAATTTGTAAAGCCCATTAAGGGCAAATTTTCCAAAATTGCCTATATTTAAGAGGTTGGTACTATAAGCGAATTTTTTTCGGCAAATTCCACAAAGTCTGCGGTGGGCGGGGCGGTAAACGAAAAGTCTTTAATTGCCGCGCTTAAATCCAGCTTAAAGGCGTGCAAAGCCTGCCTTTTCATGGGCAAAAGCTTTGCCATTTCGTCGGTAAACCCCTTTTCTATAAAGTCTAAATACAAAGTTTCGTCGGGGCCGTATATTTTGTCGCCAACAATGGAGTAGCCCAGCCATTGGGCGTGCGCCCTAATTTGGTGCTTGCGCCCTGTAATAATCCTTACTTTGCAGAGCGTGTAGTTGTTGGCAACGCTTTGGGGCGTAAAATAGGTGCAGGCCTTTTTTGCAGTGGTTTTGCGCATTGCACACATTTGCTTAATTGCCACAAGCGAGTTTTTGTCTTCTATAAGCGGCTGCGAAACCGTTGCCGAAAAGTTCATAGCCCCTTGCATAATAGCCAAATACTCCTTTTTTGCCAGTCCGTGTTCAAGGGCTCGCTGCGCAACCGACGCCGCTTTTTTGTGCTTTGCAAGAACGACAATGCCGCTGGTTTCCCTGTCTAGCCTGCTTACCAGGTGTAGAGAATCTAGGTTTGTGTAAACGCGGCTAGCTCCCACTAAACTCGAAAGGTCGCCGTTTTTAGAAGGGTGGCAAACAAGCCAGCCCGGCTTATTCAAAACAAGGTAGTCGGCATCTTCGTATATTATCCACTTGGGGAACTCGTTTATGTCTACAAGAGGTGCTTCCTCGCCGAATGGGTCGTGCGTCATAACTTTTCGCCCTCCATTATAGAAACGCTGTTTAGCGACGTTAAAAAGTAGCGCCTTTTAAAATTTGCAAAATTTGCCTTTTTAAACATTTCGCCTATCTGGTTGTTGTCGGGGAAAAGCTTTGCTGTTTTCGAAAGGTAAAGGTAGTCGTCTTTATTGGAGCCTGCAAAAGCCGCAATTTGCGGGGTTATTTTGTCCATAAAAACCGACACGATTCTGCCCGACAAACTTTTCGAGAGCGCAACCTCCAAAATAAACAGCTTGCCGCCTTTTTTTAGAACTCGGTTGAATTCCAAAAGGCATTTTTGTCTGTCCTGAAAATTTCTGAACCCGAAAGCCACCGTAATTGCGCCGAATGTGTTGTCGGCAAAATCGCATAGGTTAGAGCAGTCGCATTCGGCAAAAGATGCATTTTTAAAGTCGGCCAGTTTGGATTTTGCCAGTTGCAATAGTTCCGGGCAAAAATCGGCGCAGACAACGCCCTTTGGCAGCCCTAAATTCAACGCGGCAAGAGCAACGTCGCCGCTGCCGCAGGCCGCGTCGAGCAGGGGGGCGTTTGCGCATAGCTTTGCCGCCTTTTTTGCCAAAACCAGCCGCCAATATTTGTCCAGTCCAAAACACATAAGGCGGTTTGCCCTGTCGTAGTTTTCAGCAATGCCCGAAAACATTTTTTTTACCTCTTGGGCGTTTCTCCTTTCAAAATTATTGTTCATTTTTCTTTTCCTGAAACGAGCTTACAACCCACTTCGATAAAGTTTCGTCGGGGGTTTTAACCGTTTGGGCGTCTATTGTAAATTTCGTTTTCTTGTTGTTTCTGGAAATTATGGACAACGCGTGTTTAAAGTCCTTAAACTTTTCGGCGCACAAGGTTGAAACCTCCTTGTCGCATTCGGCAGCTTCGGCGATAATTTCCCTTTGGGCTCCCTCGTCGAATTCAAGCTTAAAGCCCGTTTCGCTTTCGAAGGCTGCGGCGAATTTGGAGATGTCCTTTTCGAGCACGCTTCGGCGCAATGGTTCGGAGTTTTCCAAAATTTCTTTCAAATACTCCTTCGGATTTTCGAGCGTGTCGGTTGTAATTTCAAACCTTGTAATGCCCGCGCTTGGCAGCTCGAATTTAAAGTCGCGCAAAAGCTTTTCCATTACGGTAAGCAGGCCGCGCGCGCCCGTCTTTTCAAGATAGGCTTTTTCGGCAATTTTGTCGATTGCCTCTTTCGTTATTTCAAAGTCTATGCCATAGCCTTGAAAGTCGCGAGTATATTGCTTTAAAATAGAGCCTTCCGAAGACTTTAAAATGTCGGCAAGGTCTTTAGCCAAAAGGGCGTCGCAGGCAACCCTTACGGGCAGTCTGCCTATAAATTCGGCTTCAAAGCCGTATTTTACAAAATCCTGTGTTTCGGCAAATTTCAGGTATTCGCTTGGGTCTTTGTCTGAAAAGTCGCTTTCGGTGCCGAAACCTATTGTGCCTTTATTGAAGCGTTTTGCTATGCTTTCGGAAAGCTTGTCGAAAGCTCCGCTTACAA
>JAXFOH010000115.1:0-2976 GCA_034180465.1 Opitutales bacterium
ACGGGGTTGTTTTTCGTCTTTCTCGACAAAATCCTTATAACCCTTCTTATTTCCTCGTCTCTGCCTATCACGGGGTCTAGCTTGCCTTTGCGGGCAAGTTCTACAAGGTTCGAACCGTATTTTGCCAAAACCTCGTACGAAGCTTCCGGTGTCTTACTGTCTATATTCTTGCTCGAACGCATTGTTGCCAGCACCGTTTTTACTTCGCTTGTAGAAATTTGAAGCGAGGATATCATATCGGCAAAGTCGCTAGGTTCGGGCTTTTCAAGAATTGCCAAGAACAAATGCTCGGTAGAAACAAAAGCGTCGCCCATATTTTTGGAGATTTCCAACGCGCGCGAAAGCGTGGCCGAAAACGCCGCGCTGGGATATAGCTCGGCACTTGCCCCGTTAACTTTGGGTTGCGCTTGCAAATAACGCTGTAAAGAAAGTCTTAAGACCTCTTTTTTGGAGCTCATTTTTTCGAGAATGGCGGGAACAATGCCGCCTTCCTGATTGGCGAGAGCCTCCAACAGATGCGCCTGTTCAAGCTGCGATGCATTGTAGCGCCTTGCAACTTGCGAGGCCTCGTTTATGGCCTCTATGGATTTTTCTGTAAAATTGTCGGGATTTATATTCATACCTTACTCCTTAGCAAATAGCGTGCCAAACATATCTACTAATATCGTACAAGAACTCCGCGCCATAATGTCCAATTTTATAGAGACATTTTGTGCCCTGTGCGACAAAATGTTTCGAAATTAAAGCCCTATTCGGAAATTGCGGCTATGATAGAGTCTATATCGGCAAGCCTGCCAACGCCCTCTTTGCCGCAGGCAAGCATACCGCTTTGGGGGTCTATAAAGTTTACGCCCCACTCTTTAAGCGTTTTTATGTTTTTTTGAACCGCGGGCGAATTATACATATTGCAGTTCATTGCCAACGCCACATATTTTTTTGCGCAAGACGCCATAAAACAGGTAGAAAGAAAATCGGGAGCCAAACCGTTTGCAAAATTGCCCAATGTGTTTGCGGAACACGGAGCCACCAAAAATATTTGCGCAAAATCGGCAAGGGCAACGTGCTCTACTTCCCACTCGTTTCGATTTTCCCACATAGAAACATACACTTTGTTTTTTGAAAGAGTTTGGAATATAAGCGGGTTTACAAGCTTGGCGGCGTTTTCAGTCATTACAACTTTAACGCAGGCTCCCGCCTTTACCAATTTAGAGGTTAAATCGGCTGCCTTGTATACGGCAATAGAGCTGCATACCCCCAACAAAATGTGCTTGTCTTTTAGCGGATTCACGCAAAATATAATTTTACTGAAACTTTGAATAATCAAGCAAAAATTTATATGTCGGGAATAAGAGCATACGCCGAAAATTTAGAGGGCAACACAATTCGTCTAAACCAGTTTGAAAGCCGCCACCTTGTTGCGGCTAGGCGCGCGCGCTGCGGCGACAGTGTGTCGGTTTTCGACTTGTCGGGCAACGCGTATCTATGCAAAATAGTTTCGGCAAACCCCAAAAAGACCGAGCTTGAAAAGGTAGAAAAGATGCAGGTTTTAAGAAATCCCTTTACGGTTGCGCTTGGGCAGGCAATCCCCAAAGGCAAAACTTTCGACGACATCTTAAGGCAAAGCATAGAGTCGGGCATAGATGCGCTGTTCCCCATTTTGTCGGAAAATTGCGAGGTAAAAATATCTCCCGAAAACGCGCAAGACAAACGGCAAAAGTGGCTAGCGCAAATTGTCGAAGCCATAAAACAGTCGTCTAATATGGCAAAGTTCGACTTGCATGACCCCGCCTCTTTGAACGCTTTTTTTGAATATTCTAAAGATTTTGACGTAAAAATTATAGCCAGCTTAGAAAGCGTTGCAAAGCCGATTTTAAATGTCCTAAAAGAATCGGTAAAAAGCAATGAGGCAAAAATTGCAATTTTAGTTGGCCCCGAGGGCGACTTTTCGCTCAGCGAATACAAGGAAGCCTACGAACACGGATTTTTGCCCGTAAAAATAGGCAATCAGGTTATGAAAGCCGAAACTGCCGCCTTGGCAGTATCTAGCTTTTGCGAAAATTATATGCTTGCAATGCAATAAGTTAAAACTTTTAAAAAGAAAAAAGGCTTATTGCAATCCACAGCAAAAAAAATCGGCATTAAAGCCATTTTACCTGCAACAAAAAAAGCTTCGAAGCGTATAAAACTTCGAAGCTTTTTTGTTTTTTATAGGCGTTCTACTATTCGGCAGAATCAACCGAAATGTGCAATTCTTTAAGCTGCTTTTCGGTTGCATAGCTGGGGCTTTGCGCCATGAGGTCTTGCCCCTTCTGTGTTTTGGGAAATGCAATAACGTCTCTAATGCTCTGACGGCCGCAAAGCATTGCGACCATTCTGTCGAGGCCTAGGGCAACGCCGCCGTGTGGGGGCGCGCCGTATTTAAAAGCCTTAAGCATATAGCCGAAACGGCTTTTAACGGTTTCCGGCGGAATTTTAAGAACGTCTTCAAACACCTTCTTTTGCAAGCTGGGATTGTGAATACGAATTGAACCGCCGCCAAGTTCTACGCCGTTAAGCACAATGTCGTAGTGCTGGCCACGAACGCGCTTTGGGTCAGTATCCAAATAGTTTATGTCTTCCTCTACGGGAGCAGTAAATGGGTGGTGCGCCGAAACGTACCTGCCCTGCTCTTCGTCGAACAACATAAGCGGGAATTCTATTACCCACAAGAAATTGTATTTGTTTTGTGGAATTTCCAACTTGCCGCGCTTTTGCAAAAGCTTTGCGCTTTCAAGCCTAATTCTGCCCATAATGGTGCAGGCTCTTTCCCATTCGCAAGCCGCAAAGAAAACCAAGTCGCCGTCTTCTATGTTGAGAATGCGTTTTAGATCGTCTTGCTCCTGTTGCGAAAGGAATTTTAAAATGGGGCTTTTCCATGCACCATTTTCGCTCTTTATATAAGCCAAGCCCTTTGCGCCCACAGTTTTGGCAATGTCT
>JAXFOH010000128.1:0-7338 GCA_034180465.1 Opitutales bacterium
TGCCCGTATTCTACAAACGAGGTATCCATACCCTCGCTTTTGTCGAAGGGTTCCATATCGTTAAGGGCGTCCCAATAATTGTAGTTGCTAACCTTGTTGCCCATTTTCGAAGCCGTATCAATTCTATTCATATCCACAACCATTTTTATGGGCATAGCATCGTTATGTGCGGTTTCGGCGGTTGAAATATACGAAAAACACATTGCAACCAAAGCAGACAATGCACTCTTAAAAACGGATTTCCTCATAATCATAACGCTTTCGTTATACGAGTTTCTTACGCTGGCGTCAAAATAAAAAATCTTCCAAAAACTCTTGCAGGCAGATAAAAAGCCCCTAGCCTAGCCTTTGTGGATATAATAGAGCCAAAAAAGGAATATTTAAATTCGTACATACAGGCATGTCGCGAAACATTCGGGCACGTTCACAACAACTATATTATACACGACCCCGAAAAATCCGAAATTTGGCAACACACTATTTTTGACGACTATAAAAATAGCGAACTTGGCATAGATTTGCCAAAAGGCTATATGCCAAACAAAACCTATTGGATTGTAGACAAAGGCGAATATATAGGAACAATAAACATCAGGCTAAAGTTAAACGACATTTTGCGAATCTACGGGGGTTCTATAGGCATAATGATAAGGCTTAACGCGCGCAACAAAGGGTATGCAAAAAAGGCCTTTGCCAAATCAATAGTTCTTGCCAAAAAACTTGGGCTAAAAGAAATCCTTGTAAGCTGTTTCGAAAACAATATATATTCGCACAAAATTCTTTTAAAATCGCCCTATAAAAGCTGCGAAAGCCGGATTGTAGAATTCGACGGCAAATGCCAAAGAATTTGGCGGTTTTTCTTTTAAAAAATTTATAAACAACCATTTTGATGTAATATGAAAGTTATAGGGCTGTTTTTTATTTTGCAAATTTTGCCGCTTTTGGCGTTTGCCAGCGTTGCAGATTTTCCCGCCGAGGCAAAAGAATGGTTTTCGACAGAAGCCCCTCTCAAAACAGAGGGGCTAAAAAAGTTTAACATTTGCGACTTTGGGGCGAAAAGCAAAACAAACACCCCGCAAACCAAAGCAATACAAAGCGCGATAGACGCCGCAGCAAAAAACGGGGGCATTGTTGTAGTTCCGCAGGGCGAGTTTTTAAGCGGAGCATTGTTTTTTAAGCCGAAAACACATTTATATTTAGCCGAAAACGCCGTTTTAAAAGGCAGCGACGATATTTCAGATTTTCCCATTTTACCCACCAGAATAGAAGGTCAAAGCATAGTCTATTTTGCCGCCCTTGTAAACGCCAACAACTGCAACAATTTTTCGATTTCTGGCAAAGGAACAATAGACGGCAACGGCACCAGATATTGGAAGTCTTTCTGGCTAAGGCGCAAAGTAAACCGCAAATGCACAAACATAGAGGAATTGCGCCCAAGGTTGCTTTATGTTTCGAACAGCAGCAATGTGTCGGTTAGCGGAATTACATTGCAAAACTCTCCCTTTTGGACTTCCCACTACTACAAGTGCAAATTCGTAAAAATTTCGGGGCTAAAAATATTGTCGCCGTCTAAACCCGTACCGGCTCCCAGCACCGACGCCATAGATATAGACGCCTGCGAAAACGTGCATATAAAAGACTGTTATATGTCGGTTAACGACGACGCCATTGCCCTAAAAGGCGGCAAAGGCCCCTATGCCGACAAAGCCCCTGAAAACGGAGCAAATAAGAATATTTTGATAGAAAACTGCACTTTCGGATTTTGCCACAGCACCCTAACTTGCGGAAGCGAAGCGATTTTATGCGAAAACATTGTAATGCAAAACTGCACCTTCGACAACCCCGACAGGGTTTTGTGGCTGAAAATGCGCCCCGATACCCCGCAATTATACAAAAATATTTCGCTTAAAAACCTTAAGGGAACCGCCCACCACCTTTTGTATGTAAAGCCGTGGACACAGTTTTTTGACCTAAAGGGACGCCCCGACATTCCCCTTTCGTTTGCTGAAAACGTAAGTTTTGAAAACATAGAAGTTGAATGTAAAACGCTTTTTGCCGTACAAAAAAGTGACCAATATTTTCTTAAAAACTTTTCCTTTAAAAACGTAAAGGCAAAGGCCGCAACATATACAACCGACAAAAGCCTTGCCGAAAGTTTTAAATTCGAAAATTTCGAATTCGAAAAAACAAAATAGCCACTTTTAAAATGGACAAAAAATTGCCGAATTTAATGCTAAATAGGGTAAAGGCGGGTTTCCCTTCGGTTAGCGAAAGCGAGTGCGAATATCCGCTAGACCTAAACGAGCTTATGGTAAAAAATGCGCCATCTACCTTTTTTGTGCGCGTAGACGGCGACTCTATGCAGCCCGCAGGCATTTTTGCAAACGATATTTTGGTTGTAGACCGCTCGCTGGACCCCGTCGACAAAAGCATTGTAATTGCCTGCGTAAACGGCGAATTTACCGTAAAATATTTTAGGAGACAAAACGGCAAAGTGTGGCTGCAGGCGGCAAATAAAAACTATGCCGACATACATTTTAGCGGCCTAATGGAGCTTAAAATTTTCGGCGTTGTAACGGGCTTGGTTCGCAAATTCAGCAAATGATTGCTTTGGTAGACGGCAACAATTTTTTTGTATCTTGCGAAAGGGTTTTTAACCCGTCGCTAGAGGGCAAACCAGTGGCTGTTTTATCGAACAACGACGGCTGCGTAATTTCGCGCTCGAACGAATTTAAGTCGCTTAAAATTGCAATGGGTACGCCCTATTTCAAGATTAAAAACGACATTAAACGCCTTGGGCTAATCCTTAAGTCGGGCAACCACGAGTTATACGGAGACCTGTCGCGCAGGCTAATGCAAACGCTGTATAAATTTGCGCCAGTTGTAGAGCAATATTCCGTAGATGAAGCGTTCATACACCCCTACGAAAATGCAAACTGGCAGGATTTTGGCGAAAATATGCGCAAAAACATTTTAAAATGCGTAGGCATTCCCTGCGGGGTGGGTTTTGCAAAAACAAAAACTTTGGCCAAAATTGCAAACCACATAGGCAAAAAATCGGCAAGCGGCGTTTTTGTTATGCCCGAAAACAACAGGCAAATTTTGGCCAATACCAACATTGGCGAAATTTGGGGTGTCGGCGGCAATTCCGAAATAAAATTGGCGGCAAAGGGCATACACACCGCTCTGGCCTTGTCAGAATTCGGCGACGAAAAGCTACATAAAACTTTCGGCATAAATATGGCGAAAATTGCAATGGAATTAAGGGGAATAAAGTGTATAGACGACGAAATGCCCAACGAACCCTCTCAAAGCCTTACATATTCTAGATGTTTTGGCAAAGCGGTTGTAGATTTTGGGCAATTATGCGAAAGTGTTGCAACCTACCTTGCCAAAGCCGCCGAAAAGTTGCGCGCCGAAAAACAAAGGGCTTCGGCGGTAAATATATATTCTGTTTACTACCCCGAATATAAGCCGCATTTTTCGGAGGGCGGCTCGCTTTCGGCAACGATAACCTTTAATACCCCAACCGACAACACAATAGAAATGCTAAAGGCCGTTTCTCCGCGCATAGGCGGCATATTTATTAAAAACCGCCGCTACAAAAAAACAGGCGTAGTTCTTTTTGGCTTGGAATCGGGCGCATTTCAGGGCGACTTGTTTTCGAAAAACGAAAGCCACAGCAAACTGTTCGAAGCCGTAGACAAGCTAAACCGCAAATTCGGCAAAAACAGCGTTGCCCCGTTGGCGGCGGGCCTGCAAAAGCCCTGGCAGACAAGGCGCGATATGGCGTCGCCAAACTACACAACAAGTTGGAGCGACATTTTGTCGGTAAAATAGCAAAAAAATCCGGCAAGGCAACTTTGGCTAAATATCAACAATTAGCTTGACCAAAATTTGCCATAGGCGCACAATTTTTTTAGTTTTTTCTTAGTGGAGACATAGCTCAGTTGGTTAGAGCATCTGCATCACACGCAGGGGGTCCTCGGTTCGAGTCCGAGTGTCCCCACCATTAAATTAAATTTTTAGCCGCAGCCGCTGGTTGCGGCTTTTTTATTGTTTTATACACACACTCGCGCCTGCCCTATTTGCTTGTTAAAAAACAAGTTGCATAAAATCTGCTAATTTTAAGCGGGGCAGAAAATTACATTCCAAACTTGACGAAATATCTATAGCGCCTATACCGCTTGGTGTAAAAATCACCCTATCGATTTTTGCGCTTGGGCTTGCAAAGCGGAAATATCGAAAGTGTCTTTTAGCGCAGTTCCGCTAATTTTGCGTTTGCGCGACTCCTCTAAAAGCCAGGCAAGCTTTTTTGTGGCAATATCTATAGGCAAGCCAAGCGGCCTGATGTTAGAAATGCAGTTTCGGTCGGATTCCACGCTTGCCCACTTTGTGTTGTAGGTAAAATACGCACTAAGGCTGTCTGGCGAACCCAATCCCGGGCGTTCGCCTACAAGTGCCAAAGTGTGCCTTGCGTGCAAAATTTCGTTTATGGCGTCTTGAATTTTTACCCTTGCAAACGGCGCAATAATTATCGGGTATGTCGACCAATTTTCTTCGGGTAAATTTGCAAACAACGCCTTTATTGTGTCTACAGCATGCTCGTTTGCGGCCAACGCCGAAAGCCCGTCGGAAACAACAACCATAAAATCGCGCTTGCCCCACTCTTTTGAAAGTTTTGCCAATTCTATTGCAGAACATTCGCTTAATTGGCGTCCAAGTTCTGGATTCATCAAATAGGTTTGCTTGTCGGAAACTTTTGTATGCAAAACAATGCTCTCGAAGCCCGCCGCCTTTAGCTGTTCGGCAATCTTTTCGGGATAGAATTTTGCAAGAACTGCGTCTTTTGCGCGCGCGTGCGCCAACTTAAAATCCAATATCGATGCCGTGCGTTGACTGCCGCCCGCCCTGCCAATGCCGATTCTCGCCGTAGTATATTTTCTAAGCAAGCACCAAGTGTCTGGCTTCGACACCGAATTTGCCCTTAGCATATATTCGCCGTTCGGCTTATTTATTGTCGGTAATTCCATAGTCTGCAAGCAGTTTGTTGTTATTGTTTAATTCCAACACCTTGTTGTTGTTAAAGATTTTCATCTTTTCCAGCCATGCCTCGAATTCGGGAGCTGGTCTTAGCCCAAGCAGCTGGCGCGCATATAAAATATCGTGAAAGGAGGTTGTTTGGTAGCCTAGCATAACGTCGTCGCAACCGGGAATGCCCATTGCATAGTTTAGCCCAGCCGCAGCCAAAAGTGTAAGCAATGTGTCCATATCGTCTTGGTCGGCCTCGGCGTGGTTTGTGTAGCAAATATCGCACCCCATAGGCAATCCAAGCAGCTTGCCGCAAAAATGGTCCTCCAAACCAGCCCTAATTATTTGCTTTCCGTTATACAAATATTCTGGGCCTATAAACCCTACAACCGTATTTACAAGCAAAGGTCTAAATTCGCGAGCCACGGCATAGGCTCTGGCCTCGCAAGTTTGCATATCAACATTCCAGTTGCCCTCTGCCGACAATGCCGAGCCTTGCCCCGTTTCGAAATACATTACGTTGTCGCCAATAGTGCCTCTGTGCAGCGACAACGCAGCTTCGTGCGCCTCTTTTAAAATCCCCAAATTTATGCCGAAATTTTTGTTTGCAATTTCGGTTCCCGCAATCGATTGAAAAACCAAGTCTACGGGGCCGCCGTTTTCCATAACTGCAATCGCATTTGTAACATGCGAAAGCACGCACGATTGCGTCGGTATTTCGTAGCGGTGCACAAGCTCGTCTATAAGCTTTAAGATTTCCGTCATTGCCGGCACGCTGTCGGTTGCAGGGTTTATGCCTATTACGGCGTCGCCGCTGCCGTACAGCAGACCGTCTAGCATAGAGGCTGCAATTGCCTTGAGGTTGTCCGAAGGGTCGTTCGGTTGCAGTCTTGAAGAAAACCTGCCCTTTAGTCCTATTGTGTCTCTAAACTTTGTTACAACCTGCCGCTTAGACGCCACCAAAATCAAGTCTTGGTTGCCCATAATTTTCGATACCGCCGCAACCATTTCGGGGGTTAAGCCCCAAGTGATTTCCTCTAAAACCCTGCCGTCGGTTTCGTAGCGCAGCAGCCAGTCTCTAAACTCGCCCACGGTAAAAGACGAAATCGCCTTAAAGGCCTCTTTGTTGTGGCGGTCTAAAATAAGGCGCGTAATTTCGTCTTTTTCGTAGGGAATCAGAGGCTCTGTAATGAACATTTCAAGCGGAACGTCGGCCAAGCACATTTGGGCTGCAACCCTTTCTTCGTAGTCGGCGGCGGCAACTTTTGCCAGCACGTCTCCCGAGCGCAGGGGCGACGCCTTCGCCATTAACTCCTTTAAAGAATGGAAATTATGTGTTTTGTTCCCAACGCAAATGCTCCATGACTTTTTCATTTTTTAAACTACATTTTGGTGTTGAACAGCGAAGGTATCCACAATGCGATTTCGGGGAATATCATTATAAGAATCAACGCCAGCAACATAAGGCCCACAAAGGGAATTATAGAAGCGTATATATCCTTTATAGTTATGCTTTTCGGCGACATTGCGCGCATAAGGAACAGGTTGTAGCCGAAAGGCGGCGTTATATATGCAATTTGACAGGTGATTGTATAAAGTATGCCGAACCATATTGGGTTAAAGCCAAGCTTTATAACCAAGGGTATGTATAATGGCGCAACTATTACAAGCATTGCTGTATCGTCCAAAAATATGCCCAATATTATGAACGACAGTTGCATTAAAAGCAGCACTTGCCACGGCGACAAACCCCAGTCGTTAAGGAACAAGCCCTCCAACGCCCTAACTGCGCCTAGGCCATCGAATACCGCGGCAAAAGCAAGGGCCGCCATCATAACCCACATAAACATTGCCGAATTGTCCAAAGTTTCGCGCAATATTTTCTTAAACATCTTCCACGAAAGCCTGCGGCGGAATAACGCCACCAAAAAGGCGGCAAACGCGCCGAAGGCCGAGCTTTCCACCAAGCTTGTAAGTCCGAAGAAAAACGAACCTATAACCGAGAATATTAGCAAAAGCGGAATTATGCCCGCGCTTAAAACCTTTAGCTTTTCCTTTAACGTATAGTTGCGTTCGCTTTTTGGAAGCACTGGCCCCATCTTCGGGTTAAAGTGGCACCGAATAAGAATATATGCCAAAAACAAGCCCATCATCAACAAACCCGGACCTATGCCTGCAAGCCAAAGTTGGCTTACCGGTTGGCGGGCAATCATGCCATATAGAACCAAAACTATGCTAGGCGGAATCAAAATGCCCAACGAGCTGCCCGCTTGTATAAGCCCGCTAATCATGCGCTTGTCGTAATTG
>JAXFOH010000067.1:0-6051 GCA_034180465.1 Opitutales bacterium
TAACTTTCGACATAACGGCCCCGTGTGCCAGCGATTTTTTAGAGGCGCAAAACAGGGCCGTAATGGTATCTTCGCGGTTAAATTTTAGCAGTTTTGAAACCAGCAAAATTGCGGCGTAGGCTGCAAAGAACATTGTAGCCAACCCCATGGTAAGCATAACAATGTCTTTAAGCGAAAGCGCGCTAAACATATCCTTGTAAAAGCTGTCGCAAAACGAAGTGTATACGATAAGCAGAATAACGCTTTGGTCGTAGTTCCTAAAAAGGCGTTTTTTTGTCTTTGCCCATTCGCCGAATCTTTTGTTAAGCAAAACGCCCAAAACAACGGGCAGCAGCACCTGCGCAAAAAGCTTGGCAAATATGGGGCCTAAATCGGCGTCGGGCATAGCGCCCTGCATTGCAAAGCTCATTAAAAGCGGGGTTATAAATATGCCCAATATGCCCGACAAACTTGCGTTGAAAATGGCAGCTGGTATGTTGCCGCTTGCAATCGAAACCATTACCACCGACGACGACACCGTAGACGGCAGCGCGCACATAAAGAACACGCCCAAATATAGGTATTGGTCTTTAAACGCGCCGAAAACGGCGGTATACGCCAAAAGCAGAAGCGGAAACAGCGCAAATGTAGCCAGCTGTACGACTATGTGCAGCTTATAGTTTGAAAGCCCCTTTTTTATCTGCGCAAAGTCCAGCCTAAGCCCGTAAAAGAAAAATATAAGGGTTAAAAGCCAGTTTGCCAGCTCCGATGGCGAAAAGCTTTCCCTTGTGCAGCCTATTTGTGGGGCTATATACGCCAAAAGTATTGCGCTGCCCAGCCCCAAAATGAACCAGTCTAGCCCGATTTTATTCAATTTGCCGTATATGTAAGTAAATATATTCACGATAAGTTAAAGTATGCTTGCCTTTATGCGACTTTCCTCAAGCTTTTTTTCAAAAATGGTTGCGTTTTTCGGCCATATTTGAAAGTCTATTCGGCGAAAATGAGAATACAAAAGTTCATATCCCAATGCGGAGTTTGTTCGCGCAGGGCCGCCGAGCAGAAAATCGCCGAAGGCGTTGTAAGCGTAAACGGTAAAGTTGCCCAGATAGGGCAGGATATAGACGAAAATTCCGACAGCGTTGTTTTTGAGGGGCGCAAAATTTCGCTTCCGGTAGAAGACAAGGTTGTTTTGGCTTTTAATAAACCCAAAGGTTATCTATGCAGCAATGCAGACCCTTTTCACGCGCAAACCGTGTTCGATCTGCTGCCTATGCCCTATAATAAGATGAAGCTTTTCTGTTGCGGCAGGCTTGATATGAATTCGCAGGGGTTGCTTATCCTAACAAACGACGGCGATTTGGCAAACAGAATAACGCATCCGTCGTACGGGGTAATGAAAAAGTATACGGTGCTTTTAAACAGGCCTTTCGACCACAAGCTTATTAAAACCCTAGAGCACGGCGTTGTTTTTGAAGGCGAAAAACTTGTTGCTACAAAAATAATTCCGCTTGGCATAGAAGGAGAGCAAAACGAAACAAAAAGGCTTGAAGTTTGGCTGCACCAGGGCAAAAAGAGGGAAATCAGAAGAATGTTCGAGTGCGTTGGCTACTTTGTTAAAGAGCTTAAAAGGTTCCAAATTGGCGGCTACGTTTTAAAGCGCATTCCCGAGGGGCAATATAAAAGGCTTGGGCAAGTAGATATTAAAAAACTGCTAATGCAGTCGTAAAAAACATTTATAAGGGGATAACAAAATGGAGAAGATTTTCAGCGATATTCAAGATGCCATTGCCGACGTTGCAATGGGCAAACCCATTGTTGTTGTAGACGACGAAAACCGCGAAAACGAGGGAGACCTTATTGTTGCGGCAAGCAAAATCACCCCAGAGGCGGTTAATATTATGATAAGTCACTGCAAGGGCCTGATTTGCGCCCCCGCGACCACGGCGGTGCTAAACAGGCTGGGCATAGACGATATGGTAAAGATTAACCGCGACAAAAAGGGAACTGCCTTTACCGTTACGGTAGACGCCGCCGAGGGCATTACCACCGGTATAAGCGCGGCCGACAGGGCAAGAACTTTAAAGCTTATGGCGCAGCCTGATTCTACCGGGGCCGACTTTGTAAGCCCGGGCCACATAAATCCGCTTAGGGCAAGGCCAGGCGGCGTTCTCGAACGAGCTGGGCATACCGAGGCTGCAGTGGATATGTGCAAGCTTGCAAATCTGCCGCCCGTTGGCGTAATTTGCGAAATAATTAAAGACGACGGCACAATGGCGCGCCTGCCCGATATAATAGAATTTAAAAACAAGTTCGGCTACAGGCTTATAAGCGTTGCAAGCCTTATAGAATACAGGCTTAAAAACGACAGAATTTTAAAGAAAATTTCATCGAGCAAGGTAGACACCGAATTCGGCGAGTTCGATTTTTCCATTTTCAGAAACGAAGCCGACAAGAAATTCCACTTTGCCCTTTCTATGGGCGATTTGTCGAAAGACGGCGCGTTTGCAAGGGTTCACGCGCAGAATATTTTTGCGGATTTGTTCCGCGCAAAGTCGTTTTCCGACGCCGCCGATTCCTTTAGGCGCGCAATGGCAAAAATTGCCGAGGCAAAGTGCGGCGCGCTTGTTTGCGTTAATGTCGAAAACTGGGGGGTAGACATAAACGCCGCCCAGCCTATTTTGCCCAACAAGGTAGACTACGGCATTGGCTCGCAAATTTTAAAGGAGCTTGGCTTTAAAAAGATAAACCTGCTAACAACGCACCCCGGTTCGCACTATATGCCCGAAGGCTACGGCTTGCAGATTGTATCCCAAACAAAAATTTAACAAAAAACAATATAGTTCTTATGAGTCTCGACAAAGCAAAAATGCCCGACGTAGACGCAGGCGGTTTTAAGTTTGCAGTAATTGCTTCGTGCTTTAATCAAAATATGGTAGACGCCCTTTTAAACGACGCCGTAAAAACATTTAAAAGGGCTGGCGTTCCCGAAAAATCGCTTAAGATTGTGCGCGTTCCGGGGGCTTGCGAGCTTCCCGTTATTGCCTCTATTTTGGCAGATTCTTCGGAATACGACTGCATTGTTGCTCTTGGCGTTGTAATTGCGGGCGAAACCCCCCACCACGAAATTATAGCCCATAGCACAGCCAACGCTTTCCAAAAAATTGCGGTAGAAACTACAGTGCCCGTAATAAACGGCGTTATTGTGGCGAACAACTACGAGCAGGCGGCAGATAGAACCATAGGTAAAATAGCCCGCGGCGTTGAATTTGCCGAGGCCGCAATTCAAATGGCTTGGCAGACATCTTTATTACTCGACGAAACGGAGTTTTAATATGCAATCGGAAAATTCGCAAAACGAAAAGCCCCATGCATTAAGGGGCAGGCACGAAAACAGAATTGCGGCAATGCAGTTCATCTATATGCGCGATATGAACGAAAGCGGGCCCTTTGAAGAGGCTTTGCAAAGCTTTTTAACGAATAAGGAAACCGAGCTTGCGGTTCGCAAGGGGTATTTTCAGTTTGCAAGAGAGCTTATTGTTGGGGCTTTTACCCATGCAAAGGAAATAGACGGCGAAATCTCGAAAAACACCAAAAACTGGTCTATAGACAGAATCGCAAAAGTTGAGCTTGCCATTTTAAGGCTTGCGGTTTTTGAGCTGCTTTTTAGAGACGACATTCCGCCAGTTGTTACCATAAACGAGGCGGTAGAGCTTACAAAAGAGTTTTCGGGAGACGATTCTAAACGCTTTGTAAACGGGCTGCTCGACAGAATTTCGTTGTCGCTAAAAAGACCAATGCGCCAAGCGGTTAAAAAATAATGTTTTCGATATTCAAAAAGTTTAAAGACTCGCTTAAGAAAACCGCCCAAAATGCGTTGGGGGCAATTTCGGGCTTGTTCGCAAAAAAAATCGAACCGCAAGACATAGACCTTATAGAGGAAACGCTATACGGCGCGGACTTCGGCTTCGACACAACCGAAAGGGTTGTAGACGCAATAAAAAGGGAATATTCAAAAAACAAAGAGCTTAGGGGTAAAGAGGCCGCCGAAATAGGGGCTGCCGTTTTGGAAAAGATTTTGGACGGCTCGCAGGCCGAAATAAAACCTATTGGCGGCGAAAACCCCACAGTTATTTGCCTTATAGGTGTAAACGGCTCGGGCAAAACCACCACTTGCGCAAAATTGGCAAAGTTGCTTTCGGAACAAGGCAAGGTTTTAATGGGAGCTTGCGACACTTTTAGAGCCGCTGCCAACGAGCAGATTAGAATTTGGGCGCAAAGACTTGATATAGATTTGGTTGAAAGCCAGCACGGAGCCGATTCTGCCGCCGTTGCATTCGACGCGTGGCACGCGGCAAAGGCGAGGGGCGCAAAATATCTTATTTTAGACACCGCAGGCCGTCTGCATAATAAGGAAAATTTAATGAACGAGCTTTCTAAATTCGAGCGTGTTCTTAAAAAGTGCGACCCAAATTGCCCACACTATTCCTTTATGGTTGCCGACGGTTCGCTAGGTTCGAACAGCATTCAGCAAGCAAGGGCGTTCAACAAAGCATTCCCCCTAAACGGGCTTATTGTAACTAAGCTCGACGGCACCTCCAAGGGCGGGGCGCTTACGGGCGTATATTCAGAGCTAAAACTTCCAATATTTTATGTCGGGTTGGGCGAATCGGTAGACGACCTTCAAAAGTTCAACCCAAAAGCCTACGTTAACGGAATTTTCGGATTGGAGTAAATAAAATGGAAAGCCTTAATGTAAATCTCGGCGATAAGTCGTATACAATAGAAATTGCCGAAAATGCATTTTCAAATGCAGTAAGCAAGGCGGCACAACTTGCCGCCTTAGGCAAAAAAAACGTGTTTATTACCGACGAAAACGTAAGGGACGCCCACGCTCAAAAGCTCGGGCAAATATCGAAATTTGGCAGCCTTATTGTTTTGCCCGCGGGCGAAACAACAAAAAGCTTTGCCAACTTTGAAATGATTTGCGAAAAGCTTGCCGATTTACGCTTAAACCGAAAAAGCGCACTGTTTGCAATAGGTGGCGGCGTTGTGGGCGACATTACCGGCTTTGCCGCTGCAAGCTATATGCGCGGCATAGATTTTTACCAAGTTCCAACAACACTGCTTTCTATGGTAGATTCTTCGGTAGGCGGCAAAACAGGCATAAATTTAAAAGCTGGCAAAAATTTGGTTGGGGCTTTTCATCAACCCAAAGCTGTTTATATAGACACCTCGTTTTTAGACACTTTGCCTAAAAGGGAAATAGCTGCGGGCATGGCCGAAGTTATAAAATACGCACTTATTTGCGATGCGGAATTTTTCGATATTCTAAACAACGACAACATTCTGGAATGCCGCGCAAAGACTGCGGCTGCAATAAAACGCTGCTGCGCCATAAAGGCCGATGTTGTCTCTAAAGACGAGTTTGAAAACAGTCCCGAAAACGGTAGGGCTTTGCTTAATTTGGGGCACACTTTCGGGCACGCAATAGAAAACTGCGCGGGCTACGGCGTTTATCTTCACGGCGAGGCCGTTGGCATTGGGCTTCTTATGGCGGCAAAGTTGTCTGAAAAGCTAGGGCTTGCAAAAGACATTTCGCAAAAGACAAAACTGCTGCTCGAAAAATACTCAATCCCCGTAAAAATTGCGTCATCGCTCGACAGCGCAAAACTGGTAGACGCAATGCACAAAGATAAAAAATCGCACGGGGCAAAGCTTAGGTTTGTGCTTATGCGTGGCATAGGGCAATCGTTTACAACCGAGTATTCCGACGAGCGCGAATTGCAAAATCTATTCGAAAGTTTTAAGTAAAAATGCTTTTCGATGCGCACTGCCACGCACATTTTGCGGAATTTAAAGACAGGCAAATTCCCGAAAACGCCGTGTTTGTGTCGAGCGCAATAGACTATTTAGACTGGCTTGTTTTGAAAAATTTTGCGTGCGAAAAAAAGGCGTACTCCCTTTGCCCGATGCGCGCAAACCAAACGGCCGATATCGAAAAATTGCCAGAATTTTTAAAAGAGGCTGCAGCCGTTGGCGAAACGGGCTTGGATTTTCGCCCGCAATATA
>JAXFOH010000106.1:0-4899 GCA_034180465.1 Opitutales bacterium
CTGCGCCGCTTTACGAAAAGTTTTTACAAAAAAAAGCAAAACCTTGCGGTTTTGCTTTCTGCGATTTTTCTGGCGGAGAGGGGGAGATTCGAACTCCCGTTAGCGTTTCCACTAAACCTGATTTCGAGTCAGGCGCATTCGACCACTCTGCCACCTCTCCAAACCTAAATTCAATTAAGAGTGTTTATTTTTGTGCTAATTGCAAGAATAAAATTCTACTTTTTTGCAATATCGGCAACTATTTGCTTTATCAGCTTTTCGTCGAAATACTGCATTGTAACTATGTGCGAAAGTTTGCCGAAATGTTCGTCGTCGTTGCAGGCAAGGGCGTATTTTTTTACAATTTCCTCATTGGGTCTTTCAAAAAATACGGTGTTCGAAAACTTGTTGCGCCAAGCCTTTACATTTGCGTTTTTTAATTCCTCTTCAAGCAAAACAGCCATTGCCATAGAGTGGTTTGCCTGTTCTTTTAAACCGTTTTTGCCAACCGACATTAAACGCCAATAAAGCTTTAGTGCGTCGAAGCCGCTCCTAGAGCAGCTTATTGTGGGGATAACCCCCTTTAGGTACGGAATGGGCGTGTTCGAGACGCAATTTAGAATGTCTTTATGACAAACAAATATGCCGGCGGGCTCGTTTAGCGACAAAAATTTGTGTCCTGAAACTGCAATAGAATCGAAATCCATTTTAGCCGCGTTAACGATATTGTTTGCCTCTTTATTGTCTAAATAGGGCAGGTAGCCGCCGAACAATGCAACGTCTAGGTGGCGGTAGTAGGCAACGGGCTTCTTTGCCTTTAAAACGGTGTCTATTTCTTTTTGGTTGTCTATTGCGCCTTTAAACGTTCCGCCTATTGCAATCGCAACAAGGGCGGGTCGAGAGCTGTCCAGCTTCTCGGCAAAGTCTTGTGTGTCCATCTCGCCCATTTCGTGGGCGTTAATTGTTCTTACTTCAATATTTTGAATGTCGCCTATCTTTTTAAGCGAATAGTGCGCCTCTTTTGAAACGTATAAAATTGGGGGCAAATTGCTTTTTGCGGCAAGGGCTTTTCTGCCAAAATATATGCCGTGCATATTGCCGTCGGTGCCGCCGTTGGCTATAACGCCCCAGTGGTTTTCGTCGAACCCGAAACTTTCGGCTATAAAGTCTATTGCCTTTTGCTCGAAATAGTCGGTATTAAGCATATCCCAATCGGTTTTGTAGGGATCGCCAACATTTATAAGGGTAAGATCTGCCAACTTTGTGTCTACAAGCCACTGGTAGAATTCCGAAAGATCGGTTTCCTGATTAAATGGGTAGCCCAGCTGGTTGAATCGGTGTGCGTATATGTCTTTTGCCGCTTCGTTAAGCTTTTGCAAACATTCTTTATTTGGAATAAACTTTTTCATTTTAGCAAAGTATGGTTTTTAAATTGTAAAAAACAAAGGCGCAAACTTTGTTGTTTGCGCCTTGTGTTCGCTTTGTTTAGCCCAATTATTAGGCCTTGCCAGCCGAACCCAAAACGTTTTCGACTTTGTGCATATAAAGCTTTTTCAATTCGTCGCGAGCAGGACCCAAGTATTTGCGGGGGTCGAATTCTGCGGGCTTTTCAACAAACACTTTGCGTACTGCCGCAGTCATTGCCAAACGGCCGTCCGAGTCGATGTTGATTTTGCAAACAGCCGACTTCGAAGCTTCTCTTAATTGTTCTTCAGGAATGCCAACTGCAGCTTCCAATTTGCCGCCGTATTTGTTGATTTGGTCAACATACTGCTGAGGAACCGAAGAAGAACCGTGCAATACAATCGGGAAACCGGGTATGCGTTTTTCTACTTCTTTGAGAATGTCGAAGCGCAACGGCGGGGGAACCAAGCGGCCGTTAGCGTCTCTTGTGCACTGTTCGGGCTTGAATTTGTATGCGCCGTGCGATGTGCCGATTGAGATTGCCAACGAGTCTACACCTGTCTTTTTAACGAAGTCTTCAACTTCTTCGGGGCGTGTATATGAATGTGTTTCGTGCGAAACTTCGTCTTCGATACCTGCCAATACGCCGAGTTCGCCTTCAACTGTTACGTCGTATTTGTGGGCGTATTCAACAACCTTGGCTGTCAATTCAACGTTGTCGTCGTAGGAGTGGCTCGAGCCGTCTATCATAACCGACGAGAAGCCGTATTCTATGCACGATTTGCAAAGTTCAAAAGTGTCGCCGTGGTCGAGGTGCAAAACTATCGGAATAGCATAGCCGAGTTCCTTTGCGTATTCGCAAGCACCCTGTGCCATATAGCGCAACAAAGTTTGATTGGCGTATTTGCGTGCGCCGCTCGAAACCTGAAGAATTACAGGCGACTTTTTTTCAACACAAGCCTGAACGATGGCCTGCATTTGTTCCATATTATTGAAGTTAAACGCGGGAATAGCATATTTGCCTTCGATAGCTTTTTTGAAAAGCTCGCGCGTGTTAACCAAACCTAGCTCTTTATATGATACCATATATTTTCCTATGTTGAAATTTAAGCGCGTATTAAAAAACGCGCCCGGCGCGATTGCAACAAAAAAATTAAGCCCGCGCCATTTTGCCCGAAATATAGGCGCATTGCCAAGTTAATCAATTTTGCCAAATTTGGCAAAAGCCCGTCTTTTGGCGTCTAAAAATAGGCTTTACTAAGCGGCTTTTATGTAGTTGCATATCTCCTTTTTATTTATGGTAGACATAAAGAACATATCCCTGCGTTTCGGCGACAGAAAGATTTTCGACAACATAAGCGTTTCGATAAACAAGGGCGACAAAATTGCCCTTGTGGGGGTAAATGGCGCGGGAAAGTCTACCTTGCTTAAGGTTTTGGCAAACCAGGAGGGCGTAGATGCGGGCGAAATTGCAACCCCGAAATACGCCACAATGGGCTATTTGCCGCAAGAGATTGTAAACAAGTCTGAAAAGCCGCTTTTTGAGGAGGCCGAAAGCGTGTTTGCCGACATTGTAAACACCAAAAAAAATTTGCAGGCCGCAAACGACTTGTTGCAGACTTTGGACAAAAGCAGCCCACAATATATTCAAACGCTCGAGGCTATCGGCGAAATGGAGATTTTTTTGGACGACGCCGACGCCGATCGCCTAAAGCCGAATATAGAAAAGATTTTAAGCGGTTTGGGCTTTGAAAATTCGGATATGCAAAAGCCCTGCTGCGACTTTTCGGGCGGCTGGCAAATGCGAATTGCGCTTGCAAAACTATTGCTTGCAAAGCCGTCGCTTTTAATGCTAGACGAACCTACCAACCATTTGGACATAGAGTCGGTAGACTGGCTTGAAAACTACCTGAAAAGCTATAGCGGCGCGCTTGTTATTGTTAGCCACGACAGGCGTTTTATAGACAACCTTGCAAACCGCACATTTGCCCTTATAAGGGGCAGGCTTGACGTATACGAGGGCAACTATTCCTTCTACGAAAAAGAGTCGCAACAAAGGGCAATACAGCGCGAAAAGGCTGTAAAAAATCAGGAGCGCGAAATTGCAAGGGTAGAGCGTTTTATAGACAAGTTCAGGTACAAAAGCTCGAAGGCGGCTCAGGTTCAAAGCCGAATTAAGGCGTTAGACAAGATCGAGCGTGTTGAAAGCGACACAAAGCAGGGGCAAATTGCCTTTAAATTTCCCGAACCAGAGCGCAGCGGCCAGTTGGTTGCCTCGGTTAAAAACCTTTGCAAAAGCTTCGGTGAAAAAGTGGTTTTAAAAGACGTTTCCTTCGACATTCAAAGGCTCGACAGAATTGCCATTGTGGGCGTAAACGGAGCAGGCAAGTCTACGCTTGTAAAGATTATGGCGGGCGAAATGCAGCCCGATTCGGGCGGCGTGCAAATTGGCCAAAACGTGATAATTTCGTACTTTGCCCAGCACCAAACTTCGCAGTTAAGAGGCGACTATACCGTTATGGACGAAGCCGCCTCTACCGCCGATTTCGAGCAAAAAAAACACATAAGAACGCTGCTAGGTTCGTTTATGTTTACCGGCGACGACGCGCTTAAAAAAGTAGCCGTCCTTTCTGGCGGCGAAAAGAACAGGCTTGCACTGGCAAAAATGCTGTTAAAGTCGTTCAACTTCCTTATTTTAGACGAGCCTACCAACCACTTGGATATGGATTCAAAAAAGGTTTTGCGCGACGCCGTAGCCTCGTATAAAGGCACGGTTTTAATTGTAAGCCACGACCGCGACTTTATAGACCCGCTTGTAAACAAGGTGATAGAAATAAGCCACGGCAAAACCAGAACCTTTATAGGCAACGTAAGCGAATATCTCGAAAAAGTTAAGGCCGAAAAGGGGCTTGCCCTGCCTAAAAAAGCCGCCGAAAAACAGGTCGACAGCGCAAAGCAGCGCAGGATTAACGTTGCCAACATAAACGCGAAAATTGCCGTAATAAAAAAAGACTATTCAAAAATAGAGTCGCAAATTACCGAGCTTGAAAGCGAAAAAGAGCTGATAGAAGCCGATATGGGCAATCCCGACTTTTACAAAGACGCCGAGCGTTCGGCATCTACGGCAAACCGCTATTCGCAAATAAATTCGCAGTTGGAAGACTTGTATAAAAAGTGGGAAATTTTTGCCTCGAAAATAGACGAGCTGGAAAAGTCTAAGGCCTCTCTTTAAAATAAATTGTTGCAATAAGTTCTATAAATTGCCACAATCGGCACTTTACCAAACTTATTCGACAATTTTATGGAAAACGACAACCAATTTAACGCAAAACTACAATCGCAGCGCGAACTTATATTAAACGCGCAAAAAAAAGGAAAAATGGCAACGGCGGGCGCGTATATGCGCTTGTCGGGCCCCGGCTGGCTTCAAAGCGCGCTCACTTTGGGAGGGGGGTCTTTGGCGTCTTCAATGTATTTGGGCGTAATTGGCGGCTTGGCGTTTTTGTGGCTGCAGCC
>JAXFOH010000145.1:0-22784 GCA_034180465.1 Opitutales bacterium
GTTTAAAAGCTATTCAAAAATAGTTCCCGAATTTATCGAAAACTTAAAATTGTAGAATATGTCGATTATAGAAAGTATTTTTACGGGCGTTGCCCTTGCAATGGACGCCCTTGCCGTTTCGATTTGCATGGCGGTTTGCGACAAAAACATAAAAGTTGCCGACACCGTAAAAGCCGCAACTTTTTTCGGGGTGTTTCAGTTTATAATGCCGTGCATAGGCTTTTATTTGGGGGCCGCCGCAATTTCGTACATAGAAAAATACGACCACTGGGTTGCCTTTATACTGCTTTTTGCCATAGGGGCAAATATGGTATACCAAGCCTACAAGGGCAACGATGCCCCGCAAAACATCAGCGCAAAAAGCCTTAAAACCCTGTTTATTTTGGCGGTTGCCACAAGCATAGACGCTTTGGCCGTGGGCGTTTCGCTTTCGTGCATGCAAGGGTCCATAATTCTATCGGCTGCAATAATAGGCATTGTTACTTTCGCAATTTCGTTTTGCGGCGGAATATTCGGCCGAAAAATAGGCTCGAAGTACGACGCAAAATTTTCGGTTTTAGGCGGCGTTATTTTGATTGGCATAGGCATAAAAACGCTGTACGAGCATACTACTTAAAAGCGCAACCCCAGAAAATTTGCTTGAAAACAAAAGCCCTAAACGCCATTCTATTTTGTGCGAAAGCATTTCGTTTATATTAACAACAAAAAGAGGGGAATTATATAATTATGAAAAAACTATTGTGCGCACTGGTTGCCGGCGTGCTGTCGCTTTCGGCTTTTGCCGAAAACTTGCACAGAATGAAAAGCATTCAAGAATACGGTGTTTTGCCCGAAAATACGCCGCAGCAAAATAAGGTAAATCTGCAAAAGGCAATCGACGAAGCCTCTTTGACGGGAGCTGCATTGTATGTAGAACCCGTAAAGCTCGGCTACCCCGTAGAAAGCGGCATAATTTTAAGAAAGAACGTTTCGCTTATAGGCGTTAACGGCCCAGTAGGCCGCGGCACGAAAACCCCGAATATGCGCGAACCCGCAGGCTCGGTTTTTAGAATTACCGATACAAAAGCACCCTTTATAACGGTAGAAAGCGCAACGCAAATTAGGGGCATTCAGTTCTATTATCCCGACCAGCCCATAGACGCCCCCGAAAGGATAAAGGAGTATCCCGCCACAATTCAAAGAGACAAAAAGAACGATGTAGAAGGGGTAACGCTTTCGTGCCTGACATTCTACGGAGAATATACCGCAATGGACTTTACAACCGACATAAAAAGCCACTGCGAGCAAATACTTTTCGAGCACTGCTATGGCTACCCGCTAGGCGGCGAGTTTATAAAAATAAACAGGTGCACCGACATTCCCAGATTTTTGCACTGCCACGTTAACCCCGCAAACTTGCGCCAATTTAGAGGCGGCTTTTCCAGAGCTACTATCGACAGTGTTATAGCCAAAAAGAAGTTTGCCTATTATATAGAGGGCACCGACAACGCCCAGTTGGTAGACGTATTTACATTCGGTTCGTACGGCGGCATATTTTTGGGCAAAAACACCTACGGGCAGCTCACAAACTTCAATCTCGACTGCGTATGCATAGGCATTTTAAAAGAAGGCTCGCAAAACTTTAACAGAAATTGGATGATTGCCCAGGGCTCTATAATTGCAAACGCTGGCGACAAGGTTGAAGATGTGCACCCCTTTTTGATTAGGGGAACAGGACATACCGCAATTACCAATGTAGAGGCATTCTCGGGCAAAAACGGCGCGCTTACCGCCATAGGGAAATCGTACGACTTTATTACCATAGAAGGCGAAGGCAACCCAACTGTATCGCTTTTCGGTTGCAGAATGCGCAACTATGTTGCCGAAAACCCCATAACAATTAAAAACCGCAAGGCAAAGGTTAGAGCCGTTGCCTGTGTAGACAACAAAATGGAGTTTTTCGATTTCGAAAACGACTAGCTTTTAAGAACTTTTAAAGACGAGTCCCCGAACGCTAAATTCGGGGATTTTTTCTGCACAAGAATATATTAGCATTGTTTAGGAAAGTTGTTGACACAAAATCTCGATCCCTATTAGATTGCTTTTTCGGAAGAAAGAACATTTATGAAATATACGCTAGAAAGAACCGCACTTTTCGCAGCCGTGTTTGCAGCTTTTGCAAGCTGCCTATATTCTGCGGAAAAATATAATCCGTCGGCATATAAAACTTGGGGCAATGCCAACTACGACGAATCTAAAATCAAGCCCTACACACTACCCGACATTTTCACCGCCCCCGACGGAAGGAAAATAGAAACTCCGCTAGACTGGAAAAATATTGCGCGCCCACAAATACGCCGCTTCGCCGAAACCGAGTTTTACGGCGAAGTTTTGCCGCGCCCGAAATCGCTTACGTTTTCGATTTTAAGCGAAAGCGAAGTTTTTGCAGGCAAAGCTACAATGCGCCAAGTTTTGGCAAAAGCCGCCGACATAAACGGCGAAAAGACTTTTGAAATCCTTTTGTTTGTACCCAAAGCACAAAAACCAAAGGGTGCTTTTGTCTGCCTAAACTACAAGGGCAACCACACAACAAGCACAATAGACACAATAAATATCAGCAAAGTGTGGACAATGTCGGCAAAAAAGACAAACCGCGCCGACGAAAACCCGAGGGGATTGGCAAAGGCGCGCTGGCCTTTCGAAGAAATCATTTCGCGAGGATATGCAATAGCAACTACCCACTACGAAAACTTTTACCCCGACGACAGGCTTAACGATCGCCGCAAAGACAGCATTTACGCCATATTCGATAAAAACGCTTCGCCTCACGGGCAGGCAACAGTAGCTTGGGCGTGGGGTCTACAAAGGGTCTTAGACTATATAGAAACCTGCCCTGAACTTGACAAAACGCGCGTTTTTGCGGTTGGGCATTCTAGAAATGCAAGGGCGGCCCTTTGCGCTGCAATATTCGACGAAAGATTTGCAATGTGCGCCATTAGCGGAGCAGGCAGGGTTGGTTGCACGCTTTCGCGGCGCAACATAGGCGAGCCTTTATACCACATAACACACCAATTCCCGCATTGGTTCTCGCCAAAGCTGCAAACTTACGACCAAAAATTCGACACAATGCCCATAGACCAACATCAAATTTTGGCATTGATGGCACCGCGCCCGATTTGCGTATTAAGCAAAACAAAAGACCGCTGGGCAGACCCAAAAGGCGAACTTATGAGCCTGGTTGAAGCTTCGAAAGTATACAAACTCTTTGGAGCAAAAAAGCTACCTACTATGGACAACTTTAAGGTAGACGCACCCTTTATCGGCCAAGTTGGCTACCAATATCTTGAAGGCGTACACAACATAACGGCCAAGGACTGGAAGTTTTTGTGCGACTTTGCCGATGAATACTTTAAATAAAAAACAAACATACCTACTTAAACAAAACAAATGCGCCCAATTTTTCGGGCGCATTTTTTATTGCTTTTTATTTGCCACCGCCCTTTTACACCCTTAAAACACGCCGCATAAGAACAATTGCATACCCCATAAAATATATAAAGAAAGCGGCAAAGCAACCGGCAATATCCGGGGAAAAACATGCATTAAAATACAAACAAAAAGCCTGCGTAAAAATTCTACGCAGGCTTTTCTATAAATTTATGTAAAACTTAAATTACAAGGGCATTACCCAGAAGTTGCGGAAGCTTATCGGATTTGTGTGGTCTTGCAACTGAATCGAGAAAGGCCCCGTGGGATGCTCGTATCCCTTTGCCTTTGTCGGAAACAAGCTTGTTTGGTAGAATACGGGAGTTTCGTTATGAATTTTTATGCCGTTGTGCCAAACCGTAAAGGTGGGGTACTTTACCAACCTGCCATTTGCAAATTCTGCGGGGCGGAAAATTATGTCGTAGGTTTGCCATGCGCCCTGCTCTATGCTTGCATTGCTTTGCGGGGGCGTTTGCCTATAGATTGCGCCGCAGCCGTTCCACAAATTGGGCATGCCAAACGAGTCTAAAATCTGCACTTCGTAAGGGCCTACAATAACACCCGAATTATTCCTTGCTTGGGCGTCCTTTTCGTAGCCTTCGTTGGGAATCATAAATTCCAAGTGCATTTTAAATGCGCCGAACTTGTCTTTTGTGAAAATGCTTGTGTCTATGCGCTTGCCCTTTTCGTCTTTAAGACCGGTTTTTACTGTCATTGCCCCGTTTGCAACTTCCCAGCGGCAGGGTTTGCCGTTTCTTTCCTCAAGCTTCGAGGTATCTTTGCCGTCGAAAATTACAATAGCGCCTGCGGGTGCTTTCATTCCCATTGTCTTAGACACAAAGTTAAGCCTTTTTAGGTCTATGGTAACATTGTGAACGTTTTTACCTGTGCTTTGTGTACCGCTTGCCTTTAGTGTTGCGGGCGTAATTTCGCCTTTAATGTCTAGCCCGTTAGATTTATTTGCAAACGACAATTTGCCGTTTTCTTCCTTTAGTCCGTCTACCAAATAGTATGTTTCGGCATTTGCCATAATTGCGGGTAAAAGCTTTACTCTGTACCCGTTTGCGCCCCTGAATACTTCGGCGTAAATAACGGGATCGCTACCCAAAGGATAACCCTTTGCGCCAGAAACCGTGCCCGTGTAAAAGCCGGCAAACTTGTCTTTTTCGGCAAACGCCGAAAGCGTTAAAACAAAACTTATAAATAAGAATAGTAATTTCCTCATAACAGGCAAAAAGTTAAATTTTGCCGCAAAAGTTTGTCAAGTTTTTACGGACTATGAGCGCAATTCAAACACAAAAGCCACAAAAATCAGTTAAGTTAAGCTAAGAACTCGGACTTTCTTACAAATTTGTATTTTATTTTGAAAAAAAAGCTTTTTTTTTCAAAAAACAAGCAAGAAAACCTTGCAATATATAAAAACAAAGCTTTCTATATAATACGAATTCTAGGTAAGGTTTTAGCAAGAATTAACGAGGAATTTTTCCAGATTTTTTCGGGCAAAAGCACCTTTTATTTAAAAAGTCCAAAAAAGCGTTAAACTCGCGTAAAAACGTCTTTTACTCTTTTAAAGATTTTTAATTTATCTCAACAAAAACAACATAATTCTGAAAAATGAATATACACGAATATCAAGCAAAAGAATTGTTCAAGAATTACGGAGTCGCAGTTGCAAACGGAGTTGCCGTCCAAAAGGCGGAAGATTTCTCCAATGCAATCTCGCAACTTTCGGGCGACGAAATCGTCGTAAAAAGCCAAATTCACGCTGGCGGCCGCGGCAAGGGCACGTTTAAAGACGGCTACCAGGGCGGCGTTCACGTTGCCAAAAAGGCCGAAGCCGAAGCCATTGCAAACAAAATGCTCGGCAATGTTTTGGTTACAAAACAAACGGGGCCTGCAGGCAAAATGGTAAACACAATCTACTTTACCGAATGCACAAACATTCAGAAGGAATACTATTTTGCGATAGTAATGGACAGGGAATCGAGCAAGGTTGCTATCATTGCCTCCACCGAAGGCGGTATGGACATCGAAAAGGTTGCCGAAGAAAAACCCGACAAACTCCTTAAGGTTTTTGTTAACCCCGAATTCGGTTTGCAGCCCTTCCAAATCAGGGAATTGGCATTCTTCTTGGGCTTTGGCGAAAAGGCTTTAATGAAGCAGTTTACAGCCATTGCAAAAGGTTTGTACAACCTCTTCTGGGAAAAAGACTGCTCTATTGTTGAAGTTAACCCCCTAATTTTGAGCGACGACAACAGAATTGTTGCCCTCGACGCAAAGGTTGTATTCGACGACAACGCAGTATTCCGCCACCCCGATATTGCCGCTTTGCGCGACGTAACCGAAGAAGACCCCAAAGAAGTTGAAGCCAAAAAATTTGACCTTAACTACATTAAGCTCGACGGCAATATTGCCTGCATGGTTAACGGCGCGGGCTTGGCAATGGCTACAATGGACATCATTAAGCACTTCGGAGGCGAACCCGCAAACTTCCTAGATGTTGGCGGTTCGGCAAACGAAGAGGCAATTACCGGCGCATTCAAGATTTTGCTTAGCGACGAAAACACAAAGGGCATTTTAATCAACATCTTCGGCGGCATTATGAGGTGTGACGTTATCGCAAAGGGCGTAATTGCGGCTTCGAAGAACGTTAACTTGCAGTTGCCCCTTGTTGTAAGACTTGAAGGCACAAACGTAGCCGAAGGCAAAAAGCTTTTGTCCGAAAGCGGCATCAACTTGGTAGCGGCCGACTCGCTTAAAGACGCGGCCGAAAAGATAGTAAAAATTGTCAACAACAAATAAGGATTTACAATGAGCGTACTGGTAAATAAAGACACAAGAGTAGTAGTTAGCGGTATCACCGGTTCTGCGGGCGGTTTCCACGCAAAACTTTGCATGGAATACGGCACAAAGATTGTTGCGGGCGTAACACCCGGCAAAGGCGGCCAGCTTTTCGACGGCAAAGTTCCGGTATTTAACACAATTAAAGAGTCGGTTGCAAAAGAAGGCGCTAACGCTTGCATGATATTCGTTCCCCCTGCGTTCGCTGCCGACTCGATTATGGAGGCAATCGACGCAAAGATTCCCCTAATCGTTTGCATAACCGAAGGCATTCCCGTTAAGGATATGGCATTGGTTAAGGCTCGCTTGAACGCTCCCGACAGCGTTTCAAGGCTTATAGGCCCCAACTGTCCCGGCATTATCACTCCCGACGAATGCAAGATCGGCATTATGCCAGGCTACATTCACAAAAGAGGCAATATCGGCATTGTAAGCCGCTCGGGCACTCTTACATACGAAGCCGTTTGGCAGACAACCCAGTTGGGCTTTGGTCAAAGCACTGTTATAGGCATTGGCGGCGATCCGATTAACGGTACAAGCCACATCGACGCTTTGAAAATGTTCAACGACGACCCCGAAACAGAAGCCATTATTATGATTGGCGAAATCGGCGGCACGGGCGAACAAAAAGCAGCCGAATGGGTAAAGAAAAACTGCAAAAAACCCGTTGCAGCCTTCATCGCGGGTGCGACGGCTCCCAAAGGCAAAAGAATGGGCCACGCAGGCGCAATTATCGCAGGCCGTTCGGGCTCTGCAGCCGACAAGATTGCAGCCCTCAAAGACGCAGGCATTGCGGTTGCTCCCACCCCCTCGGATATGGGTATTACCCTTAAGGAACACTGGGGAAAATAATTAACCCCCTAAGCAAATTGCATAAAAGAAACAAAGCCCCGAAAATTCGGGGCTTTTGTTTTTTTAGCAGAAAGAAAAAATTGTAGCTTAGTTATTTTCCAACCTTGTGCGCATTGCCTTTAATGCGCTTGAATGTATTTGGCAAATTCTGGCCTCGGTAAGGTTCATTGTTTGCGCAATTTCGCCCAAACGCCTGCCTTCAAAATAATACATTTGCACAACCTTTTTCTGATTTTCGGGCAGCAAGCGCAGCCTGTCGCGAACCAAAGCTTTATCTTCCTTCCTTTCAAGACATTCGCGCCCGCTTACGGCGTTTTCATCTTCTATAATGTCTGCCAAATTAAGCGAAACGTCGCCAATATCGCACGAATCGTTTATTGAAATAAAGGTTATGGGCTCTGTGCGCGCCTTAATTTTTCTGAACTTTTTGGGCGAAACGCCCATTGCATCTCTAAGTTCGTCGTCGTTTGGAATGCGCCCAAGTTTTTGCTCTAAAGAGTCGCTTAGCTTTTCAATACTCTTGGCTTCCGCCCTTGCCGAGCGTGGCATATAGTCTATCTTGCGCAACTCGTCAATAATTGCGCCCCTTACCCTAAGCGAGGCGTAGGCTCCAAAAGTTCCAGCCTTCTTTTCGTCGTAATTGCTAACGGCGCTAACTAGCCCGCTAATACCCACCGACTCAAGCTCGTCTAAATCGGCGTGGCTTGGAAGCTTGTAGCGCATAGAGTTTATTATATTTTTAACCATTGGGTAGTTGCTTTTAAGCAAACTTTTTTGATTGTCTGTCAATACCTTTACCTGCGACGCCATTTTATTACCTTTTTGTTTTTTTATTTTCAGCCATAGCAAAAACCCAGCCAAATTTTTGCCGCTACTTATTTATGTTGGAGTTCAGTATGTTACAAAAAGCGCGAGGCAGCCGATTCGGGCATTTTTGTCGCACTTGCGTGAAATATTTTCCCTAAAGAAAAGACGTGCCCGCTTTTATTTGGACGCGTAGACTTTTTAAGCTTCTATATTTATATCGTCAAGTATAAAATTTTATAATAAAAAACATATTTTTTTTAAAAATATATTGAATTATTCGAATTATTCTCCACTATTTCCGGGCATATATGACCGAAATTTCGCCGGATACACAGCTGCGCTACAAGCGCATACGGAGGGTAAAAAGGCTTTTGCGCCCAATGCCCAGAAGGACCAATTTGGAACACTACCCAATTTTAAAATATTTTGCAAACTACGCCAGAAAAAGCATATATATTTGGAGCTTTAAAAGGGGCAATGTAAGCCGCGCCATATACATAGGCTGGTTTATTGCGCTAATTCCGATGTACGGCGCGCAAATGGCGGTTGCATTTTTGCTTTGCCTGCTTTTTAGAGCAAACTGCTTGGTTGCAATGGCACTGCAATGGATAACCAACCCTATAACAATACCCCCTATCCTTTACGGACAATTTTTAATAGGCCAGTTTTTATACATAAAAATATACAACCCCGAATTTATACCCACCGAAAATCTTGTTGAGCTGCTAAGGGAAAAGGGCTTTGAAGCACTGGTTTCCACCCTTACAAACGCCGACACAATTATTTATTTGGTAGTTTGCATGCTGCTTGGCGGCGTGGTAATTTCAATATTTGGCGCGGTTGTTACCGACATAATCTACAGGCTATATGCCGCAAGGTTTTCGAATGAAAAAAATCGCTAAAATAGTTTTTATCTTTTTTGCGCTATTTCTTGCAGCGGGCGCTAGCGCAAAAGTAAAGCTGGGCATAGACGTTTTAGAGGAAATGCAGTTTGCCCCGCTTTGGAACAAAAGGGTTGGGCTGCTTACGCACCCCGCAGGCGTAAACAATAAAGGCGTTAGCACCATAGACGTTTTAATGCGCGCAAAAAACGTAAATCTTACGGCTCTATACGGCCCCGAGCACGGCATTTACGGCAACGAAAAGGCGAATGTTCCCGTAGACCACAAAATAGACAAAAAAACGGGACTGCCCGTTTATTCGCTATACGGCAAATACCGCAAGCCCACGCCCGAAATGCTTAAGGGTATAGACATTTTGGTTATAGATTTACAGGACATTGGCTGCCGCTCCTACACCTACGTAAGCTGTATGATAAGGGCAATGGAGGCCTGTTTTGAAAACCAAAAACAGGTTTTGGTTTTAGACCGCCCCAACCCGCTCGGCGGCCTTAAGATAGACGGCCCTATGCTGGATATGAAATTTAAAAGCTATGTGGGAATGATAAATGTTCCCTATGTTCACGGGCTAACCATAGGCGAAATAGCCAAAATGGCAAAGTCCACAAAAGGCTGGCTTGAAATAACCTCAAAACAGCAGGCAAACGGCAAGCTAAAGGTAATACCGATGAAGGGTTGGGCACGCGCTATGCGCTGGCCGGCAACGGGCTTAAAATGGGTACCGACAAGCCCCGCAATACCCGACTTTTCGGCGGTAGTCGGCTATTCTATGACGGGGCTTGGCTGCCAGATAGGGCCTTTTCAACACGGCTACGGAATGGGATATCCTTTCAGGTTTTTAACTTACGGGAAACTTCCCGCCTCTAAAATAAAAAAGGCTCTTTTGGCAAAAAACATTGCAGGAATCTCCTTTGCCGAATACACTATAAACACGCCAAAAGGCAAAAAAAATGGCCTTTATGTTTCGGTAGACGATTGGGAAAACTTTAAGCCAACCCAGCTTAGTTTTTACCTAATGCAAATTACCTGCGAATTTGAAAGCAAAAACCCCTTTGCCGCAGCCAAGGCGAACGACGCGCTGCTTTTCAACAAGCACACCGGCTCGCAAGCCTGGTGGAACGAAATTTCGTCAAAGGGCAAAAACGCCTATGTAGGCAAATTTATACGAATGTGGGACGCCCGAAACGCCGAGTACGCTTTGTGGGCAAAAAAGTTTTACCTATACAAGTAGGCAGATGGGCTTTGCCGGAATTTTTTTAACGCCGCACAACTTGTGCGGTTTTTTTGCGCCCGCTAGGAGAAGTTACCATTTCAAAAAAATCTTTACACAAAAAGCGGTTTTCTTTAGTATCTGCATATTATGCTAAAATATATGATGTCCACCATTTTGGTATCGGCGGCGTTATTGTCGTCGGTATTTTCGTTTAACTGCAATGCGCAAAACAAACCTTTTTTCGAAAAAGACGGCATCCGATGCGCCGAAAGAGTTTTGTCTGCCGACGACATTGCAAGCCTAAAAGACCAAGTTAAGCGCACAATACAACAATTCGACACAAGCGAGAATATGCTTGTATCTAAAATAAACGGCTGGAACTACCATACCGACGCGCAAAAAGCTACAAACTACCACTCTGTAAGAGACTCGCTTAGCTATGCGTGGGTGCTGCTTGCCTCGAACGACCCAGCGGTGTTGCCCTTGGCCGAAAAGTGTATACAAAACACCTGCGCTTTGCAGGAAAAAGACGCAACAAAACCCTATTACGGAGTATGGCCGTACTATAAGGAAGAGCCGCTTGCTACGAAAAAATCCCCAATAGACTACAACTGGGCCGACTTTTGCGGGGTGTCGCTGCTCGAAATGTATATAGACTTTAACAGCCGCCTAAGTGACAGGACAAAAGCGGTAATGAGAGAATCCATAATAAAGGCGTGTCAGGCGGTAAAAAAGCGCAACGTTACGGTTAGCTACACAAACATTGCAATTATGGGCACATATCTGACCTATACGGCTTCGCGCCTTTTCGACTTGCCCGACATAAAGGAGTATTCCAACGCAAAGCTAAATGCGTTTTTAAATTTCACGCGCGAAAACAACGGCTTTGAGGAATTCAACAGCCCCACCTACACTATTGTAGCTTTAGAAGAGCTTGCACGCCTAAAGGAAAGAATTACCAACCCCGAAGATTCAAAAAAGGTAGACGAACTTGTAGACTACGGCTGGAGTATGATTGCCCGCCACTGGCACAAACCCACAATGCAGTGGGCAGGCCCAAACAGCAGGTCGTACAGCAGCATATCGGGCAACTATGTTCTGGCTTTCATCGACAAGGCGCTGGGCGGCAAACTAAAGACGGGGCTGCGCCGCTACGGATACAGCCTTTCTTCGAACTGCAAAGTGCCCGAAAAATTCCAAAGCTACTTTTTAGACCCGAAATATCCGCGCGTTGAAAGGGATATTTTCGTAAAAAAAGAACCCCAAATGACGGGCGTATGCTCGCTTACAAACGACTACGCATTCGGCACGCTAAACCGCTCGCTAATGTGGAACCAGCGCAGGCCATTTTCTGTATACTTTTTAAGCGAGGGCAAGGCCGCCTGTATGACGGTGAGAATGTATGTTGACTTCTACGACTTTTCGTGCGGAAGAATGTTCACCGAAAGAAGGGGCGAAAGAACGCTGTCGTTTATAAACTTTATAAAGAACTACGGCGTTAAACACCCGTGGATTGGCGGCCTAAAAGACGGCATATTCGAAGCCAAAGATATAAGGATTAGGTTTGCGCTGGAAAACTGCAACAAGGCGGAATGGAACGCCCCCCAAGAATGGAACAGCCCCGTATTTTTCAAAGCGGGCAACCAGCTGTTTTCGGCGGCGTTAATGTATGCCGAGTTCGACGACCTGCCAAAGGGCAGGTGGGAAACCTCGTACGACAAAAAGGGAACTTATGTAGACTACATTATATATTCGGGCAGCCCCCGCAAATTCAACCTGCAAAAGATGAACAAGGCGGGCTTTATTTTCGGCTTCGAGCTTAATCCGAAAAACGCAAGCGCCGAAGAACCTGAAATAGACGAAAACGGCAACGCCGTATCGGTTTTGTGGAAAGGCTTGAAAATTAGGGGAACAGTTAAACCCACTTTGTCGGAAAGGAATTTGTAAATATGATAAAAGACAACCCCGCCATTCAGTTGAAAGACATTAAAGGCGACTTAAAACGCCTTTGGGCCTTATTGGGCGAAAAGATAAAACTTTTGGCAAACGAGTACGATACGGCAAAAGGCTCGCCCGTATTTACTGTTAAGGGGAAATACACAACCCGCGGCTGGACAGAATGGACGCAGGGCTTTATGTATGGAATGCCCCTCATACACTACGAAATTACAAAAGACAAATTTTCGCTTGAATATGCAACCTCCGGCATATTGAAAAATATGGCGCAGCACGTTTCGCACATCGGCGTTCACGACCACGGGTTTAACAACGTTTCAACCTACGGCAACCTGCGCAGGCTTATTATAGAAAAAAGGATAAAGCGCGACGAATGGCTTTTAAACTTTTGCGAACTTGCGCTTAAAACAAGCGGGGCGGTTCAGGCTTCGCGCTGGAGCAATTTCGAGCAAAACCCCTATATATATTCTTTTAACGGCCCCCAGTCGCTTTTTATAGACACAATAAGAAGCTGCAGGGCGTTGGTGCTTGCCCACAAACTAGGACATTCGCTTATGGGCGAAAACGACAAAAAAATCAGTCTTTTAGAAAGAGCGTGCCAACACATTTTAACCACGGCAAAATACAATGTTTGGTACGGCACAAACCGCGACTTTTACGACATAAAAGGCAGGGTTGCGCACGAATCGGTTTTCAACACAAACGACGGCAACTACAGGTGTCCGAACTCGCAGCAGGGCTATTGCGCGTTTACCACCTGGACAAGGGGCTTGGCGTGGGCAATGCTGGGTTTTGCCGAAGAGCTAGAAGCATTGGGCGAAATAGATGCAGGGGAATTTTCGCCCAAAGCCCCCAAAAAAACTGTAATGCAAACAATGCAAAAAGCGGCAAAAGCCGTTTGCGACTTTTACATTAAATATACGCCTAGCGACGGCATTTGCTATTGGGACACGGGCGCGCCGAATCTATACAAATTGGGCGACGACTACCTGGACAAACCCGCCAAAATAAAGAACCCCTACGAACCTGTAGACTCGTCTGCAAGCGCAATAGCAGCCCAAGGCTTATACAGGCTGGGCAAATATTTAAAAGACGAAAAATACACAAGATATGCCCTAATTGTTTCGAAGCGTCTTTTAAGCGACGACTATGTTTCGCTAGACAAAAAGCACCAGGGGCTTTTGTTACACTCTATATACCACCGCCCAAATAATTGGGACTATGCGCCAGACAAAAACCTTGCCCCCTATGGCGAATCGAGCATGTGGGGCGACTACCACCTTGCGGAGCTTGCCCTTTTGCTTCAAAGGGAATTAAACAAACAACCCTACTACAAATTTAGCCTATAATTAAAGCAACAAAAAATGGATAGAATATTATCTAAAGAAGACCTTTTAAGGGTGCAAAACCAACATAATGTCCAGTTGCCCTTTAGCGACAACACCGACATTTTGCTTGAACCGTTTAAGAAGGGCGCGCTTGACTTGCCCAACCGCATTGTTTCCATGCCGATGGAGGGCGTAGACGCCGACCCCGAAAGCGGGGCTGTTACCGATTTTTCGCTAAGAAGGTATAGGCGTTTGGCGGAAGGCGGCTCGGGGCTTATTTGGGCGGAGGCCTGCGCCGTTGTGCCCGAGGGCAAGTCGAACCCAAAGCAGTTCTACATTTCTAGCGGCAATGTAGATTCGTATAAAAAGCTTGTAGACGAAACCAAGACGGCGGGAATTGCAAAAAACGGCAAAGCCCCCACAATGATTTTGCAGCTTACGCACTCGGGCAGGTTTAGCCGCCCCTACGGCGTAAACGCTCCCGTAATAGCGCAAAGAATCCCCGACTTGGAAAAAATACAACCGCTAGGCGAAAACGCAAAAATAATCTCGGACGACGAGCTTGACGCTTTGATGGAAAAGTTTGTGCAAGCCGCCCTTTTGGCGGAAAAGGCGGGCTTTGACGGCGTTGATATGAAGTCGGTGCACGCCTATTTGGTTGCGGAGCTTTTCAAGGCAAGACTGCGCAAGGGCAAATACGGCGGCTCGTACGAAAATAGAACGCGCTTTTACAAAGACTGCGTAAAATACATAAAGCAGGCTCTTTCAAAAAAGACTTTTGTATCCACAAGGCTTACGGTTTACGAGCCCTCGCCCTTCCCCTACGGCTGGGGAGTTAAGGAAGAGGAAGGCTCCATTCAATTTGATATGGCAGAGCCTTTAAAGCTTATTTCCGAATTAAAGGGAATGGGCATAGATTTGCTTGGCGTTTCCATAGGTTATCCGCGAACCAGCCCGCACTGGAACAGACCCTACAATATGAATGTGGTTGGCGCTCCAGCCTCGCCCGAACACCCGATTTTGGGCGTAAAAAGGTTTATAGATGTTATCGAAAAAATCCAGAAATCGAACCCCGACACTATCGTTGTTTCGGCAGGGACTTCGTGGCTGGGCAAATGCTGCGTTAATGTTGCAGCCGAAATGCTAAAAAGCAAAATGTGCACATTGGCTGGTTTTGGCCGCGGGCTTTTGGCGTATCCAAACATTCCCAACGACCTAAAACAATTCGGAGAAATAGACGGCAAAAAATGCTGCATAACGTGCTCGAAATGCTCGCAGATTATGAAAGATTTAAAATCGCGTTCGGGCTGCGTTATGTTCGACTCTAAAGTTTACCTGCCCGAATACAGGCAAGGCAGGGAATTTGCAAAATCGAAAGGACTGGCCTAAAATGAAGGCGCTTATAACGGGCTCTACAAGGGGTATAGGCTTTGGCATTGCAAAAAACGTTGCAAAGCTGGGCTTTGAAACGGCGTTAAACGGCACAAGAGACATTTCTCTTTGCCAAGACGCAGTGGACGAAATTTCGAAAATTAGCGGCAAAAAAGCGCACTATATTCAAGGCAGCATTGCCGAGAAAGCTTCGCGCGCAGATATTGTAGAAAAAACAATAAGGGCAATAGGTGTGCCGAACCTGCTTGTAAACAATGCAGGAGTAGCCCCAAAAGTCCGCGCCGATATGCTGGAAATGACCGAGGAAAATTTCGACTGGCTTTTAAACACAAATTTAAAGGGAACCTTTTTTCTTACCCAAGCGTTTGCAAATGCAATGATTGCCGAAAAGCAAAAGAACCCCGACTTTAAGGCAAACATAATAATTGTAAGCTCGGTTTCCGCCCAGGTAATTTCCGAAAACCGCGCCGACTATTGCATAGCAAAAACGGGGCTTTCCATGGCGGTGCAGCTTTTCGCCTCGCGCTTGGGCCAATACGGCATAGGAGTGTTCGAAATACGCCCCGGCGTAATTAAAACGGATATGACAAAGTGCGTAACCGAAAAGTACGACCGCCTTATTTCGGAAGGTCTTTGCGTTACAAAACGCTGGGGATTTCCCGACGATATAGGCAAGGTTGCGGCGGCAATCGCCCGCGGCGACTTCGACTACAGCACCGGACAAATATTTAAGGTAGACGGCGGCATGACCATTCAAAAACTTTAGAATTTTTAGGAGGAACAAAAAAATGGAAATCAGCAGAAGAAACTTCATAAAAACCACGGCAGGCTGCGCAATGGCGGCAATGTCGTATAAAGCGTTTGCACAGGCTCAAGACAAGCCAAATATTGCGCTTATAGGCTTGGGCGTTATAGGCAAGGTAAACTACAATATATTCAGCAAACTGCCCTGCAATATTGTGGCTATTTGCGACATAAACCCCGCGGTTACCGCAAAAATAGAATCTGCACAGAAAATCCCCTTCTTTACGTCGTATAAGGAAATGTTTTCCAAGATGGGCGACAAGATAGACGGCGTTGTAATCTCTACTCCCGACCACCAGCATTTCCCCATAGCAAAATATGCAATTTCACAAAAAAAGCATGTTTATCTCGAAAAGCCAATGTGCCGCGTTTTAGACGAGGTAAAGGCGTTAAAGCAGCTTGCCGCAGAAAACCCCAAGCTTTATCTACAACTGGGGATACAGTCGCACTCGAGAAAGGGCATTAGAATTTGCTCGCATGTAATACGCAAGGGCATTTTGGGCGATGTAAAAAGGGTTATTGCAATAAGGTCTAAATCATGGGCTGGTTGCGCAATGCAAAGCTACTACCCAGAAGAACCCATACCCCATGGCCTAGACTGGAAAGGCTGGCTCGGCGAAAATGCGGAGTATATCCCCTATAACCATAAATATGTAGACCAGTTTTGGAGGCCTTTCTGGCGTTTTTCGAACGGCGCAATCGGCGACATTTCTTCGCACATACTCGACATACCATTCTACGCATTAGAGCTTGAGGGGCCTTTCAATGCAATTTGCGTAAACCAGGTTGGAGGCAACGAAATTTCGATTCCAATGTGCGACCATATCAGAATGTTTGCCAACAGCAAATTCCAGAAAAACAGCCCCGTTCAGATAGACTGGTACGCAGGCTTTAAGAACGTAAAACCCGGCGAAAAATACTACGAAGAAATCCAGAAAAATCTTTTGCCCATAATTCCCGACGACATAGATTTGCCATTCAACCGTCTTTGCGGAGATGGCCAAATTATTATAGGAACCAAAGGTGTTCTTTATTCGCCTGCTATGCACTTGGGCGGCAAACCTGTGTTGCTGCCGCGCAAATTCGGCGAAAAATATGCTGAAGAATTGAACCACGAATTCGGCGAAAAGATAGAAAAAGACAGCCATCACCTAAATTGGCTTAACGCAATTTGCGGCAAGGCAAAGCTTTCGGCCCCGTTCGAATACGGGACGGAGCTTACAACGCTTGTTCTTACGGCGGCAAAGGCGCTAAAAGATAAAGTAGGAGCCAAGGCATAAAAACGCCTAGCTTATAAAAAAACAAAAGCCCTGCCTAATTTTGGAAGGGCTTTTTGTTGTTCAAAAAATTTTTCGACTACTCTTTTAGGCCGCAAAACAAAAGCATTTTTTCTATTTTGCCGTACAAGGGCAAATCGCGATCGCTTTCGCTTAAAACAAACGGGCATTTTAGCTTTTTATTTTTTGCCGTTTTGGAAATGCCAACGGTAACAAAAGCCCCAATAACCCAAGTTTCGAAATCGCTTTTGCCGCTTGCATCGAACACAAAATGCACATCTGGGAAAGTGTCGCGCAAGGCAAAAAGCCCCCTGTAATAGCCTACAATGCCGTTTGTCCTTTCTGGCATTTTAATTAGGTCGAATTTTGTTTTAGCGTCTTTTAAGGCGTAGTATACATTTTTGCGGCACAAAAGAACAATGTCGGCATCTCGGCGCGAATTATACATTTTTTCGACAAGAGGCAAAAGAGCGCTTGCATCGTGCAAATTGTCGGGCATTGTAATAAAATATTTCAATTTGCGCGGATATATACCGTTGAATTTTTCTGGCAATGTATAGCCTAGCAAGTCTTTAGAGTGCTTTAGGTTTAAACATTCGCCTATGTTGCGCTTGCACTTCCATCTATTGTGCAGCCAAAGCCAGTCTTCGGCGGTGCTTAAATCGGCTTTCATATGCGATTCTAGCCACAAGTTCGACTGCTTTACAACGTCTTCAACTTCGGTGGCGTTTAAAAATTCACCGTCTATAGTTGCTTGCATAAAGCCCGTGCGGTGCGCATAAAACACGGCGCAGTCGGCGTTGCTTTTCTTTACCAGCATACCCGCCAAATGCGAGGTGTAGCATACCATATCGAAAAACCAAGTTAAATACCCCGCAGTGAGCGGATTTTGGTCGAACAAAACGGCCATACAACCGTTTTCGCCCAAAATTTCAAACGCCCTGCCGAAACCGTTTCGCCTTGAAATTAAATTTATGCCGAAGCGAGAGCGGCTTTTTTTAATCCACTTTTCAAGACCGGCCGAGTTGAACGGACGGTAAAATACGCCCGTTTTTGGGGTTTTGCCGCTATGCAAAACGGGCAGCATGGTAATTGCCTCCATCATGCAAAAATGGGGAACAAGCAAAACAAGCGGCTTCGGATTTTCGGCGTATTTTTTCAGGTTTTGCACAACCATATCCGAAAGCCTAAACCTTTTGCGCAGTTCGTTGTCCGACAAGTACGGGCTTGCCAAAACAAACAACGCCATTTCAACCGTTCTTGCCGACGACTCTTTTGCTATTGCCTTTACCTTTTTAAATGGTATGTGGGGGAAGCATTTTTTTATGTTGGAATATAGAACACGTTTGCGGTGCGGCATAAACACACAAATAAACTCCGCCGAAAACAGGCACAAACCCCTTAATATAAAATCGGGCGTTAACGCAAAAATTCTTCCCAATGCCGACAATATAAAATTCATATGCGCATAAATTTCCCCGAAAAGCTGGGGCAAGTCAAGCAATCTAAAAAAATCGGGCACAAATGCGCGCAACAAGTGTCTTAGCAAATATGGGTTTTTTAAGAAAATTCTTGGCCGCCGCGTTTGCGGCACTTAGCGTATTCTTTGCGCTAAAGGCGGTGCTTGGCAAAAAACCCGAAACAACAAACGCGGCAAATTCGACAAACTGGGGCAATTTTAGCACGGCAAACGAAAGGGATATGCCCGTATTTTTCAGCACGCAAAGCATCGGCGATATAGACGATACCTCTAAACAGATTATTTCCGAAAATTTTGTGTCTACAACAATAGACGAATTCGGCGCAGACTATAGGGCGTTGCAATGCGCGGCGAAAAACGGCGGGCTAAACGGCAATCTTGCCTACGGAGTTTTAACGCCCAAAATGCTGCCCATATTTTTAAGCGGCCGCCTTGGCGGCCACGACACCTTTTTTGCCCCCTCTTTAAAGACCGCCCTTTCGGGGACGCTAAACGCCTATAAAACAAACAAAAAACACTTCGACAAGCTTCCAAAAAGAATATTTTTCGACAGAAATTTTACGGAGCTAAGCCCCTTTAAAGACGACTCTACCGCGTTGTTTTCGTTCTTTATGTCGGGGCAGACAAACGGCAAATATCAGGCGGCTATTTTGGCAAATGCGGCAAAAGCGGCGTTTAGAACGGCGTTTTTAGACGCAAACAACCCATTTTGCACACAAAGCGCGCATCTTGCAAAATCTCAACTGCTAAACGGCTTTGTTTTAAAAAGCCATAACTTTATAGAGCACGCACAATATGCCCTTGCCATAGGAGAATTTGCAATATTGTTCAACTCGCAACCCGCGCGCGATATGTTTATGCGCTTCGCCGAAAGGTGCGCCTCTTTTATAGACGAAAACGGAGTTTTTACCCCGCCCGAGAGCAAAAACCTTGTTGCCGAAAACGCCTTGGCCTTAAGCGTGCAGGCAACGGCATATAAACTTGGCGGCGGAGAAAAATACGCAATTTTTGCAAAGATGCTTTCGCGCAATATTTCGCAAAAATGCAAATTCAATTCGCTTAAGACGAATTTCGACAACAAAACTTTTGCGGGGGCAAACGAATATGCACTGTGCGCCAGAGCGTTGACAGACGCCGCCATAGCCTTGAAAAGCAAAGCTCTTTTGCAAGACGCCCTAAAGGTTTTGGACAAGGGCGATGCAATGTTTCTCTCAAAAAACGCCCTTTGGCTAGAGCTTTCCGAAAAATCGCCCCTTTACAAGGTTTTAAACGCCCACATTTGCACCGACAATACAACGCCTTCTACAAACGGGCTTTTGCGTCAGGTTTTGGCCGACATAAAAAGGCTTTCTGGCGGCGATGCGTATGCCGAGCGTTTGGCAAAAACCCAATTCCTTTGCAGGCAGGATTTCTTCGGCAAAAGCCGCAATTCCGACTTTAGCGCAATGCTTTCGCAATATCCGAATCCGCTTGGGCTAAACAGGCTTGTTGTGCCGCCCGAAGGCGCGGTTGTTTCGGTCTCGAATTTTGAAAAATAAATATTGCCTATCGAGCAAAACTTGTATTTTATTGGGCAGATAACTATATAATATATAAATATGGCAGCTATACTTTTAGGAATATTTTCTTTCATAATGGTGCTTCTTTGCATATTCGTTGTATTTGTAATACTTATGCAAAGGCCGAATGCAGACGCGGGTATGGGCGCAAGCCTCGGCGGCGGCGCGGCAGAATCGGCTTTCGGCGGCGAAACGTCGAATATCTTAACAAAAGTAACGGTTAAGTGCATTGTTTGGTATTTCATTTTGGGCTTGTGCCTGTATTTGGGCTACATATACGCTTCGAGCGCAACACCCACCAAAGTTAAAGCCCCCACGCTAGAAGCGGTAACACAATCGCAGCCGGCAGCACCTGCAATGCCGAAAACCGCTCCCGTAGAAAACAAAGCCCCCGCAAAAAGCGCGGAACAACCAAAAACTCCCGCAAAAGAGGCGTCTAAAAAATAAAATCTTTTCATATGAAATTTTTTCGACATCTTGTGGGCGTCTTCTTGACGCTCATTTTTGTCTGCACGCAAGCAGCGGCGTTGCCTTCGGCTTCGCTTAACCCAAAGGTACAAAAAATTTCGGACGAAAATGCAGCCCAAAGGTGGGCAACTTTTTCGCGGTCGGTTCAGGCAAAGACATTTGTTTTTGATTTTAAACTTACGCACTATCCCCGACAAGCCGAAGAGGTTGAATATTTCGGCACAATGTACGGCAAAGAAAGTTCGGGCAAAACCTTTATAAGGCTAACACTTAAAAACGGCGGAAAAATGTGCGACTACCTTTTTATAAGGAAAAACGCCCGCGATATTTTTGCCTATAAATTCGAAAACAACTCTTTAAAAGAAATACCCGAAAGCGAATTAAATAGCCCAATAAAAAACGGCCTCATATATACCTACTTCGACATTCTTACGCCCTATAAATTTTGGGAAAGCGAGTATCTAGAACCCGTAAGAATAGGCCAGGCGGCATATCTATTTTTGGCAAAAAGCCCCAAAAAGGGAGTTTTGCCCGATGTAAAAATAGCACTAAGCCGCGAATTTAACCACCCAGTTTTAACGCAGGTTTTAAACGAAAGCGGAATGCCACTGCGCAGCTTTAGCTTGGGCTCGGTAAAGAAAATAATCAACTACTGGATTATGAAAAACGCCGAAATACGCGACGAAATTTCGCGCGACCGCGACAGATTTTCGATAATAAGGGCGTCTTTAAACGAGAATATAGACGATAATATTTTTAAGCCCGAAAACTTGGGCAAACAAATAGACACAACATTTAATCTAAAAAAACTTTAAACGCATTATGACCGAATACGACAATTTGGCAAAGACCCTTTGCGGGCACTCAGTTAATTTGAAAAAGGGCGAAAACGTCCTTTTGGATATGTTCGAAACGCCGCCCGAAATGGTGCAAGCCCTTATAAAAGAGGTTCGCCGCCGCCGCGCAAACGTGTTTGTAAATTTAAACGACGAGCGCATAAACGCCGCGTTAAATGCAGGGGCTTCCGACGAAGAGCTAAAAGCGCGCAGCGCGTTTGAAATGTTCAGAATGAAGAATATGGACGCCTACATTGCAATAAGGGGCTCGAACAATATCTACGAAAGCTCGCTTATTAGCCCCAAGCAGATGTCTAAAGTGCAGTCGGCGCTAAAGGCAGTTTGCGACTGGCGCGTTTCGAAAACAAAATGGGTTGTGCTGCGCTGGCCTACCCCGGCAATGGCGCAACAGGCAAGAATGTCTACCGAGCAGTTTGCCGACTTTTATTTTAAGGTTTGCACATTCGACTATTCAAAGTTCGACAAGCCAATGCTGGCGTTGAAAAAACTTATGGAAAAAACCGACAAGGTTAGAATTACGGGCAAAAACACCGACTTGACATTTTCCATAAAAAATATTCCCGCAATTCCATGCGGCGGGCAATATAACATACCCGACGGCGAAGTATATACCGCTCCCGTAAAAGACAGTGTAAACGGAACAATTTTTTACACCGCGCCTTCAATCTATCAGGGAACTTCGTTCGAAAACGTATGCCTTACGTTTAAAGATGGAAAAATAGTAAAGGCAACGTGCTCGGGCGACAACAAAAAGCTAAACTCGATTTTCTCGTGCGACGAAGGGGCATCTTATGTAGGCGAATTTGCGCTGGGGGTTAACCCCTACATAAAAAAGCCAATGCTCGACATTCTTTTCGACGAAAAGATTTCGGGGTCGTTCCACTTTACCCCGGGGCAGGCCTACGAAGAGGCCGACAACGGCAACCGCTCGAAAATCCACTGGGATTTAGTTTGCATACAAACCCCCGAATATGGCGGCGGCGAAATATATTTCGACAACAAACTTATACGCAAAAACGGCCTTTTTGTTGAAAAGAGCCTTTTGGGCCTAAACCCCGATTCTTTGCTTAAAAAATAATGGACAAAACCGTTTACATACACCCCGAAGACGCAGCTCCCGCGCGCGCCGACAAGGCGTTGGCGGAATATTTTAAAGCGCAAACTTCAAGAACAAAACTCGAAAAGCAATTCGACGAAAACAAGGTTCTGCTCGACGGCAAGCCCATTCCCAAAAAGTTTATTTTAAACCCAAACGACGAAGTTTTAGTAGAGCTTCCGCCGCCGCCTTCCACCGAAATAGAGGGAATGGACATTCCCGTTGAAATCGTTTACGAAGACGAACACATTGTTGTTGTAAACAAGCCACCCTATATGGTTGTACACCCAGGCAGCGGCACGGGCAACGATACTCTTGTGCACGCAATGCAGTTCTACACAAAAGGCAACCTAAGCTATGCAGGCGGCGCAATGCGACCGGGAATTGTACACAGGCTCGACAAGGAAACTTCTGGCATTATGATTTTGGCTAAAACCGACGAAGCGTATTTTAGACTTGTTGAAATGTTTTCGAACAGGCAGGTAAAAAA